>NZ_JBEXPG010000067.1:0-51721 GCF_040611935.1 Streptomyces sp. NPDC006512 | reverse complement strand
GCGGACTTGGGCTTCTTCGTCGCGGGGTCGTCGTCGTCCTCGCCGAAGGCCATGTTCAGCATCGCGACGTTTTCCTGGCCGAGCTGCTGGAACAGCGGTTCGTTGCCCAGGCGGCGGGGGGAGTCACCGGTGCACTTCTCGTCGCCGCCCATGATCGCGAACTTGACGCCGGCGATGTTCAGGAGTTCCGCGAAGGCCTTCGTGGTCTTCTTGGCCCGGTCTTCGAGGGCGCCGGCGCAGCCGACCCAGTACAGGTAGTCGAACTCGGAGAGGTCTTCCGCGTCCTTGCCGATGATCGGGACGTCGAAGTCGACTTCCTTGGTCCACTCGACGCGCTGCTTCTTGGCCAGGCCCCAGGGGTTGCCCTTCTTCTCCAGGTTCTTGAGCATGGTGCCCGCCTCGGAGGGGAAGGCGCTCTCGATCATGACCTGGTAGCGGCGCATGTCGACGATGTGGTCGATGTGCTCGATGTCGACGGGGCACTGTTCGACGCAGGCGCCGCAGGTGGTGCAGGACCACAGGACGTCGGGGTCGATGACGCCGTTTTCCTCGGCGGTGCCGATCAGCGGGCGTTCGGCTTCCGCCAGTGCGGCGGCGGGGACGTCCTTGAGCTGTTCGGCGGTGGCCTTCTCGTTGCCTTCCATGTCCTTGCCGCCGCCCGCGAGGAGGTAGGGGGCCTTGGCGTGGGCGTGGTCGCGCAGCGACATGATCAGGAGCTTGGGGGACAGCGGCTTGCCGGTGTTCCAGGCGGGGCACTGGGACTGGCAGCGGCCGCACTCGGTGCAGGTGGAGAAGTCGAGGATGCCCTTCCAGGAGAACTGCTCGACCTGGGACACGCCGAAGGAGTCGTCCTCGCCCGGGTCCTCGAAGTCGATCTCCTTGCCCCCGCTGGTCATCGGGAGCAGCGCGCCCAGCGCGACCGCGCCGTCGGCGTTCCGCTTGAACCAGATGTTCGGGAAACCGAGGAACCGGTGCCAGGCCACACCCATGTTGGTGTTCAGCGAGACCGTGATCATCCACGTGAAGGAGGTGACGATCTTGAGCGCCGCGAAGAAGTAGGTGAGGTACTGAAGCGTGCTCAGGCTCAGCCCGTCGAGGGCCGCGATCAGCGGGTACGAGGCGAAGAAGCCCGGCTCCCAGCCGTCGACGCCGTGCTGGGCCCCCTCCAGCGCGCGCAGCGTCATGATGCAGATGCCGACGATCAGGATGACGGACTCGACGAAGTACGCCTGGCCGGTCTTGGAGCCCGTGAAGCGGGACTTGCGGCCCGCCCCGCCCGGCCGGTTCAGCTGCCGGATCACGATCAGGGTCAGGATGCCGAGCACGGTCATCAGTCCGAGGAACTCGGTGAAGATCTCGTACGGCAGCCAGTCGCCGATGATCGGGATCAGCCAGTCGGCCTGGAACAGCTGGCCGAAGGCGTTGACGATGGTCAGCAGCAGCGAGAAGAAGCCCACGGCCACGAACCAGTGCGCCACGCCGACGATGCCCCAGCGGTTCATGCGGGTGTGGCCGAGGAACTCCTTGACCAGCGTGACGGTGCGCTGCGTGGGGTCGCCGGTGCGCGTGCCCGCGGGCACGGGCTGGCCGAGGCGCACGAAGTGGTAGATCTGTGCGATGGCTCGGCCGAACAGCGCGACGGCTACCACCGTGATGACCATCGAAACGATGATCGCGGCGAGTTGCATGGAAGGGCTCCTCGGGCGGGACTTACTAAGCGGTAACTTATTGAGTCAAGGCTTGAGGTTACCCATTCCCCGCGTCGCAATGTAGGCGCGCGTGCGGTGATCTGTGTCGCTCAGGCTTGCCTCTGTCGGTAGGCCGCCCGGGGCGTCTGAGCGAGGATCGCGAGATCCATCCCCAGCCAATGGCTCTCCACATAGTGCCGGTCGAGCAGGGCCATCTCCTCCCAGGGGAGGTCGGAGCGTGCGCTGACCTGCCACAAACCGGTCATACCGGGGCGCACGAGAAGCCGCTCCGGGCGGTCCGTACCGCCTTCCGGGCGGGGGCCGACCAGGGACATCTCCCCCCGCACCACGTTCAGCAGCTGCGGCAGCCCGTCCAGCGCGCAGCGCCGGACCGCCGCGCCGACCCGGCTCGCACCCTCGGTGCGCAGCCGCCAGGTGCGGAAGGGCCGCCCGCCGAGTCCGGCGGCCGGGGTCCGTACGAGGACGCCCGCGCGGCCGGCCGCGTACAGCAGGGCGGCGGTCAGCAGCAGCGGGAGGGCCGTCACCCCCAGGAGTACCAGCGCTCCGGCGAGGTCGAGCACCCGCTTGGCGGGCGGCCTGGCGGGCAGGGTCCACCGGGCGGGGAGCGTCAGCAGCAGGGGCATGCCAGCACGGTGCCGGAAGGCCCCCGCGCCCCCGGCGCGCCGCGCGGCGCGGTTCCCCCGCTCGGCCCCCGCCCCGCGCGGGTTGCGCGTAAGGAAGGTCTAAAGGTTGAGCCCCCTCGACTCAGCTCTGTTGACGGACGGGCGAAGGTGGGGCATTCTTGAGCCTGTTCCACTCAAGTCAGCTGGAGGAATCAAAATGGCACGTGCGGTCGGCATCGACCTGGGCACCACTAACTCCGTCGTCAGCGTTCTCGAAGGCGGCGAGCCCACCGTCATCACCAACGCCGAGGGCGCCAGGACCACGCCGTCCGTCGTCGCCTTCGCCAAGAACGGCGAGGTCCTCGTCGGCGAGGTCGCCAAGCGCCAGGCGGTCACGAACGTGGACCGGACCATCCGCTCCGTCAAGCGCCACATGGGCACTGACTGGAAGATCAACCTGGATGGCAAGGACTTCAACCCGCAGCAGATGAGCGCCTTCATCTTGCAGAAGCTGAAGCGCGACGCCGAGGCCTACCTGGGTGAGAAGGTCACGGACGCGGTCATCACCGTCCCGGCCTACTTCAACGACTCCGAGCGTCAGGCGACGAAGGAGGCCGGTGAGATCGCGGGTCTGAACGTCCTGCGCATCGTCAACGAGCCGACCGCCGCCGCCCTGGCCTACGGCCTCGACAAGGACGACCAGACCATCCTCGTCTTCGACCTCGGTGGCGGCACCTTCGACGTCTCGCTCCTTGAGATCGGCGACGGCGTCGTCGAGGTGAAGGCCACCAACGGTGACAACCACCTCGGTGGTGACGACTGGGACCAGCGCGTCGTCGACTACCTGGTGAAGCAGTTCGCCAACGGTCACGGCGTCGACCTCTCCAAGGACAAGATGGCGCTCCAGCGCCTGCGCGAGGCCGCCGAGAAGGCGAAGATCGAGCTGTCCTCCTCCACGGAGACCTCGATCAACCTGCCGTACATCACGGCCTCCGCCGAGGGCCCGCTGCACCTGGACGAGAAGCTCACGCGCGCCCAGTTCCAGCAGCTCACCGCGGACCTCCTGGACCGCTGCAAGACCCCGTTCCACAACGTCATCAAGGACGCCGGCATCCAGCTGTCCGAGATCGACCACGTGGTCCTGGTCGGCGGCTCCACCCGCATGCCGGCCGTCGCCGAGCTCGTCAAGGAGCTCACCGGCGGTCAGGACGCCAACAAGGGCGTCAACCCGGACGAGGTCGTCGCCATCGGCGCGACCCTCCAGGCGGGCGTGCTCAAGGGTGAGGTCAAGGACGTCCTGCTCCTCGACGTGACCCCGCTGTCCCTCGGTATCGAAACCAAGGGCGGCATCATGACCAAGCTCATCGAGCGCAACACGACCATCCCGACCAAGCGGTCGGAGATCTTCACGACGGCCGAGGACAACCAGCCGTCGGTGCAGATCCAGGTCTACCAGGGCGAGCGCGAGATCGCGGCGTACAACAAGAAGCTCGGCATGTTCGAGCTGACCGGCCTGCCGCCGGCCCCGCGTGGCGTCCCGCAGATCGAGGTCTCCTTCGACATCGACGCGAACGGCATCATGCACGTCACGGCCAAGGACCTCGGCACGGGCAAGGAGCAGAAGATGACCGTCACCGGCGGCTCTTCGCTCGGCAAGGACGAGGTCGACCGCATGCGCCAGGAGGCGGAGCAGTACGCGGACGAGGACCTGCGCCGCAAGGAGGCGGCCGAGTCCCGCAACCAGGGCGAGCAGCTCGTCTACCAGACCGAGAAGTTCCTCGCGGACAACGCGGAGAAGGTTCCGGCCGACGTCAAGACCGAGGTCGAGACGGCCGTCACCGAGCTGAAGGACAAGCTCAAGGGCGACGACGCCGCCGAGATCCGCACCGCGACCGAGAAGCTCGCCGCGGTCAGCCAGAAGCTCGGCCAGGCCATCTACGCCGACGCCCAGGCCGCCCAGGCGGCCGGTGGCGCCGCGGGTGACGCGGGCCAGGCCAAGGCCGACGACGACGTCGTCGACGCGGAGATCGTCGACGACGAGAAGCCGAAGGGTGGCGCTGCCTGATGTCGGAGGAGACCCCGGGCTTTGACGAGAAGCCCGAAGTCCCCGCCGACGGCACGCCTGACGACGCCGCCGAGCCGAAGGCCGCCGACTCCTCCCCGGAGGGGGAGGCGGCCCCGGCCGGGGACTCCGCAGCAGCAGATGTGGCTCTGCTGGCGCAGCTGGACCAGGCCCGTACCGCGCTCTCCGAGCGCACCGCGGACCTCCAGCGGCTCCAGGCGGAGTACCAGAACTACCGTCGCCGCGTGGAGCGGGACCGGATCGCCGTCAAGGAGATCGCGGTCGCGTCCCTGCTGACGGAACTCCTCCCGACCCTGGACGACATCGGCCGGGCGCGGGAGCATGGCGAACTGGTCGGCGGCTTCAAGTCGGTGGCCGAATCGCTGGAGACCGCCGCCGCCAAGATGGGGCTGCAGCAGTTCGGCAAGGAGGGCGAGCCCTTCGACCCGACGATCCACGAGGCCCTGATGCACTCGTACGCGCCGGACGTCACCGAGACGACCTGCGTGGCGATCCTGCAGCCGGGGTACCGGATCGGCGAGCGCACGATCCGCCCCGCGCGGGTCGCGGTGGCCGAGCCCCAGCCGGGCGCGGCTCCCGCCGCCAAGTCCGAGTCCGCAGACGGCGACACGCCGTCCGACAAGGACACGGATGCCCCCGACAAGGGCTGACGTCCACCATGTAGGGAACCGAGAGGAGGGCCACCGGGGATGAGCACGAAGGACTTCGTCGAGAAGGACTACTACAAGGTCCTCGGTGTCCCGAAGGACGCGACCGAGGCCGAGATCAAGAAGGCGTACCGGAAGCTCGCGCGCGAGTTCCACCCGGACGCCAACAAGGGCGACGCCTCGGCCGAGGAGCGCTTCAAGGAGATCTCCGAGGCGAACGACATCCTCGGCGACGCCAAGAAGCGCAAGGAGTACGACGAGGCCCGCGCCCTGTTCGGCAACGGGGGCTTCCGCCCCGGTCCGGGCGGGGGCGGCGGCTCGTTCAACTTCGACCTCGGCGACCTCTTCGGAGGACAGCAGCAGGGCGGTCCGGGCGGCGGCTTCGGCGGCGGTCTGGGCGACGTCTTCGGCGGTCTGTTCAACCGCGGCACCGGCCCCGGCGCGGGAACCCGCGCCCAGCCGCGCCGCGGCCAGGACATCGAGTCCGAGGTCACGCTCTCCTTCACGGAGGCCGTGGACGGCGCGACCGTCCCCCTGCGGATGTCCTCGCAGGCCCCCTGCAAGGCCTGTTCCGGTACCGGTGACAAGAACGGCACCCCCCGGGTGTGCCCGACCTGCGTCGGTACCGGCCAGGTCTCGCGGGGCAGCGGCGGCGGCTTCTCGCTGACCGACCCCTGCGCGGACTGCAAGGGCCGCGGCCTGATCGCGGAGACCCCCTGCGACGTCTGCAAGGGCAGCGGGCGCGCCCGCAGCTCGCGGACCATGCAGGTCCGGATCCCCGCGGGCGTGTCCAACGGCCAGCGGATCCGGCTGCGCGGCAAGGGAGCTCCGGGCGAGCGCGGCGGCCCGGCGGGCGACCTCTACGTGGTCGTCCACGTCGACACCCACCCGGTGTTCGGCCGCAAGGACGACAACCTGACGGTGACGGTCCCGGTGACCTTCGCCGAGGCCGCGCTGGGCGCCGAGATCAAGGTCCCGACCCTGAACGGCCCCGCGGTCACCCTGAAGCTCCCCCCGGGCACCCCGGGCGGCCGTACGATGCGGGCCCGCGGCAAGGGCGCGGTCCGCAAGGACGGCACCCGCGGCGACCTGCTCGTCACGGTGGAGGTCACGGTCCCGGCCGAACTGTCCGACAAGGCCCGCGAGGCCCTGGAGATGTACCGCGACGCGACGGGGGCCGAAGACCCGCGCGCCGCGCTGTTCGAGTCCGTGAAGGGAGCATGAGATGGACGGCCGCCGCAGGAATCATTACCAGCTGACCGACGACACCCCGGTCTACGTGATCTCGGTGGCCGCCCAGCTCTCGGGCCTGCATCCGCAGACCCTCCGCCAGTACGACCGCCTCGGCCTGGTCTCCCCGGACCGCACGGCCGGCCGCGGCCGGCGCTATTCGGCCCGGGACATCGAGCTCCTGCGCACCGTGCAGGCGCTGTCCCAGGACGAGGGCATCAACCTCGCGGGGATCAAGCGGATCATCGAACTGGAGAACCAGGTGGCCGCGCTCCAGCAGCGCGTCGCCGAACTGTCCTCGGCCGTGGACGGGGCGGCCGCCGCCCTCCAGGCCCGCGAGGCCCAGGTGCACGCCTCGTACCGGCGCGACCTGGTCCCGTATCAGCCGCCGCAGCCGGGCAGTGCCCTGGTCGTCTGGCGGCCCAGCCCCAAGCGCCCGCTCGACTGACGGCGCCGCGCGGCACGCGACAAGCGGGAAGGCCCCGCCCGGAACGCTCCGGGCGGGGCCTTCCCGTGTCCGGCCCTGTGCGGCGGGCCCGGAGGGCCCCTGACGGCCCCTCACGGGCCCCTCAGGGCTCCGGGAGCGGCGGCGGGCCCGAGGAGTCGCGCAGGATGCCCGACTGGGCGATGAGGAAGCCGAGCTGGGCGCGGCTGCCGCTGCCGAGGGCGGTGGCCAGCTTCGCGATGTGCGCGCGGCAGGTCCGTACGTTCATGCCCAGTCGGCGGGCGATCGCCTCGTCCACGTGCCCCTCGACGAGCAGTTGGGCGATGGAGCGCTGCACGCCCGAGATCCCGTCGGGCATGTGCGTGTACGTGACCTCCTGGCTCAGCGGTACGGCGCGCCGCCACAGCTGCTCGAAGACCTTGATGAGGTAGTCGACGAGCCCGGGGTGGCGCAGCTCCAGGGCCACGCGGCGGTCGTCGCTGACGGGGATGAAGGCGACGGTGCGGTCGAACACGATCAGCCGCTCGATGAGTTCTTCGAGGGTGCGGATCTCCACCTTGCCCGTGGAGATGCGGTCGACGTAGGCGAGGGTGCCCTGGCTGTGGCGCGCGGTGTGCTGGTAGAGGGTCCGGATGCTCACGCCGCGGTCGATGAGCGGGGCGTCCCGTTCCAGGGCCTCGCTGAGGGCGAAGGAGGGGCGGGCGCCGCCGGGCTGGACCGTCAGCATTTCCGTGTGACACTCGGCGGTGGCCAGGTCGAGTGCGGCGTTGATCTGGTCGAAGCCCTCCAGCACCGTGATGGCGTGGGTGTTCGCGGGGTTTTGCGCACTGATGGTCAGGAACGGCTCGAATGCATCGGTGAGGTCCACGGCGCTGCGCCGACGGTCCTGGATCTCCCGTTCGAGAGGATGGAGACGCTGCGCCAGGGCGACCGCCGGGGGAACCGCGCGGAGCTGGTTCGCGTCATCCGGGTCGGGTCGCAGCAGAGCGAATTCGAGCAGGCAGGGGACGTTTTCCACCTCGCTGCGAGGTACCCGGCCGGCGCTGAGCGCCGCCGCGTAAAGTCGTGCCCCCTCGTCGCACATGGACGTGACGGGGTGGGGATGTGTCGGGTTTGTGTCGTTTATGGGCAAATCTCCACCCCCCAGGGTCCTGAACATGCAAGAACATGATGCATCGTCCCTGTGGCCGTAACGTGCCTGAATGAGCCATGGTCTGACGTGCGGGGGAGAGGATTCCATCAAGTGAGGACGAAGCCGACCATGTACAAGAGAATGCTTCGCTCGGCGCTTGCCGTTGTTTTCTCCGCTGTTGCGGTTTTTGGGGCAGTCAGCGCCGTCAATGGCGATGCGGGGAGCGCTCTGGCCAGTGACAGCGGCTGGAACATCGTGCCGACGGGTCCGACGGGCAAGACGGACAGCGGTTGGAACAGCGCACCGGTGGACAGCGGTTGGAACACCGCGCCCGCCGGGCAGGCCGGAGAGCCCGACAGCGGCTGGAACACCGCACCCGTGAAGGCGCTCTGATGACCCCCGACGACCGAGACTTCCGACGCGAGATGGCCTCGGCGTACCGGTCCGGGTGGCAGTTCATCGATCTCGCCACCGCCATTCCCTACGCCGGCGATTCGTTGATGGTCACCCTGTTCGGCCAGCCGATCGTCGTCGTGCGCGAGGAGGACGAGGACGTCCGCGCCTACCGCTGCCTGCGCCGCCCCCGGGGCGCACCGCAGCCGGTCCGCTGCGAAGTGCGGTACGGCATGGTCTTCGTCAACCTCGATCAGCGCGACCACCAGCTCTTCGAACCCGACATCACCGCCGCCACCCCCCGCAGTGCCTGAAGCGATCCCCCCGTCGTTGCAGATCGCTCAGGTGCTTCCCCCACACAACGGCGCCATCGTGGACCTGACCACGATGGCGCCGTTGTGATGTCCGCGTCCAGTGGTTGAACCGGACAATCAACAGGCCGTGTTCCGGTCCCGGCCCAGGTCCCCGCGGCCCTGGCCCCGTCGTGCCGGACCTCAGGCCCGGCCCATCGCCCGGTCGAGGGTGATCTCCATGACCACCCGGTCGGGGTTGGGCGAGGGCGTCCGCCCGTAGCGCTCCGCGTAGCGCTCCACGGCCTCGGCGACCGACGCCGCGTCGGTGCGGATCACCGCCCGGCCCTCCAGGGTGGCCCAGCGCCGCCCCTCCATCTGGCACACCGCCACCCGCGCCGCGCCGTCGGGCGACGCCAGGATGTTGCGGACCTTCTTGCTGTGCCTGTTGCTGATCACCCGGGCCAGCCCCGCCACCGGGTCGTACGTCACGCCCACCGGCACCACGTGCGGGGTGCCGTCGGGGCGCGGGGTGGTCAGGGTGCAGACGTGCCGCTCCCGCCAGAAGGCGAGGTACTCGGGCGTCGGGTTGAGTACGTCATGGGACATGGGCCGAAGAGTACGCAGGAAGCGTGCACGGCTCTGCCTTGAGTGGAATAGACTCAACTTTGCAGACGCTGTAGCTGTCAGAGTTACGCACCCCCGTCGGAGAGGAGAAGCCGAGAGTGGACGCCGAGCTGACCAACAAGAGCCGCGACGCCCTGAACGCAGCCACCAGCAGGGCCGTGAAGGACGGCCACGTCGACCTGACCCCCGCCCACCTGCTGCTGGCCCTGCTCGCCGGCGAGGACAACGAGAACGTCACCGACCTGCTCGCCGCGACCGACGCCGACCAGGCCGCCGTCCGCGCGGGCGCCGAACGGCTCCTCGCCGCCCTGCCCAGCGTCACGGGTTCCACCGTCGCGCCCCCGCAGCCCAGCCGCGACCTGCTCGCCGTACTCGCCGAGGCCGACGCCCAGGCCGGCCGGCTCGGCGACGAGTACCTCTCCACCGAACACCTCCTCATCGCCATCGCCGCCAAGGGCGGACCGGCCGGTGAGGTCCTTTCCGCCCAGGGCGCGACCGCGAAGAAGCTGCTGTCCGCCTTCGAGAACGCACGAGGAGGACGGCGGGTGACCACCCCCGACCCCGAGGGTCAGTACAAGGCCCTGGAGAAGTTCGGCACGGACTTCACGGCAGCCGCCCGCGAGGGCAAGCTCGACCCGGTCATCGGCCGCGACCACGAGATCCGGCGCGTCGTCCAGGTCCTGTCGCGCCGCACGAAGAACAACCCGGTGCTCATCGGCGAGCCCGGCGTCGGCAAGACCGCCGTCGTCGAGGGCCTCGCCCAGCGCATCGTCAAGGGCGACGTCCCCGAATCCCTGAAGAACAAGCGCCTCGTCTCCCTCGACCTGGGTGCGATGGTGGCCGGCGCGAAGTACCGCGGCGAGTTCGAGGAGCGCCTCAAGACCGTCCTCGCCGAGATCAAGTCGAGCGACGGCCAGATCATCACCTTCATCGACGAACTGCACACGGTCGTCGGCGCGGGCGCCGGCGGGGACTCCGCCATGGACGCGGGCAACATGCTCAAGCCCATGCTGGCCCGCGGCGAACTGCGCATGGTCGGCGCCACCACCCTCGACGAGTACCGCGAGCGCATCGAGAAGGACCCCGCGCTGGAGCGCCGCTTCCAGCAGGTGCTGGTCGCCGAGCCCACCGTCGAGGACACCATCGCGATCCTCCGCGGCCTCAAGGGGCGCTACGAGGCCCACCACAAGGTCGTCATCAACGACAGCGCCCTCGTCGCCGCCGCGACCCTCTCCGACCGGTACATCACCTCGCGCTTCCTCCCCGACAAGGCCATCGACCTCGTCGACGAGGCCGCGTCCCGGCTCCGCATGGAGATCGACTCCTCGCCCGTCGAGATCGACGAGCTCCAGCGCTCCGTGGACCGGCTGCGCATGGAGGAACTGGCCCTGAAGAACGAGTCCGACCCCGCCTCCCGCGAACGCCTGGAGCGCCTGCGCAAGGACCTCGCGGACAAGGAGGAGGACCTGCGGGGCCTCACCGCCCGCTGGGAGAAGGAGAAGCAGTCCCTCAACCGGGTCGGCGAACTCAAGGAACGCCTCGACGACCTGCGCGGACAGGCCGAGCGCGCCCAGCGCGACGGCGACTTCGACTCCGCCTCCAAGCTGCTCTACGGGGAGATCCCGACGCTGGAGCGCGAGCTCGCGGAGGCCACCGAGGCCGAGGCCGAGGCGTCCAAGTCCGGCGCGGCCAAGAACAGCATGGTCAAGGACGAGGTCGGCCCCGACGACATCGCCGACGTCGTCGGCGCCTGGACCGGCATCCCCGCCGGCCGCCTGCTGGAGGGCGAGACCCAGAAGCTGCTCCGCATGGAGGACGAGCTGGGCCGCCGCCTGATCGGCCAGGGCGAGGCCGTACGGGCCGTCTCCGACGCCGTGCGCCGCACCCGCGCCGGCATCGCCGACCCGGACCGCCCGACCGGCTCGTTCCTCTTCCTCGGCCCCACCGGCGTCGGCAAGACGGAGCTGGCCAAGGCCCTCGCGGACTTCCTCTTCGACGACGAGCGGGCCATGATCCGCATCGACATGTCCGAGTACGGCGAGAAGCACAGCGTGGCCCGCCTCGTCGGCGCCCCGCCCGGCTACGTCGGCTACGAGGAGGGCGGTCAGCTCACCGAGGCCGTCCGCCGCCGCCCCTACAGCGTGGTCCTGCTGGACGAGGTCGAGAAGGCCCACCCCGAGGTCTTCGACGTCCTGCTCCAGGTCCTCGACGACGGCCGGCTCACGGACGGCCAGGGCCGCACCGTGGACTTCCGCAACACCATCTTGATCCTCACCTCCAACCTGGGCAGCCAGTTCCTGACGGACCCGGCGACCTCGGCGGAGGACAAGAAGGCACGCGTCCTGGACGTGGTCCGCGCCTCCTTCAAGCCCGAGTTCCTCAACCGGCTCGACGACCTGGTGGTCTTCTCCGCGCTCAGCAGGGACGAGCTGGCCCACATCGCCGAGCTCCAGATCGGCCGGCTCGCCAAGCGGCTCGCCGACCGCCGCCTCACCCTCGACATCACCCCCGCGGCGCTGGCCTGGCTGGCGGACAAGGGGAACGACCCCGCG
Organism: Streptomyces sp. NPDC006512; assembly: GCF_040611935.1. Taxonomy (NCBI): domain Bacteria; kingdom Bacillati; phylum Actinomycetota; class Actinomycetes; order Kitasatosporales; family Streptomycetaceae; genus Streptomyces; species Streptomyces sp. NPDC006512. The sequence goes on along the minus strand of NZ_JBEXPG010000067.1, from coordinate 40,011 downwards.
TACGGGGCCCGGCCGCTGCGGCGCCTGATCCAGACCGCGATCGGCGACCGGCTCGCCAAGGAGATCCTGTCGGGCGAGGTCAAGGACGGGGACACCGTACGCGTCGACGTGGCCGGGGAAGACCTGCTGGTCGGACGGGCCCTGTAAGGACCGTCGGCGCTTACCCCGGTCCTACTCCTGTCCGCCCGGAGCGGATCGCGCGTGCAGGGGTGGACACGGGGTAGGCGCGATGGGGGAGGATGGCGGTATCCGCACGAAGGGAAGTACACGGTGAGCATCGACCCGGCCTCGATTCCGAACTTCGGAGGGCAGCAGCCCGATCCGCAGGCCACAGGACCGGCGGGCCCCGTCGTCCCCGACCAGGACCTGGTCAAGCAGCTCCTGGAGCAGATGGAGCTCAAGTACGTCGTCGACGACGAGGGTGACCTCGCGGCGCCGTGGGAGGACTTCCGCACGTACTTCATGTTCCGCGGCGAGGACGAGCAGCAGGTCTTCTCCGTGCGGACCTTCTACGACCGCCCCCACGCGATCGAGGACAAGCCGCAGCTGCTGGAGTCCATCGACGACTGGAACCGCCGCACCCTGTGGCCGAAGGTCTACAGCCACACCCACGACGACGGCTCCGTCCGTCTGATCGGTGAGGCGCAGATGCTGATCGGCACCGGCGTCAGCCTGGAGCACTTCGTGTCCTCCACGGTCAGCTGGGTCCGCGCGTCCATCGAGTTCGACAAGTGGCTCATCGAGCAGCTCGGACTGGAGAAGGAAGTCGACTCTGCCGAGGGCGACGACAAGAAGGACGAGGGCGACAACTAGTCGCCCCGCCGGACGCCCCGCGCCCGCGCACGACGAAGGGCCCGCCCCCGCTTCCCGGGGGCCGGGCCCTTCGCCGTGTCCCTAGAGCCGTGCCGGGCGTCGCGACCCGGTGGACCTTTCCGGTCACGGCACTAGAGCCGGCGCAGCCGTTCCACGGCGTCCTGGAGGACCTCCGTGCGCTTGCAGAAGGCCCAGCGGACCTGGGTGGCGCCCGCGGCCTTGTCGTCGTAGAAGACCTGGTTCGGGATGGCGACCACGCCGCAGCGGTCCGGGAGGGCGCGGCAGAAGGCCAGGCCGTCCTTCTCGCCCAGCGGGGAGACGTCCGTGGTGATGAAGTACGTGCCCTGCGGGCGGAAGACCTCCAGGCCGGCGGCCTCCAGGCCGTCGGCGAGCAGGTCGCGCTTGGCCGCGAGGTCCGTGCGGAAGGCGTCGTAGTAGGCGTCCGGCAGGGCCAGGGCCTCCGCGACGGCGTACTGGAACGGTCCCGACGCCACGTACGTCAGGAACTGCTTCGCCGACCGCACCGCCGAGACCAGCGCCGGCGGCGCCGTCACCCAGCCGACCTTCCAGCCGGTGAACGAGAACGTCTTCCCCGCCGAGGAGATGGTCACCGTCCGCTCGCGCATCCCCGGCAGCGAGGCCAGCGGGACGTGGCCGCCCTCGAAGACCAGGTGCTCGTAGACCTCGTCCGTGACGACGAGGAGGTCCCGCTCGACGGCCAGCTCGGCGATCGCGGCCAGCTCCTCGCGGGTGAGGACCGTGCCCGTCGGATTGTGCGGGGTGTTCAGCAGGAGCAGCCGGGTGCGCGGGGTGATCGCGTCCCGCAGGGCGTCCAGGTCGGGGCGGAACAGCGGCGCGCGCAGGGTGAGCGGGACGCGGACCGCCCCGGCCATCGCGATGCAGGCCGCGTACGAGTCGTAGAACGGTTCGAGGGCGATGACCTCGTCACCCGGCTCCAGCAGGGCCAGCAGGGACGCCGCGATGGCCTCCGTCGCACCCGCCGTGACGAGCACCTCCGTGTCCGGGTCGTACGCGAGCCCGTAGAAGCGCCGCTGGTGCTCCGCGATCGCCGTACGGAGCTCCGGGACGCCCGGCCCGGGTGGGTACTGGTTGCCCCGGCCGTCGCGGACCGCACGCACCGCCGCCTCGGCGATCTCGGCCGGGCCGTCGGTGTCGGGGAAGCCCTGGCCCAGGTTGATCGACCCGGTGCGGGCGGCCAGCGCCGACATCTCCGCGAAGATCGTGGTGCCGAAGGCCGCCAGACGGCGGTTGAGGAAGGGGCGGCTGCTGCTCGCGGATCCGGTCATGAGCGCCATCCTGCGGGCAACCTCTGGAGTTGCTCAAGTGCGCTTTCGGGCGCGCGGCCCGGGGGCATCCCTCCTGCACGCGGGACGAAGGGGATCCCGCGCCCCGGGGAACCGGGGTGTCGAAGAGGAGGCGGGGGCCATGGTCCTGGTCTTTGTTCTGGTGCTGTCGTTCGTGGTGCTGGCCTGCGCCTTCGCGTGGGGCGCGCTCGCGCGGAAGAAGCGGGCCGCAGGGTACCGGCCGCACTCCTCCCGGTCCTCCTCACGCGGCCGGTCGGGTGACTCGGGCTCCGCGAGCTGGTGGGCCGCGGGCGGCGCGGGCACGACGTCCTCCTGCGGATCGTCGTCCGTCACCTGCGGGTCCTCGCCGTCCTCGCCGTCCTCCTGCGGGTCCTCGTCCTCCTCGTGTGGCGGATCCTCGTCCTCCTGCGGTGGCGGAGGCGGCTGCGGCTCCAGCTGACCTTCCCGGAAGGCCGGGCGAGGAGTGTTGAACAGGGCGCCCGGCGGGGACAACTTCCCTCGGGCGTCTACTTGTTCGGCCCGGCACTACGGCGTACGGGCGGCATGTTGTTGAACACGTGAACCGAGTAGCCCCCGGGGGGATGTAAACCCCGTCAAGTTGGGTAAAAACGCTGTGAGTGCCGTGCCTTTCATGATTCCCTCGGTTGAGTAGACCAGTCCTCGGACCTCCCTGGACTTCCTGTGGACCCGTGCCGGTGTCCCCCCACCCGTTGACTACCGCTGGCGGGCCCCGGCCCATCTCCCTCGCGCGTTTGCGGAGCCGACTCATGCTCACGACCCTCCAGACCACCTATACCGACACGCGTGCCGCCGATCTCGCCTGGGCCCTCGGACGGGACCGGCTGCCCGCCCTGGCCGTACTGAACCTCCAGCTCGCGGACGCGAAGGTGGAGCTGCGCCTGCTCGGGGCCTCTCATCAGGTGCTCCTGGAGGAGGGTGAGGTCCTCTGTTCCGAGACCGTCGCGTGCATGCCCGGAAGCAGTACCCCGCTTCCGCTCGGCGTGGCCAAGCGCGTCGGGGACTGGGAGTACGAGTTCGCCGCGCGCGTCGAGAACCTCTCGCGCGGCTCCTTCGCCGGCCGCGCCCAGGAGCTCCTCGCCCTCGTCGCGGACCACCCGAACGGGCTAGCGGGCACCTTTCCCGGCAGCCCCCACGCCTTCACCGCCATGCTGGCCCAGCGCTACGAGGGCCAGGTCCGCTGGCGGACCTGGCACGCCTACCCCCAGGAGGGCCAGCTCGTCGCCACCCGCACCCGGGTGGGCGTACGCATGGGCGCCGCCGTCCCGACCTAGGCCGCGCGTCTGCGGGCGGGGCGGGGGGCGTTCGGGTCCGCATTGCCGCACCGTTACGCCAACTGGCCCGATCCGGGGGGTACTTGCACCCATGTGGGTGACAGGGTGTCGGTGGGCGGTGACGTACGGTTCGCTTCATGATCGACCGTTCCGCCCCCCGCGGGGTGCTCCCGGCGCCGGAGCCGCGGGGCGTGCAGACCGTCCCGGCCGCCCTGCCCGTACAGCCACGGACCGGCCGACTCCTCGTCCTGGCCACCGTGTTCGTCTGCGCCGCCTGCGGGCTCGTGTACGAGCTGGAGCTGCTCGCCCTCGGCTCCTACCTGATCGGCGACTCCGTCACCCAGGCCTCCGTCGTGCTGTCCGTCATGGTCTTCGCGATGGGCGTCGGATCGCTCCTCGCGAAACGGCTGCGCGGCCGGCCCGCCTTCGGCTTCGCCGCCATCGAGGCCGCGCTCGCCCTCCTCGGCGGGCTCTCCGCCATGGCCCTGTACGCGAGCTTCGCCTGGTTCGGCGAGTCCCGGCCCGCGCTCGTCGCGTTCTCCTTCGGGATCGGGGTCCTCATCGGCGCCGAGATCCCGCTGCTGATGGTGCTGATCCAGCGGATCCGCCGGCAGGACGCGGGCGGCGCGGTCGCCGACCTGTTCGCCGCCGACTACGTGGGCGCCCTCGCCGGCGGCCTCGCCTTCCCCTTCCTGCTGCTCCCGATGCTCGGCCAGCTCACCGGCGTCATGCTCACGGGCACCGTCAACGCCCTCGCCGGCGGCGGACTCGTCCTGTGGCTGTTCCACCGCGACCTCAGCCCCCGCTGCCGCTGGCTCCTGATCGCCGCGAACGCGGCCGTCCTCGTCGTCCTCGGCTCGGCGACCCTCCTCGCCGACGACTTCGAGCGGGTCGCCCGCCGCGCCGTCTACGGCGGGGAGGTACGGGTCGCCGTACAGACCGAGGTGCAGGAACTCGTACTGACCGGGCCCCCCACCGGATCCCCGCGCTCCCTCGACCTGTACCTCGACGGACGGCTGCGGGTCAGCGGCTACGACGAGTACCGCTACCACGAAGCGCTCGTCCACCCCGCGATGACCGGCCCGCACGCCCGCGTCCTGATCCTGGGCGGCGGCGACGGACTGGCCGCCCGCGAGGTGCTCCGCTACCGGGACGTCGCCTCCGTCACCGTCGTCGAGCTGGACCCCGGCGTCGTCCGGCTCGCCCGCACCGACCCGATGCTCTCCGCGCTCAACGCCCGGGCCCTCGACGACCCGCGCCTCGCCGTCGTCACCCAGGACGCCTTCCGCTGGCTGCGCGGTCCCGCGGCCAGGGACCGGTTCGACGTCATCGTCTCCGACCTCCCCGACCCCGGCATCACCCCCAGCACGAAGCTGTACTCACAGGAGTTCTACGGGCTCGCCGCGCGGGCCCTGAACCCCGGCGGGCGGATCGCCGTCCACGCGGGCGCCCTCACCACGCGGACCCGCACGTACTGGACCGTCGACTCCACACTGCGCGCCGCCGGCCTGCTCACCACCCCCTACGGCGCGGGCGGCCGCCTCTCCGGCTTCGCCGCCGGACCCGACCGCACCCTCGGCGGCACCGGCGCGCCGCCACAGGACTGGGGCTTCGTCCTCGCCGCCCGCGAACGGGCTCCCGAACTGCGCGTCGACCAGGCCACCCCGGCCCTGCGCGCGGTGTCCACGCGGGCCCTGCGGGACGCGGCCCGGGACGCCGCCCGGACCCGCGTGCACGGCCTGCCGCCCTCCACGCTGCCGCACCCGCGCTACTCCTGAGCAGGGAGGACTGTCGTGTCCGTGTGCACGGGCGGGTCTCGTCGGTAGGCTCGACCGCATGGAGCATCAGGTGTTCGTTCCGGTCCCGGCGGAAGACCTCCGCGCCGTGCTGCGCGACCCCGCCCGGGTGGCGCGCTGCGTACCCGGGCTCCAGCAGGACGCCGACACCGCGGCCGGGCCGCCGGCCGGGCGGCTCAAGGTACGGGTCGGCGGGCACACCGTGACCTACCGCGGTTCCCTCACCGTCACCGAAGGGGGACCGGACCGGTTCACCGCCGAGGGCGAGGGCACCGAAGTACGGGGCCACGGCACCGTCAAGCTCTCCCTCGGGCTGCGGCTGACCCCGGACGCGGACGGGACCCGCCTGGACTTCACCGGCGCGGCCACCGCCGACGGGAGGGCCGCCGCCTTCGCACCGGCGGCCACCGCCGTCGCCGCCCGCCGCCTGCTGGACCGGCTCGCCGCGAACCTGGCCGCCGAAGCCGCCCCGGCCCCGGCCGCGGCCCCCGAGACCTGGCTGCCGGAGACCGACCCGCACGATCCCGTCGCCGAGGCGGAAGAGGCCGCCGCCGACGACGACGCCACCGATGGCGACGCCGAGGCCGACGGGCCCGCGGACGAGGTCACCGCGTCCGTCTTCGACACCGACGTGCCGCCCCCGTCCCTCGACCCCTTCCTCGCGGGCGACTTCCGGGACGCCGACGGCCCGGCGCAGGCCGCCGCCCGCCCGCCGGCCGAAGCCGCCCACGCCCGCCGCACGATGATCGGCCGCAGCGCCGAGGAGGTCGACCACGCGCCCCCGCGCGGCCGCTACGCTCCCGTCCCGGCCCCCTCCACCGTCACCGCGGGCGGCGGCCTGCGCTGGGTGGCCCCGGCCGCGGCCCTCGCCATCGCCTCGGCCGTCGTCGTCGGACGGGCGTTGCGCCGCCGCCGCTGACTCGCCGTAGGGTCGCCGTATGAGCACGCAACTGAGCGCCGGCGGCGCCGACATCACCATCGACCAGGAGAACGGCTGCCGGATCAGCAGTCTGCGCGTCGACGGGACCGAGCTCCTGCGCCAGGGCGCGCACTACGGGGCCTTCCCGATGGTCCCCTGGTGCGGGCGCACCGCGGACGGCCGGTTCCGCGACGGTGCGACGGTCCATCAGCTGCCCCTGAACCACCCGCCGCACGCCATCCACGGTCTCGGCCGCGACACGTCCTGGCGCCGCGCCGGGGTGACCGGCACCCGGGCGGCGTTCACCTTCGACCTCGCCGAACCCTGGCCGTACGCGGGCCGGGTGACGCAGGTCTTCGAACTGTCCGAGGACGCGCTGACGCTCACCATGGGCGTGGAGACCTACCAGGACTCCTTCCCCGCCCAGGCCGGCTGGCACCCGTGGTTCAACCGCACCCTGACGGCCGGCGGCGCGGAGGCGCAGATCGCCTTCGAGCCCGCCTGGCAGGAGGAGCGCGGCGCCGACCACCTCCCCACCGGTCGCCGCGTCGAGCCCACCCCCGGGCCCTGGGACGACTGCTTCGGGATGCCCGACGGCGTGGACGTCACCCTCACCTGGCCCGGCGAGCTGGAACTGAAGGTCACCGCCCGGACCGAATGGGTGGTCGTCTACGACGAGCAGCCCGAGGCCGTCTGCGTCGAGCCCCAGTCCGGCCCGCCGAACGGCCTGAACACCGCCCCGTTGCTGGTCACGCCGGTCGACCCGCTGGAGGTCTCCACGACCTGGACCTGGCGGCGGCTGGCCTAGGCCCCATTTAAGCTCGGGGGCATGACTGACGTACGCGATGCGCTTCTGCAGCAGATCAAGGACAAGGCCGTCGTGCACGGCAAGGTGACCCTCTCCTCCGGCAAGGAGGCCGACTACTACATCGACCTCCGCCGGATCACCCTCGACGGCCAGGCCGCCCCGCTGGTCGGGCAGGTCATGCTCGACCTCACCGCCGACCTCGAATTCGACTGCGTCGGCGGTCTGACCCTGGGCGCCGACCCGGTCGCGACCTCGATGCTCCACGCCTCCGCCGCGCGTGGCCAGCGCCTGGACGCCTTCGTCGTCCGCAAGGCCCAGAAGGCCCACGGCATGCAGCGCCGCATCGAGGGCACCGACGTCAAGGGGAAGCGCTGCCTGGTCGTCGAGGACACCTCGACCACCGGCGGATCCCCGCTGACCGCCGTCGAGGCCGTCCGTGAGGCCGGCGGCGAGGTCGTCGCCGTCGCCACCATCGTGGACCGCGGCGCCGCGGACGCGATCGCCGAGGCGGGCCTGCCCTACCTCACCGGCTACCAGCTCGGGGACCTCGGCCTCGCCTGAGTACGTTCCGGCATCTCGGATCGTGGTCGGGCCTCGCTCGGAACCGGAACAACTGGTGACGAAGGTCCTCAGAAGTCCCCGTCTGGGCCCTGACCTGCTGCTTTGCGGTCGGGTGCGGTGTTTCACGTGAAACACTGCGCCCGGCTCACCCCGCACGGGGTGACCGGAGGGGTGGAGTGTCGCGCCGAGTCTGGAAAGATAGGCGCGACGATGACGTCGCCCCCAGGTCAGGGCCCGCAATAAGCACACTCCCCGCACATCCAAGGAGCGGACAGATGCCCATCGCAACCCCCGAGGTCTACAACGAGATGCTCGACCGGGCGAAGGCAGGCAAGTTCGCCTACCCGGCCATCAACGTCACCTCGACCCAGACCCTGCACGCTGCCCTGCGCGGCTTCGCGGAGGCCGAGAGCGACGGCATCATCCAGATCTCCACCGGTGGTGCGGAGTTCCTGGGTGGCCAGTACAACAAGGACATGGTCACCGGCGCGGTCGCCCTGGCCGAGTTCGCGCACGTCGTCGCCGCCAAGTACGACATCACGGTCGCGCTGCACACCGACCACTGCCCGAAGGACAAGCTGGACGGCTACGTACGTCCGCTCCTGGAGGTGTCCGCCGAGCGCGTGGCCCGCGGCCTGAACCCGCTCTTCCAGTCGCACATGTGGGACGGCTCCGCCGAGACCCTGGCCGACAACCTGGCCATCGGCCAGGAGCTGCTCGCCAAGGCCGCCGCCGCGAAGATCATCCTTGAGGTCGAGATCACCCCGACCGGCGGCGAGGAGGACGGCGTCACCCACGAGATCAACGACGAGCTGTACACCAGCGTCGACGACGCGCTGCGCACCGCCGAGGCCCTGGGCCTGGGCGAGAAGGGCCGCTACCTGCTGGCCGCCTCCTTCGGCAACGTGCACGGCGTCTACAAGCCGGGCAACGTCGTCCTGCGCCCCGAGCTCCTGAAGGACCTCCAGGCCGGTGTCGGCGAGAAGTACGGCAAGTCCTCGCCGTTCGACTTCGTCTTCCACGGCGGCTCGGGCTCCACGGCCGAGGAGATCGCCACCGCGCTGGAGAACGGCGTCGTGAAGATGAACCTCGACACCGACACCCAGTACGCCTTCACCCGCCCGGTCGCGGACCACATGTTCCGCAACTACGACGGTGTCCTGAAGGTCGACGGCGAGGTCGGCAAGAAGTCCACCTACGACCCGCGCACCTGGGGCAAGCTGGCCGAGGCCGGCATGGCCAAGCGCGTCACCGAGGCCTGCGCGAACCTGCGCTCCACCGGTACCCGGCTGAAGTAGTACCGAAGACCTGAAGGGGTCCGCCGGTCCGTCTCGGACCGGCGGGCCCCTTCGTGCGTGCGCGCCCGCCTGCGTGCCCGACGTGTCCGAGGTGCCCGAGGTGACATGCGGCGGTGGACTGCGGCCCCGTGATGGTGTGAAATCTACTCTCAGAGAAACGTACCCGCGGTTATGTAACCCGTCGGGGCAGGAGAGGCGACACGTCATATGAGGACAGAGCGACCCCAGGTGAAGCAGGACCGGGCGGTGCGCACCCGTCAGGCGATCCTGGAAGCGGCGGCCGTGGTCTTCGACGAGCAGGGGTACGACGCGGCCAAGCTCTCGGACATCGTCAACATCGCCCGGGTCACCAAGGGGGCGCTCTACTTCCACTTCGACTCCAAGGAGGGCCTGGCCCAGGCCGTCATCGACGCGCAGAACGAGCAGCAGCCCACCGTCCTGCCCCAGGAGTACAAGGCCCAGGAGTTCCTGGACATGGGCATGGTCTTCTCGCACCGGATGCGGCACGAGGTGCTGATGCGGGCGAGCGCCCGGCTCACCCTGGACCAGGCGGGCCGCAACCTCGACAAGGCGGCTCCGTACACGGCGTGGATCGACCTGCACGTCGCCGTGCTGGAGGAGGCCCAGCGGCGTGGCGAGCTGCTGCCGAACGTCGACCCGCTGGTTCCCTCGCGGATGATCGTGGGCTCGTTCGCGGGACTGAACACCATGTCCCACACCCTGGGCCTGGACCTGGAGGAACAGGTCTCGGAGCTGTACACGTACGTGATGCCGAGCGTGGTGGTCCCCGCCGTGGCGATCCGGCTGGACACCGCTCCCCGCCGGGGCGCGCGGGCGCTGTACGGCCCGCAGGGCGTGCACGCGTGCAGCAAGGGCTGCCCCGGCGGAGTGCCGTCCGGGGGCTCGCCCCTGGAGGAGATCCCCGCATAGGGCCGGACCCGACCGGGCCGGACCGGGCCGGACCGCCCTCGCTCGGCCGGCCGGACCGCCCTCGCCCGGCCCGCGGATGTCCCCCGATCCGCTGTTTCCCCTTCCAAAAAAGATCCTTCCGGGTATTATTTTTTTCGCTCAGCTGCCCAGGGGGAACACTGTGGACATTGAGGTACTCGGAGAGCCGCGGGTCATCGAGAACGGTGTGCCCATCACGGCCCCCACGCCGGAGTCCCGGCACGTTCTGGCGGTCCTCGCCGCCTGGCCCGACCGGGTGGTGCCGGTTTCCGTCCTCGCGGACGAACTCGCCGGCCACACCCCTCCCGAGAACGCCCGCGCCGTCCTGCACACCGCCGTACGCCGCCTCCGCGAGCGGTTCGAGGAGGCCCTCGGGGCCGGTTCGGTACGCACTCCCGACACCGTGCTCTCCACCAGATCCGGCGGGTATCTTCTCGACACCGGCGGCGGCCGCTCCGACGCCCAGGAATTCGCCCGCGAGGCGGGCGCCGGCTACCGCGCCATGGAACGCGGCGACTTCGAGCGGGCGGCCCTCAGACTGCGCCGCGCCCTCGGCCTGTGGACCGGCCCCGCCCTCGACGGCATCCCCGCCGGCGCCTGGCTCGGCACCCGCATCGAGGTCCTCGACACCGAACGCCTCTCCGTCCTCGGCCAGTGGGTCGAAGCCGAACTCGCCCTCGGCCGCCACCGCGAACTGCGCCTGGAACTCGCCGGAATGCGCGGCCGGGGCCGCCGGGCCAGCGAGTACCCCGGCTGCCCCTACCTGGACGCGCTGCGCATCGCCGAGGAACGCGTCGAGGCACTCCGCGCGGAGTGCCTCGCCCCCCAGGTCACCCTGGCCCACCCCGCCCCCCGCCTCACCCTGGCCCGTCCCGCTGCCCGCCTCACCCTCGCCGGAGCCGCCCGCTGCTGACCGGCGCCCGGCCCGCCCCGCCCGACCACCGCCTGCTTGACCCTCCGCCGCACGGAACCTAGGTTCGGGACGCGGGACAAACTGGCTGGTCGGACGGGGGGCGGCAGATGCACGGGGGCGACGCAGGGGCACGGGGAGCACCGGGGCCACTGGCCGTACTGGAACTGCTCGCGGCGGAAGCCCCGCAGGGCCGGTACGACACCCTCCTCGACGAGGCCCGCCGTGCGGGCGCCGGGGACGCACACCTCGCGGAACTCGGCCGGGCGGTGGAACTGGCCCGTGCCGTACGGGCGCACGCGCGCCGCAGCAAGCAGCGCGAGGCCGCCCTCACCGCCCTCGTCGACACCGCGCACGACCTGACCTCGCCCTACGACATCGACGGGCTGCTGCGCCTGATCACCCGTCGGGCCCGGCGCCTCCTCGGCTTCGACATGGCCTGGCTGTCGCTGTCCCGCCCGGACGGATCCGCGTACGTCCGCACCTCCGAGGGCGAGACCACCGCACTGAACGCGGGGCTCGAACTGGGCACCGGCCGGGGGCTCGGCAGCATCGCCCAGGAGCGGCGGAGCCCGGTGTGGACCGCCGACTACCTCGCCGACCCCGGCATCGTGCACGCCCCCGGCATCGACGCCGTCGTGGCGGCGGAGGGCCTGCACGCCATCATCGCGGTACCGCTGCGGCGCGGGGACTCCACCCTGGGCGCCCTGTACGGATCCGACCGCTCCGTACGGCAGTTCACCCCGGACGAGGTCGGGATGCTGCTCTCCCTCGCCGACCTGGCCGCCGTCGCCATCGAGAAGGCCCGGCTGCTGGAACAGACCCGGGACGAGGTCACCGAACTGGAGGCCTTCGGCTCGCGCACCAACACCGCGCTCACCCGGGTCCGGTACCTGTGGGAGTGTCACGCCCGGCTCGCCGGCCTGGTGCTGGACGGAGCCGGACTGGCCACCCTGGCCAGGGCCACCGCCGACGCGCTGGACGGCGTGCTCCAGGTACGCGACCCGGGCGGCCGGCCGCTGACCGCCACCGGCGAGCTGCCCGGCCTGGACGAGGATTCGGTGGCCAAGGGGTCCATGCAGGCCCTGACCGACCGGCGGCCCGTACGGCTGGCCGGAGAGCTGTGGCTGGCCCCGGTCCTGGCGGGCGCCGAGGACCTCGGGGTGCTGCTGCTCTGCGCCTCCGCGCCGCTCGCCGACGAGGACGTACGGCTGCTCCAGCTGGCCGCCCAATCGGTGGCCTCGCTGATGCTGATCCAGCGCGGCACGGTCGCCGCCGAGGGGCCCGTCCACGACGAACTCCTCGCCGACCTGCTGGAACGGCCGCACTCCGTCGACCTGCACCTGCTCGAACGCACCCGCCGCCTCGGCATCGACCTCGACCGCCCGCACGTGGTGATCGTGGCCCGGCCCGAGGGCGGGGAACTGGGCAAGGCCGTCGCCTGGGCCTCCTCCTACGCGTACCGGATGGGCGGGCTCAAGGGCGTGCGCCGGGGCTGCATCGTCCTCGTCCTGCCCGGCACCGACGCCTCGGCGGCCGCGCACCGGGCCTCCGGCGAACTGTCGCCGCTCCTCGGGCACGCCGTCTCCACGGGCGCCGCCGGCCCGACCGGCGGCCCGGGCGAGGTGGCCCGCGTGTACGCGGAGGCCGTGCGCTGCCTCGACGCGCTGACCGCCCTCGACGGGGCCGGCGGCACGGCCTCCCTGCGCGAACTGGGCTTCCTCGGGCTGCTGCTGTCCGCCGACCACGACGTGGAGGCCTTCATCGCCTCGACGATCGGCCCCGTCCTGGAGTACGACACCGACCGTATGACGCGGCTCACCCGCACCCTGGACGCGTACTTCGCCTCCGGGGGCAGCCCCACGCACGCGGCCGAGGCCCTGCACGTGCACCCCAACACGGTGTCGCGGCGTCTGGAGCGGATCGCCGAACTCCTCGGCGCGGACTGGCAGAAGCCCGGCCGGGCCCTGGAGATCCAGATGGCCCTGCGCCTGCGCAAGGCCCGTACGGTCCTCCACGACCGCCGCGTCGCGGGTGGCCGGCCGGAGTAGCCGGCCACCCGTTCCTACGCGCTCCCGCGGAGCCGTGTTCCCGTCACCGCCCCGTCCCCGTCAGTGGTCCATCGCCGACAGGGCACGGGCCGCGTGGGCCACCGACGCCAGGGTGACGTGCCGGTGCCAGCCGGGCAGGGCACGTCCGGCGAAGTCGCGCAGACCCGCCTCCTGACCGCTGTGCTCCGCCGCGAAGTCCACCCGGCGGCCCTGCTTCGTCAGCCGCAGCAGCGGGCCCACGGGGAGCCGTACGAGGTCGGTGACCCACAGATCCGTCGGGGGCCGCCGCGGGTCGGTCCATTCGCCGACGAGCAGCAGGTGGCGGCGCCGGGCCGGCGACGGGTCGGGCATCATCACCCGCACCGCGACGGCCAGGGTGCTGCGGTGGCGGCCCCCCGGGTGCCCCGGATCGGGATCGGTCCACTCCACCGGGGTGCACAGCCCCTTCACCGACTGGAGGATCTCCCGCGCGGTACGGACCCCCGCGCCGTACCCCGGCAGGGCCGGATCCGTGACCAGCAGCGGGGTCGCCGCCGCCGCCCGGGCGATGACCGGCAGTCCCGCCTCCGCGAAGCGGTTCATCGTGGACCGGGTGCCGATCTGCCGGATGTCGAGCACCACCGGGCGCGCCCCGCCACCGCCGCGCCGCACCGTCTCGATGACGGCCGCCGCCGCGGACTGCTCGTACGCGGCCTGCGCGGCGTGCTCGTCGAGTGCGTCCGACGGCCCTTCCGCGTCGGGCAGGAACATCCGCCACCCGACCGGCGTCACGAGCCCGGACGACGCGAACCAGGTCCCGAAGGCCTGCTGCCCCCGGAACATCTGCCCCTGGTGGGGGTCGAACCGGTGCGCCGCGCCCACCGATCGGTCGCCGCCCTTCGGGATCGCCATCGGCTGCGCCACCCACGCGGTCAACGGGGTCGACGCCTCCAGGAACGCGGAGAGGGAGGCGCGGATGGGCTCCCAGTCCCAGGTGGAACTGGAGATGAAGTGGTGCATGCTCTGTTCCGCCGCCGCGCCCCCGACCTGGCCGGCGATGCCGCGCATCGACTTGCGGCCCTGGAGGGCGAGCAGCCCCTGGACGTACTGCCGGCCCTTCTCCCGCTGGTCCTTGCGGCGCAGCGAGGACAGGACGGCGGCGCACAAGTCGTCGGCCACCTCACGGGCCGGGTCCCGCCGGCGCGGCCCCGCTTCCGTCCCCGCTTGCGTCCGCGTTCCCGTTCCCGTGCCCGTCTTCGTGCCCGTACCCGTACCCGTCCGTGTCTCCGTCGCCGTTCTCGTCCCCGTGTCCGTTCCCGTGTCCGTTCCCGCGTCCGTCCTCGTCCTCGTCACCGCGGCCGGCCCGGTTGCCGGCCTCACGGCTGTACTGCTCATGACCGCTTTCACGACATGCCCCCTAGACGTGCATCGACTGCACCCCCACCGTCCGTCCTCGACCCCGCGCGCGGGGAGGTGCGCCCGTCACCGCACTCGGGCGGAACGTGGTGGGGTCCCCACCACCACCGCCCCGGCGCACCGCGACTTGACGGACTGCCGGAACGGACGTGGCCGCTCCCCCCGGCATCCGGCACGGTCCTGTACGAGGGGCCCCGGTCAGGCCCCCCACGAGCCGCGGTGCCGGGGCCTGCCCCCCGGCACCGCACCGGCGCCGCGGGGCGCCCGGCGGGGGCGTCCACGGCGGAGGGGTGACGGGGTGGTGCAGTTCGGCGTCTTCTCGATCGGCGATGTCGCGCCCGACCCGCTCACCGGCCGTACGCCGACCGAGTACGAGCGGATCAAGGCGATGACGGCCATCGCCGTCCGGGCGGAGGAGGCCGGCCTCGACGTCTTCGCCACCGGGGAGCACCACAACCCGCCCTACGTGCCCTCCTCGCCGGCGACCCTCCTCGCGTACGTCGCCGCCCGCACCGAGCGGCTGCTCCTGTCCACCGCCACCACCCTCGTCACCACCAACGACCCCGTCCGGATCGCGGAGGAGTTCGCCCTGCTCCAGCACCTGGCCGACGGCCGGGTGGACCTGACGCTGGGCCGCGGCAACACCCCCAACGTCTACCCGTGGTTCGGCCAGGACCTCCGCGAGGGCCTCGCGCTCGCCCGCGAGAACTACGCCTTGCTGCACCGCCTCTGGCGGGAGGAGGACATCGACTGGAGGGGCCGCTCCCGGGCCCGCCTCGACGGCTTCACCTCCACGCCCCGCCCGCTGGACGGCGTACCGCCCTTCGTCTGGCACGCCTCGGTGCGCTCGCCGGAGACCGCCGAGCAGGCCGCGCACTACGGCGACGGCTTCTTCGCGAACAACCTCTTCGCCCCCGCCGCGCACTACGCCCGGCTGGTGGACCTGTACCGCACCCGGTACGCCGACCACGGGCACGGCACCGCCGAGCAGGCCGTCGTCGGCATCGGCGGCCAGGTCTTCGTACGGGCGCGCTCGCAGGACGCGGTGCGCGCGTTCCGCCCGTACTTCGACCATTCGCCCGTGTACGGGGGCCGCGAGTCCCTGGAGGAGTGCACGGCGCGGACCCCGCTGGCCGTGGGCAGCCCGGACGAGGTCATCGAGAAGATCCTCACCTTCCGGGAGGCCTACGGGGACTACCAGCGCCAGCTGTTCCTCGTGGACCACGCCGGGCTGCCGCGGGAGACGGTGCTGGAGCAGATCGACCTGCTGGGGGAGCGGATCGTCCCCGTCCTACGGCGGGAACTGGCCTCGGCCCGCCCCCCGGCCTGCGTCCCGGCGCCCCGACACCCGGCGGCGGCCGCGGTGCCCCGGCACGGGGGCGCCCCGGCGGCACAGGCCGACCCGGCGGCCGTGGCGGCCGCGGTGCCGCACCCGGCGGCGGCGGTCCTGTCCGGGCTGTGACGGCCCCTCGGTGACGGGCCGCCCGGCCCGCCCGGCCATCGGCCACACTGATCCCATGTCGATTCACCAGAACCTGCTCGGGGGCCCCGCCCCCACCCACCTGCCCGACGAGCCCGCGCCCCGCGAGGCGCTCGCCGCCGGGACCGACCCGGCCGAGGTGGCCGCCGCGCACCCCACGTCCTCCCTCGCCTGGGCCGCCCTCGCCGACCGGGCCTTCGCCGCCGGCAACACGGTCGAGTCGTACGCCTACGCCCGCACCGGCTACCACCGGGGCCTGGACGCCCTGCGCCGCGCGGGCTGGAAGGGCCACGGGCCGGTGCCGTGGGAGCACGAGCCGAACCGCGGCTTCCTGCGCGCCCTGAACGCCCTGGCGCGCGCCGCCGGCGCGATCGGCGAGAAGGAGGAGTACGAGCGCTGCTCGACCTTCCTGCGGGACTCCTCCGAGACCGCGGCGGACACGCTCGCATAACGGGCACCCCGACTGCCCTAGAGGGCTTCCGGATCCCCTGTTTATGATGCGAGCAGGGGACCGGGGCTCCACTTACCTCACCGGAAGGAGCGGACCGCTACCCGGAAGCACGTGTCGAGGAGACAGAAATGTCGCACGCCCTTGATGCCTCCGGAGCCGGTTCGGACACCCCGAACCTCGACTTCGCCGGCACCACCCCCTACGAGGACTACGTCCAGGCCGACGTCCTCACCCACCTCCAGCACCTCCGCTCGGACGACCCCGGCGAGATGGTCTTCCTGGTCACGACCCAGGTCATGGAGCTGTGGTTCACCGTCATCGTCCACGAGTGGGAAACCGCCGCGCGCGCCCTGCGCGAGGACGACATCCCCGTCGCGATGGACGCGCTGAAACGATCCCTCCGCGAGCTGGAGGCGCTGAACGCCTCCTGGCGCCCCCTCGCACAGCTCACCCCCGGCCAGTTCAACGCGTACCGCTCCGCCCTCGGCGAGGGCTCCGGCTTCCAGTCCGCGATGTACCGGCGGATGGAGTTCCTGCTCGGCGACAAGTCCGCGTCGATGCTCGTCCCGCACCGCGGCGCCCCGCGCGTCCACGGCGAGCTGGAGAAGGCCCTCCACGAGCCCAGCCTCTACGACGAGACCCTGCGCCTGCTCGCCCGCCGCGGCCTGCCGGTCCCGCAGCAGGTCCTGGACCGCGACCTGGCGTTGCGCTACGAGCCGTCCCCCGAGGTCGAGGCCGTCTGGACGGCCCTGTACAACGAGCCCGCCGGCGAGCACGCCGACCTGCACCGCCTCGGCGAGGTGCTCACCGACGTCGCCGAGCTGGTCTGGCGCTGGCGCAACGACCACCTCGTCGCGACCCGGCGCGCGATGGGCGCGAAGACGGGCACGGGCGGCTCGGCCGGCGTGGCCTGGCTGGAGAAGCGCGCGACGAAGAACGTGTTCCCCGAGCTCTGGACGGCCCGCAGCCATGTCTGACACGCACCCGATAGCGGGCTCCGTCCCCCATCCGGCGGAAGACGCCCTCCGGGAACGCGCCGCCGGCCTCGACGCCGCCGACGGGCTCGGCAAGCTCCGCGACCGCTTCGCCCTCCCCGAAGGCGTCGTCTACCTCGACGGCAACTCCCTCGGCGCCCTCCCCGCCGCAGTCCCCGACGCCGTCACCGACGTCGTACGGCGCCAGTGGGGCGAGCTCCTCATCCGCTCCTGGGACGAGAGCGGCTGGTGGACCGCCCCCGAGCGGATCGGCGACCGCATCGCCCCGCTGATCGGCGCCGCCCCCGGCCAGGTCACCGTCGGCGACTCCACCAGCGTCAACCTCTTCAAGGCGCTCGTCGGCGCCGCCCGGCTGGCAGCGCCCGGCCGGACCCGGATGCTCGTCGACGCCGCCACCTTCCCGACGGACGGCTACATCGCCGCCTCCGCCGCCCGGATGACCGGCCTCGACGTCGTCGCCGTCGACCCCGCCGACGCCGTCTCGCAGATGACCCCCGACACCGCCGTGGTGCTCCTCAACCACGTCGACTACCGCACCGGCCGCCTCCACGACCTGCCCGCCCTCACCGCCGCCGCGCACGCGGCCGGCGCGCTCGTCGTCTGGGACCTGTGCCACTCGGCGGGCGCCCTGCCCGTGGGCCTCGACGCACACTCCGTCGACCTCGCGGTCGGCTGCACGTACAAGTACCTCAACGGCGGCCCCGGCGCCCCGGCCTACATCTACGTGGCCGAACGCCACCAGGGTGCCTTCGACTCCCCGCTGCCCGGCTGGAACAGTCACGCGGAGCCCTTCGCGATGAACCCGGCCTACGAGCCGGCGCAGGGCGCGGCCCGCGCACGGGTCGGCACCCCGGACATCCTGTCCATGCTCGCCCTGGAGTCGGCCCTCGACGTCTGGGAGGGCGTGGACGTCGACGACGTCCGCGCCAAGTCCCTCGCGCTGACGGACTTCTTCCTCGAATGCGTCGCCGCGTACGTCCCCGAGGGCCGCGTCGAGGCGGTCACCCCGGCCGGACACGCGGAGCGCGGCAGCCAGGTCTCGCTGCGCACCGAGAACGCGCGCGAGGTCATGACGGAACTCATCGCGCGGGGCGTCGTCGGGGACTTCCGCGCCCCCGACGTCCTGCGCTTCGGGTTCACCCCGCTCTACGTCGGATTCGCCGACGCCGAGCGCGCCGCCCGCACACTGGGTCACATTTTCGGGTGACGCGGTAGCGAAACGTCACAGCAGTCGGGCGGGCGGGGCTACGGCCCCGCCCGCTCCAGCGAAGCGCTGTCCGGCCACTGGACGGCGGGTTCTAGCCTGATACGGTCCCGCTCTGCCGGAATACCGGAACACCAGTCCCCGCTGTCACACGCGTTACCGAGAGGTTGAGCCGATGACGGACCCCGCAGTCGAACGGGACGCCGCCGAGGCCGCCTCGGCCTTCTCCCACCCCCCGGTCGACCCCGACGCCACCGCCGCGTACGGGGAACACCCCGACCAGGTCATCGACTTCTACGCCCCGCACGGCGACGGCACCGGCACCGGCACCGGACCCGGCACCGCCCCCCTGGTCGTCGTCCTCCACGGCGGCGCCTGGCGCGCCCCGTACGACCGCCGGCACATCACCCCGCTCGCCGGATTCCTGGCCCGCCAGGGCTTCGCCGTCGCCAACGTCGAGTACCGGCGCGGCAGTTCGATCCCGCACCAGGGGACGGGACCGGCCGTCGCCGGCCGCTGGCCCGAGACCTTCGACGACGTCGCCGCCGCCATGGACGCCCTGCCCGCCCTGACCGCGGCCGCCCTCCCCGAAGCCGACCCGCGCCGCACCGTCGTGACGGGACACTCGGCGGGCGGCCAGCTCGCCCTGTGGGCGGCCGCCCGGCACGTGCTCCCCGCCGGCTCCCCGTGGCGGCTCCCCACCCCGCCGCCGCTGCGCGGCGTGGTGGCACTGGCCCCGATCGCGGACTTCGCGGTGGCCGAGGAACTGGAGGTGTGCGGGGGCGCGTCCGCGCAGCTGCTGGGCGGCGCGGAACACTGGGCGGAGCGGCTGCCCTTCGCCGACCCGGCGGCGCTGCTCCCGACGGGCATCGCCACCGCCGTCGTGCACGGGCGGGAGGACATCGTGGTCCCGCACGCGGTGGCGGAGTCGTACGTCGCCGCCGCCGCGAAGGCGGGGGAGATGGTCGGACTGACCCTGCTGGACGGGGTGGGCCACTTCCCCCTGATCGACCCGGCGGCGGACGCCTGCGCGGTGGTCTCGGAGGAGATCGCACAACTGGCTTGGTAGGGGCGGAGGCTGCGGGTGGGGCGGGGCCCCGGGTGGCTACCGCGGGGCGGACTGCGCAGGCCGGGCGGCGGACGGCCAGGAGGGGCCGGGGGTCGATGCCCTCGGGAGGGACCCCGGCGGCCCGGTCAGTCCGAGTGTCCTCCCGGGCCGGGGTCCGGCGTCAAGGGCGCTCCCTGCGGTCGCGTCGCTACGCGATGGCCTGCGGCCACCCTAGACCCCGGCCCCCGTCCCGGAACGACACAGACTGTCCGGGCCGCCGGGGGGAGGGGGCCTGGCGACAGGACCGTGGCGGGCTGGGGCCCGTACCTCCCCGACCGCCGCAGACACGCACACACGCACGCATCTGATCGCTACGCACTGCGGCTCGGTTCGGCGTCCACCCCCGCCGCCTGTGCCTACTGCCCCCTCTCGACCCCGTCCAGGTCGGCCGCATCTGCCCACTCTCCTCTTGGCCACCGTCCATTGCCTCTGACTGCGCCTGAGGTCGGTCAGGTCGTCCGTATCTGCCTGCTGGACTCCTCATGGTCTCGTCCGGTGGGTCTGACTGCGCCTGAGGTTGGTCAGGGCGGTGTGATCTGTGGTCAGACGCATCTCGGCCCCGGACGGGCGGCGGACGCCGAACCGAGCCGCAGTGCGTAGCGATCCGGTGCGTGTTTATGTCCAGCCACAGGCTGCCGTCGGACGCTGAGCCGACGCGCGGTGCGTAGCGATCGGCTGCGTGGGGAGGCCCGGTCGGCATGACTGCGGGGGAGGCGGTGCGGCCGGTCTCCGGTGGGGGTTGGGCGGGACGGGCCGGAAAAGGGAGAAGGCGTCCCCCTGGGCGTCCTTTTGTTGGGGCCGTCCGCCAGGCAGTAAATGCCTGCCGGTCCGGGCCGGTCGGTCAAGGGTGGCCGTAGGCCATCGCGGAGCGACGCGAACGCAGTGAGCGCCCTTGAGGGGCCGGACCGGACCGGTGACACCCTCGTCTGGTGGACGGCCCCAACACCCGGGCTGACCGGCCCCGTCCAGGTGGAACCCGGCCCTCAGGCCCCCGGGTGGGACCGGGACCTCGCCCCGGTGGGACCCCGCCCCCCGACCCCGCCCCCCTCAGCCCCACTGCTCGTCGGCGAGGGAGGTGACCGGCTGGGGCTTGCCGATCAGGGCCAGGGCGATGAAGAAGTTGATCTGGCCGATCGCGATGGTGAGGGTGGCCAGCGCCTTCTCGTCGTAGTGTTCGGCCGCCCGCGCGTACAGCTCGTCCGGGACGCGCTCCTTGCCGGTCGGGGCCGGCTGGAGGACGGCCTCCACCAGGGCCAGCGCGGCCCGCTCGGCCTCGGTGAAGTACGGGGCGTCCTGCCAGGACGACACGGCCGTGATGCGCTCCTCGGACTCCCCGGCCTTGCGGAGGAAACCGGTGTTCAGGACGGTGAGGTAGGTGTTGCCCACGATCTGGCCGGCGCGCAGGTGGACCAGGCTCATCGTGGCGCGGGGGACCGAGCGGTTGCCCGTGGCGCGGAACAGGGCGGCGCTGACGTCGTTCAGCTCCGGGACGAAATCGCCGGGATTGGGCATCCGCGAAATGGAGGCGGAGGTGGGGGCGGGAGTGGAGGCGGATGCGGAGCTGGAGGTGTTCGTCATGGCTGCTGCTCTCCTTCGTCGTCGTCTACACAGCACTGACGGACGGCGCGGCAGGAGTGTGACAGCTCCGGGAAAGACATTTTTCCGGAGTGGCGGAAAGTGCCCGGGGAACGCCCTGGAAGCGCCCTGAGGAAGCCTGTCCTCCGCCTCTGTGGCCTGCCAACATCTGGGTATGCAGGGGGACTTGGGAGAAATCAGTGTCAACCGTGACCGGATGCTCGTCCGGCGGTACATGGAGCCGGACGGCGCGTCCGTGCTGGACGACCCGTACGTACGGACCCTCCAGGCGGTCCGGTTCTGGGGCGGGCTCGCGACGGCGCTGCTGGTGAAGGTGCCGATCGCCGCGAACGAGAACAAGTACCTCGCCGTCTGGGCGCTGGACGGGCTGCTCAAAGTGGCGCTGACGCCGGTGCTGCTGCTGGTCAGCGTGCCGCTGGTGGTGGGCCTGTTCATCGGCGCCGCCCGGCCCGGGCACCGGGGGCCGATGCGGGCGAAGCTCCGCGGGCCGCTGACCGCCGTCGGGGCGCTGCTGGGGCACGTCGTGCTGGTGGCGGCGGGGGTCGTGCTCATCGTCCTGGTGCCGCAGACCGTCGGCAGCTGGTCGGCGTGGTCGTTCGTGTTCATGGCCGCGGCCATCGTCGTGGGCATCGGCCTGGCCGCGCGGGGCGTCGCCTTCATCTGGTTCGCGGTGCCCGCGGTGTCCCGGCACATGTTCCGCACGGTGGAGGTCCACCAGGCGCTGCCCGCGCTGCTGACGGTCGTCCTGGCCTGGGAGTTCGTCATCCAGAGCGTGTTCTACTCCGTCGGGAGCTGGCCCGCCGACGCCTGGACGCTGCCCGTCGGGGGTGCGGTGGCGACGACGGCCGTGGCCGCCTTCGAGCTGTTCCGGCTCCACACCCGGCACGGCATCACGTTGCGCACCTACTCGGCTCCGCGCCGGTGGACCTCGTAGCCGCTCGACCTGGGTCGACACGGGCGGCCGGGCGGGAGACGATGGGAACGACGGACGTTTCCGGCCCCTCGGTCGCCGGGCCGGTGCCGTGCGGCCCGTGAGGGCCCGCACCTCTTCGGGACGTTCTCCCGGTCCTCCGCGACCCCCGTCTTTCCGTCTCTCCCTTACGGGAGGAAGCACCATGAACCTGAACCGACGTACGCGCCTGATCCTCCTCGCGCCCGTGATGGCGGGTTCCCTCGCCCTCGGATCCGCCGCCCTCGCGGGGGCCGCGGCCCCCGCGGCCGTTCCCGCCGCCACCTGCTCCACGTCGGGCGTCCTGGCCGACGGCACGGTGAACATCTCCGGCGGCGGGTTCCAGCCGGGGCCCGCCTTCCTGCAGTCGTCCACGGGTGACGGTGCCGGCTTCAGCATGAATCCGGACGGCACCTTCAACATCGCCAAGGCGAAGGACGGCCAGTACTCGGTCCAGCAGGGCTCGACGGTCACCAAGTGCAGCGGCGGCAGCGTGGCGGCCGTGCAGGCCGGCGGCACCACCCTCAAGGCCGGCATCGTCGCCGGCTGGGACGCCGTCAAGGGCAACTGCGACGCGAAGGCCCCGCCGCAGTCCAACCAGCAGTTCAGCCAGGGCTGGAACAAGGGCGCGGCGGTGGCGAAGGAAGCCTTCTGCTGAACCTGCTGAACCTGCTGAACGCGGTCTCTTCCTCAGGGACCGCTGTCACTTCTTCGGGCACATCTGGCGGTAGGCCTCGTCGTACGCGACGTCGTAGCCGACGCGGTAGCCGTTCTGGTACGCGGTGATCAGCACGTTCGGCGTCGTCGGCGGGACCAGGTTCGCGTGCTCCCGGGTGCAGGTCAGCCTGGCGTCCTCCTTGCCCCAGGTGGTTCCCGCCGCCTGGCCCGCGGCGGCCATGCTCTGCGGTGTCTGCGTCTGCGGGGGCGGCTGCTTCTGCGCCGGGGGCAGTTGCGGCAGGTCGCAGTTCCGGTCGTAGGTGTGCTTGTAGGCCTGTTCGTAGCCGTCCACGTATCCCTGCCGCTTCCCCTGTTCGAACGCGTTGGGGTTCACCGGCGACAGCGGGGGCGGGAGCTTCTGGCACTGCTTGCCGTTCGCGTAGCCGGCCGCCACCCCCAGCCTGAAGCCCTCCCGGCAGCCCAGGTGGTACGGGTCCGCGGGCTGGCTCAGGAGGTGACAGATGGCCGGGGCGGCGGGAGCGGCCGGGCCGGCGGCCGCGGCGGCCGGAGCGAGCGCGAGCAGGGCGGCGATCGGTGCCGCGCCGAGGGCGGTGAGACGTGCTGTGCTGCTACCGGTCATGGCCGTTCCCGTGGGTGTCGTCGGCGACCGTGGCTACCTGGAGCGGGCGTGTCCGCATCCTTCGCGCCGCTTGGCGGCGGCCGGTGAAGGGGGACGCCGGGGCGCGTCGCTCCGTTCCCATCGTCCCGCTGCGCGCCGGTGGTGTCGACCGGGGGTCCGGCGCCGTCGGTCGCGGTCGGTCGCGGGGGAACGCCCGAGCGGGGCAGTCGCGGACGTCGCGGCTGCCCCGCTCGGGGGTGGTGCGGTGTTCGTGCGGGCGGGGCCTACAGGAACGAGTTGATCTCGATCGTCTCGGTGCGGCCGGGGCCGACGCCGATCGCGGAGATCGGGGCGCCCGACATCTCCTCCAGGGCCTTGACGTACGCCTGGGCGTTCTTCGGGAGGTCCGCGAAGGTCTTGGCCTTGGTGATGTCCTCGGACCAGCCGGGGAGGGTTTCGTAGATCGGCTTCGCGTGGTGGAAGTCGGTCTGCGAGTACGGGAGCTCCTCGACGCGCTTGCCGTCGATCTCGTACGCGACGCAGACCGGGATCTCCTCCCAGCCGGTCAGGACGTCCAGCTTGGTGAGGAAGAAGTCCGTCAGGCCGTTCACGCGGGTCGCGTAGCGGGCGATCGGGGCGTCGAACCAGCCGCAGCGGCGGTCACGGCCGGTGGTGACACCGCGCTCGCCACCGATGCGGCGCAGGGCCTCGCCGTCCTCGTCGAAGAGCTCCGTCGGGAACGGGCCGGCGCCGACACGGGTGGTGTAGGCCTTGAGGATGCCGATGACGCGGCTGATCTTCGTCGGGCCCACGCCGGTGCCGGTGCAGGCGCCGCCGGCGGTCGGGTTCGAGGAGGTGACGAAGGGGTACGTGCCGTGGTCGACGTCGAGCAGGGTGCCCTGGCCGCCCTCGAAGAGCACGACCTTGTCCTCGTCCAGCGCGTTGTTGAGGATCAGGGTGGTGTCGGCGACGTAGCCCTTGATCTGGTCCGCGTACTGGAGCATCTCCTCGACGATCGCCGAGGCCTCGATCGCGCGGCGGTTGTACAGCTTCGCGAGGAGCTGGTTCTTGCCCTCCAGCGCCGCTTCGACCTTCTGGGTGAGGATCGACTCGTCGTACAGGTCCTGGACGCGGATGCCGATGCGGTTGATCTTGTCCGCGTACGTCGGACCGATGCCGCGGCCGGTCGTACCGATCTTGCGCTTTCCGAGGAAGCGCTCGCCGACCTTGTCGAGGGTGACGTTGTACGGCGTGATCAGGTGCGCGTTGCCGCTGATGAGCAGCTTGGAGGTATCGATGCCGCGCTCGTTCAGGCCGCGCAGCTCGGAGAGCAGGACGGCCGGGTCGACGACGACACCGTTGCCGATGACCGGGGTGCATCCGGGGGAGAGGATGCCGGAGGGGAGAAGGTGCAGTGCATACTTCTGGTCGCCTACGACGACCGTGTGGCCGGCGTTGTTGCCACCCTGGTAGCGCACCACATAGTCAACGGATCCACCGAGCAGGTCGGTGGCCTTTCCCTTGCCCTCGTCACCCCACTGAGCTCCGAGCAGCACAAGAGCGGGCACAGGCGTACACCTCTTCCGGATGGGGCATGTCCAAGGTCAGGGGGCGTACGACGATGTACACCGCAGGCTGAGCCGTCGGACCGGTACCCCGGAATAGACGAAGGCCCTGGCGCAATAGCGCAAGGGCCTCTTGCACAAAGATGCTACCCGAGGAAGGACCGAGGTGTCGGCTCCAGAGCCCACCATGAGCCACGCGGGCGCGCCGGTAGGCGGCCTGCTCGTGCTCGTCGACCCGGTCGCCCGCCGTCTTGACGGCGAGTCCGTGCGAATCGCGAAGGATGTGTTGTCAGCGGGAGCGGCGGCGAAAATCTGCCTCCCGGATTCGCAGGAGGAATTTGCGCGGGCACTCGCCCGCCGGGGCCATCGGCGGCCCGTGATCGTGGGTGACGACGGTGCGCTGGTGCGTGCCGTGGGGCTGCTGCACCGGGAGCGGGGGCTCGGGGACGGCGCGCTCTCGCTGGTTCCGGTGGGCCCGCCCGGGTCGCTGGCACTGGCCGGGGCGCTGGGCGTACCGCTGTCGGCGGTGCCGGCGGCGCGGGCGGCCCTGGACGGGGTGACGCGGCCGCGGGACCTCCTCGTCGACGACAGCGACGGGGTGGTGCTGGGCGGGCTGCGGATCCCGTCCCCGCCGCGGACGGTGCCGGTGACGCGGTGGGGCGGTACGTACCGTTCGCTCCTGCGGACGCTGCTGCCGAGCCCGGCGGCGCCCGCGGCCCGGCGGGTGCACCGGCTGCGGGTGGAGGTCGACGGGGTGCTGCTCGTGGACCTGGACCAGCCCGTGGAGGACGTCTGCGTGCGCACGCCCGAACCGGGCGGGCCGGCGGAGGTGGTGGTGCGGCTGTCGGGCGCGCCGCCGCTGACGGGCCGGGCCCGGACGGTGACGGTGTCCGGGGCGGACTTCCGGTACCGGGCCAACCACGTCCTGTCGGGCCCGGTCCGGCGGCGCACGTGGACCCTGCGGACGGCGGCCTGGCACCTGACCCTGCCGCGGGGGTAGGGGCCCCCGCCGGGCGGGGCGGGGTGGGCCGGGCGGGCCGGGCGGGCCGGGCGGGCTGGGCGGGCTGGGTGGGCGCCGTCCAGCCGTCACCTCGGGACGTAACGGTTCACATCAGCTCGTACCAGCACTCACATCGGTTCGAGCACCGACAGGACGTTGCCGGCCGGGTCCCTGAACCAGGCGATGGGCGGCCCCTCCTCCGCGCGGACGATGCCCTTGTCGTCGGCGTCGAAGCCGGGGTAGCGCTCGAAGGTGACTCCGGCGGCCGTGAGCTCGTCGACGGCCCGCTCGACGTCGGGTACGGGGAAATTGAGGATCGTGAAGCCGGCGGGCTCGTGGTCCTCCTTCGGGTAGACCAGCACGCTGGTGTCGCCCGCGAGGTGCAGGAAGAGCATGCCGTTCTCCTCGGATACGCGCAGGCCGAGCGTGCCGCCGTAGAACTCCTTGGCCTTGGCGATGTCGTCGACCGCGAATCCGCTGAACGCCTTGGTGTCCTGGAACATGATCAGTCCGTTCGTAGACGTGCCGGATCCCCTTCCCATCGTCCCTCCGGAGGCGGCGGCCCGCCGTGCGGGGACCGGGGTGCGGTCCGGGGGCGGGTGTGGGGGCGAGTGTGGGGGCGGTCCTGCGATGCTGGTGTGCATGACAGATCTTGGTGCGTCCGACGGCGCGGTCTCCCCGCGGATCACCGCCCTGGAGTGGGGCCGGATGGAGGTCGACGGGCTGGCCCCGGGCAAGGACTTCGCCTTGTACCCGGGCGGCGGCCGCCCCTGGGACTGGGCCGAACACGGCACCCGGCACGACCCCGGGATCCAGTCGGGAGACGTACGCGACCTGCTCGACCGGGGCGCCGAGGTGATCGTCCTCAGCCTCGGCATGGACCTGCGGCTGCGGGTGCCCCCGGAGACGCTGGCCGTGCTGCGGGAGGCCGGGGCCGAGGTGCACCTGGCGGAGACCCGCGAGGCCGTTGCCCTGTACAACGCCCTGACCGGCGCGCGGCGAGTCGGCGGGCTCTTCCACTCGACCTGCTGACACGGGACGGCCGTTCGGAATTCGGTGGTACGGGCGAACCGGGCGGGCCGCCCGGGCCTGGTGGCGCACCTCAGTGGCCCCATCCGTAGGCCCCGTTCACCGTCTGTGGCGAACGGCTGACGGACCGTCCGGTGCGTGGCAGCGTGGACCGCGCCCGCCACGACCGACACCCGAGGGGGACCCGTGCCCAAGTACGCCAAGTCCGCGGAAGAAGCCGACCAGAACCTCAAGGACTACTGCGAGCAGATCGGGTTCGACCCCGAATGGGTTCCCGTCGGCAAGTGGGACCTGTCGGTCGGGATCGCCCAGGATCCCGAACTCGGCTTCGAACAGGCGCGCAAGACCATCGACAGTGACCGGGAGGACATGGTCAAGGCGGGCGCGAAGGACGCCCGCAAGGCCAAACTGGCGGGGGACCCGAGCGGTCTGCTGGCCGCCGTCGCGTCGCACTACAGCCTGAAGGACACCCTCGTACCGACCATCCTCAAGCAGTGCGCCGCCGCCTACGTGGGCGGGGAACGCGTCAACCTCGGCCTCGGCGGCTCCGCGATGGACCGGGACGCGTACGCCGAGCTGCGCGACGAGTGGCGCCGGGCCTCCGGGCTCGCCGGGGGCGGGATCTTCACCGCGTTCGTCAGTCACGAGCCGCAGGACAAGGCCGCGCTCGGCAAGGGCGCCGTCGGCGGGACCCTGGCCCGGCGCAAGGTCCAGGGGAACCTCCTCGTCAAGATCAACGGAGTGCGGTTCAACATGCACGTCGACATAGGCGACTAACCGGCCGGCGGTCGGGCGCGGCTGAGGGCTGCGTGCCGAGGGCCGTGCTCTCAGAACTCCACGAGCAGCTCGCGCAGGCCGCGGATCACGTACCCGTCCTGCCACTGGGGCTCCCGCACCAGCCTCAGTGGCGGCAGGCCCGGCTCCAGCAGCGCCCCGAACGAGGCCGCCAGCTCCAGCCGGGCCAGCGGTGCCCCCAGGCAGTAGTGGATGCCCGCCCCGAAGCTGAGATGCGGGTTGTCGACCCGTTCGAGGTCCAGTTCCTCCGGGTTTGTGAACCGTGCGGGGTCCCGGTTCGCGGACCCGAAGAGCAGTGCGACCTCGGCCCCGCGGGGGATGAGAGTGCCTCCGACCTGGATGTCTTCGAGAACCCAGCGCTCGAACAGCTGGAGGGGCGTGTCGTAGCGCATGAGTTCATCCACAGCTGTGGACAACTTTTTCGGATCGGCCGCTCCGGAGCCCGCACGGAGGGCCGCGAGCTGATCCGGATGGCGGAACAGGGCCCACCATCCGTTCACCGTCGTATTGACGGTCGCCTCGTGCCCGGCGTTCAGCAGCAGCACGCAGGTGGAGATCATTTCCTGCTCGCTGAGCCGGCCCTCCTCATCGTGGGCGGCGATCAGTCCGGAGATCAAATCCGTCCCGGGGCGTTCGCGGCGCTCCGCGATGAGCTCCCTCAGGTACGCGCTGAACTCCACGCTCGCCGCCACGGCCCGCCGCGCGGTCTCCTCGTCCGGCCGCAGCTCGTACATCCCGCAGATGTCCGCCGACCAGGGGCGCAGCAGCCCCCGGTCCGCCTGCGGGATCCCGAGCAACTCCGCGATCACCGCCACCGGCAGCGGTTCGGCGACGGCCGTCAGCAGGTCCCCGCCCCCGGCCTCCCGCAGTCCGCCCACCAGTTCCCGGGCCAGCCGCTCCACCTCCGGTGCGAGCCGCTCCACCGTGCGCGGTGTGAAGGCCTTCGCCACCAGCCGCCGGACCCGTCCGTGCGCGGGATCCTCCAGGTCCAACAGCCCGTTGTCGTTGAGCACGTGGAACGGCTCGTGCTCCGGCGGCGGAGCCTGCCGCCCGAACTCCTCGTGGGAGAAACGGTGCAGGTACGTCCGGCCCAGCCTGCGGTCCCGCAGCAGCCCGTTCACATCGGCGTAGTGCGGCACCAGCCACTGCCCGGTCGCCTCGGACCACACGGCCCGGCCCCGCTCCCGCAACTCCCGGTAGGCGGGGTACGGATCGGCTACGAACGCGGCGTCCCACGGATCGAATCCCATCCTCGAAGACTAGGTCGTTTCCCCCCGTCGAGGACCGGCGAAATCCCGCCGCGGCCAGGTCTCCCGTACTGCCCCCGCCGGGTCCGGCCCGCGGGTCTGGTGCCGGCCGGGAGAAGACGCTCTCGCCCTCGTGGGCTCGTGGGCAGCGCGGGCCGTGGCGGCGAGCCGCCGCCGGCGGTGACGCGCGGACAGCCCACACCGGGCGGGCATGCCGGGCCGGTTCGGGACCGGTCCGCGTCGGCGCACCTTCGCAGCGTCGTTCCCGCCGTCCGTCCTAGTGGTGGAGGCGGCAAGGTCTCTCAGCCCACCGTCGAGGTCAAAGCCCCCAGCACCAGGACCGCTTCCTTCACCGTGACCGCGCCTCCCCGTGCGGCGGCCAATGCCCCGGCACCCACGGTCACCGTCCAGCTCTCCGTTCCCCAGCAGGCCGGCGAGACGGGCGTGAAGTCGGGAGACGTGAAGTTCACCCTCACCTGCCAGTGAGCACTACGCCGGAGTCACCAGTCGCGTCTCGTAGGCGAACACCGCCGCCTGAGTCCGGTCCCGGAGACCCAGCTTCACCAGGATCCGGCTGACATGCGTCTTGATCGTGGACTCCGCGACCATCAGCCGGTCCGCTATCTCGGCGTTGGACAGGCCCTGGGCGATGAGGACCAGCACCTCCGTCTCCCGCTCCGTCAGTTCCGTCACCCCAGCCGGGTCGGCGAGCCGGGGAGCCTCCGACAGCTTGGAGAACTCCACGATCAGACGCTTCGTCACCGAGGGGGCCAGCAGCGCCTCCCCGGCGGCGACGACCCGCACCCCGTCCGCGAGCTGCCGGGCGGACGCGTCCTTCAGCAGGAACCCGGACGCGCCCGCCCGCAGCGCTTGGTACACGTACTCGTCGAGGTCGAAGGTGGTCAGCACCAGGACCTTCGCGTCCGTGTCGGCGGCCACGATCTGCCGGGTCGCCTCCAAGCCGTTCATCTCCGGCATCCGGATGTCCATCAGCACCACGTCCGGCCGCAGGGCCGCGACCTGGGCGATGGCCTGCCGGCCGTCGACGGCCTCACCGACCACCTCGATGCCGTCCATGGCGTTCAACAGGACCGAGAAGCCCTCCCGCACCATCATCTGGTCATCGACGATCAGAACCTTGATCGTCATGCCGACTCCGCCTCGGGCTCCGGACGGCTCCGCACCGGTATGAACACCGCGACCTCGTACCCGCCGGCGGTGGTCTCCCCGGCCGTCATCTCACCCTCCAGCATCGCCACCCGCTCCCGCATCCCGGTGATCCCGTGCCCCGCCCCCGGCGAAGGGCGGACATCGCCGACCGGCGGACCGTTCACGACCCGGACCCCGAGGCCGCCCAGCACGTAGGACACCTCCACCCCGGCCACCGCACCCGGCGCGTGCCGCAGGCTGTTGCTCAGGGCCTCCTGGATGATCCGGTACGCCGACAGCTCCACACCCTGCGGCAGATCCCGCACCGCACCCGTGACCGTCTTGTCGACGCTCAGACCGGCCTCCCGCACATTGGCCAGCAACCCGTCCAGCGAAGCCAGCGTCGGCTGCGGGGCGTCCGGCGCCTCGTAGTCCGCGGAACGGACCACCCCCAGCACCCGGCGCAGCTCCGTCAGCGCCGACACCGCGTTCTCCCGGATCGTGACGAACGCCGCCTCCAGCTCCGGCGGCGGATTCTTCACCCGGTACGGAGCCGCCTCCGCCTGGATCGCCACCACCGACATGTGGTGGGCGACCACGTCGTGCAGCTCCCGGGCGATGGTCGTCCGCTCCTCCAGCAGCGTCCGCCGGTCCCGCTCGACAGCCGTCACCTCCTGCTGCGCGGTGACCTCCTGCCGCGCCTCCCTACGGGTGTTGCGCACGGTGACGATCAGCAAGGTCACCGCCGACGCGAAGGCCATCGGGGCGACCTCCCCCGAATCGGAGGATCCGACCAGGATCGGCAGGATCGTCCCGAACAGAAGCGTGATGACCCACATCCAGCCGGCGACCCGGGGACGGGTCCGCATCGCCACGGCGGTGATCGTGGCGAGATAGGCGACGAACGTGCTCGGCGACCACGGCCAGGTCAGATCCCGGTCCTGGAAGACCGACAGGACGGCCGTGCCGGCCAGCGCCACCCAGAACGCACCCACCGGCCGCACCAGGGTCATCAGCAGCGGCGTCGCCGCTATCAAACCCATCACCAGGTGCCCCACGGGCATCCCGCCGCCGCCGTCGGCACTCGCCATCAGGACCACGAAGAACGCCGTCGCGCATATCGCCGTATGGGGCAGGAAGGCCGCCTTCGCGGCCAGCCCCTTCGACAGCCGGCGGGTCAGCGGCCCGTCCGTGGGCATCGGCGGAAGCGGCCGGTAGACGAAGGCGTCGGTGATCAGGTCCTCACGCAGGCTCTGCATGATTCCCGAAGCCATCCGCAATTCGGGCGGCCGGGGGGTGGCCCCGGTGGTCGTGTCGGTCATACACAAACCGTAGGCGGGGGCCACCGTCGTCCGCGTCGCCAGTGAAGGGGATTTCTCCGGGTCCCCCTCAGGTACTACACCGGTCCGTCAGTAGCCCGACGGACGGACCAGACCCGTCTCGTACGCGAACACCGCCGCCTGGGTGCGGTCCCGCAGGCCCAGCTTCACCAGGACCCGGCTCACATGCGTCTTCACCGTCTGCTCAGCCACGATCAGATGCTCCGCGATCTCCGCGTTCGACAGCCCCTGCGCGATCAGCGACAGCACCTCCGTCTCCCGTTCCGTCAGCGCGTCGATCCGCGCCTTCGACGGGGCCCGCGGCGCCCCCAGCCGGGAGAACTCGGTGATCAGCCGCTTCGTGATGTTCGGCGACAGCAGCGCCTCACCGCCGGCCACCACCCGTACCGCCTCGGCGAGCTGATCCGCCGAGGCGTCCTTGAGCAGGAACCCGGAGGCGCCCGCGCGCAGCGCCTCGTACACGTACTCGTCGAGGTCGAAGGTGGTCAGGACGAGCACCTTCACCGCCGAGCCGGGAGTGCTAGTGATGATCGAGGTGGCCTCGATCCCGCCCATCCCCGGCATGCGGATGTCCATCAGCACCACGTCCGGACCCAGCTCGGCGACCTTCGCCACGGCGTCCGCACCGTCCACGGCCTGGCCGACGACCTCGATGTCGGGCTGGGCGTTGAGGAGCACGGTGAAGCCCTGCCGGACCATCATCTGATCATCGGCGATCATCACCCTGATCGGAGTGCTCATGCGTCCTTCTTCTTCGTCTCGGAGGAGGACCCGCCCGGCGGATCCATGGGGAGCACGGCGCTCACCTCGTAACCGCCGTCGGGCCGCGGGCCCGCGGCCAGTTCGCCGCCCAGCATGCCCGCCCGCTCGCGCATGCCGAGCAGCCCGTGTCCGGTCCCCGGAGAGGGCGGGGCGGCCCGGGTCGGAGCGGTGTTGGCCACGCACACGTGCAGGTCGCGCGGCCCGTACGCGATGCCGACCTCCACCCGCGAACCCGGCGCGTGCCGCAGGCAGTTGCTCAGCGCCTCCTGCACGATCCGGTACGCGGTCAGCTCGACCCCCGGCGTCAGCGGGCGGCGTATGCCCGCCGTCTCCGAGGTGACCTGCAAGCCGGCGCCCCGCACGTTGTCGACGAGGCCGTCCAGGTCGGCGAGGGTCGGCTGCGGGTGATGCGGATTGGCGGGATCCGCCGACTGTTCGGACCGCAGGACACCCAGCACGCGCCGCAGTTCAGTGAGCGCTTCCAGAGCGTTCTCCCGGATGCCCGCCAGGTTCTCCTTCAGTTCCTCGGAGGGGTTCTCCACCAAGTGCGGGGCGACCTGCGCCTGGATGGAGATCACCGACATGTGGTGCGCGACCACGTCGTGCAGTTCCCGGGCGATCCGGCTGCGCTCCTCCAGCAGGGTCCGCCGGGCCCGCTCCTCCACGGCCACGTTCTCCTGCACGACCAGCTGCCTGCGGGCCAGCCGCAGTGCGCGCAGTACGGATCCGAGGAGTCCGACGAAGCCGAAGACGAGGGTCGTGGCGGGGAGGTTGTTCCCGGCCTGGACAGGCATGAACAGGGTCTGCGCCAGGCCCGAGAAGGCGGCGGTGAGGGCGACGACCGAGGCGGTGACGCGGGCCGGCACGCGCAGTGCCACCAGCAGGATGACGAGGGCGAAGGCCACCATCTCGCTGGGCAGCCAGGGCCACGACTCACCCTGCCGCACGTGGTCGTGGGTCATCCAGGAGATCAGACCGGCCGTGGCCAGGCCCAGCCACCAGCCGGCTATCGGGCGGAAGAGCGCGACGGCGATCGGTCCCCAGGCCATGATCCAGGCCAGCACCGGGAGCACACCGCTGAAGCGGTAGGCCTGGGTCAGCTCGAAGCTGGTGCTGTACCCGAGGAAGGCGGCCAGGACCAGGACCAGCCCGTGGGGCAGCCGGGCCAGCCACCGCGGCCGGGACATCCGGGGCAGCGGGTCACGTCGCAGGGTGAAGAGTTCGGAGGCCAGACTCCCGCCCTTCGCGGGGACAGCGGGCGGAGGCGCGTCCATGGACGCGGGCTGCTTGCTCACGCGGGTCAGCCTAGGCATGGGCGATCTCCTCGACGGGGGCAGGGCGGACCTGAACGTTCTTCAGACCCGAACTCAGGGCCCGGACCCAGGGCCCGGACCCGGGCCCGGGATTCGGACGGCCCGGGGTCCGGGCCTGGACTCGGGATGCGGACCGGGGATCCGGACCTGGACCTGGATCTGGGATCCGGACTCGGTCCGGGGCTCGGGGGCTGGTCCCGGGCTTGGGGCCGTTTTCGACCCGGGCTTGGGGCCGAGCCGGGGCCCGGATCCGGGGTCAGGGCCAGCGTTGGGGCTGGGCCTTGAGCTGAGGACTGGGCCGGGCGTGTGCTCGGGGGTCGGTCTTGGCGACAGGGCTGGGGTCGGGTTCAGGGACGGGTGCGGGCCCAGGCACAGGGCTGAGCTCGGGGCAAACGCGGGGTCGGGGCCAGGCCCGGGCTGGGCCGGGCTGGGACGGGCCGGAGCGGTACGGGGACGGGGCGGGGTCATGGTTTGGGTTAGGGGCGGGGGGTGGTCGCAGTCGGTACGGGTATCGGCGGGGGCGTGGGTATCGGCACGGTTCGGACGGGGCGCGGGGTTGTGCGGGCGGGCCCGGACGTGCGCGGCAAGGTGCTGCCGGGCGGCGCCGTGCGCGGGGGCCGGGGTCGCTCGTGGGCGCGGAACGCGGCCCAGCAGACGGCCAGCGCCGCCGCGAACACCGGGAGCCACAGCAGCCGGGCCCCGATCCAGGCCACCGAGCCCGGCACGGTGTGCAGCCCGGGCAGTCCGGAGGAGAACGACAACCCGACGGCGGTGACGGCCATCATCGCGGTCTGGTGCCAGAGGAAGACGGTCATCGCCGACATGTTCAGCAGCGCCACCACCGCCCACCTCCGGGGCCGGCTCAGGGCCCGCGCCAGCGGTGCGCGGAGGAGCAGGGCCAGGCCGCACTGGGCGAGACCGAAGGTGACGGCGGCCAGCGTCGGCGGGTTCAGATTGGAGACCGCCGCCCCGGGGACCCCCACCATGGACGCCGGGTACCCGCACCACAGGACCAGGGCCGCCGTGGCGGCCGCCCCACCGCCAGCCAGGAGCACGGCCCGACGGCGTCCGGCGAGCAGGCCCCGGGACCAGGCGATCCCTGCGGTGTAGGGGACGAGCCAGCCGGCCGCGAGGTTGATCCAGCCGGTCCACTCCGGCCCGCCGAAGCCGAACCGCCACACGTCCACGCCCACCACCACGGCCAGCGGCACCACCGGGGAGAGCCGTGCGACGAGCGGGGTGGCCGCGGTGAGCGCGGCGAACACCAGCAGGAACCACAGCGGCGACCACACCAGCTTGAGCAGCGTCGTAGCGGTGCCCAACTGAGCCCCGCCGAGCAGCATCCCGCCCGCCGCGAGGACCCACAGGCCGAGCACCGCGGCCACCGGCCGGAACAGCCGGCCGAGGCGCTGCCCGACCCAGGTGCCGTACGGGACCTCGTGTGCTCGCGCCGAGGCGAGGCTCCGGGCCGCGACGTGACCGCCGACCAGGAAGAACACGGCCAGGGTCTGGAACACCCAGGAGACCGGGGCCAGCCAGGGCATGTGGGCCAGCGGGCTGCTGGTCTTGAGGCCACCCTCGGCGGTGGTGGTCAGCGCGGTGACCAGCCAGTGTCCGAGGACCACCCCGAGGATCGCGAGGGCCCGCAGGGCGTCCACGGACCGGTCCCGGTGGGCGGGGGTGGCCCGGTCGACGCGGTCCACGAGGGCGGACCAGCGGGCGGAGAGCCTATGCACGGCGGGCCTCCACGGGGGTGACGGAAGCGGCCGGAGAAGGGCCTGCGGGAGACGGGGGGCCGAGGACGATGCGGGCCAGGGCGTCGAGGGAAGCGGTGCCCGGCTTCAGGTAGTCGCTGTGACCGGCGGAGCCCGCGTCGAAGGCCTGCGCCCCGAACGCCGGGTCCACGGGATCGGTACCGAACCCGAGCGGTCCGAGCCGCACGTGGGGGACCCCGCCGATCCAGTCCTCGCTGCCCCGCCCGGCCCAGACCCGGGCCCCGGTCGGCAGGTCGGCGGCGGCCCCGGCCCCCGTGCCCGGGCTGCCGAACAGGGCCATGTCGGTCACGCCGGGTCCGGTCTCGGTGCGGGCACAGACGACGGAGCCGTAGGAGTGGCAGAGGAGCGAGATCCGGGCCCCGTCAGCGGTCAGGGTCCGCAACCGGGAGAGGAAAGGGCCCAGTTCGGCGGTGGCCCGGTCGGCGCGCCGGGCGGTCAGGACGGTGGTGCTGACCGTGCCCGGGGTGTCGTACCCGAGCCAGGCGATCACGGCGGAACGCGGATGATCGGCCTGGAGGCGCTGCTGGAGGGCGAACGCCCCCTCACGGAAGCGCTGGTAGGTGTCCAGGGTGGTGTCGGAGCCGGGTACCAGGACCGCTATCCGGTCGGCGGTGTCCAGGTCGCCGAGCACCTCGACGGCGAGCCCCCGCCCCCGGCCGTCGAAGGCGAGGAACCGGGACGCGGAACCGGCCCGCTCCGCCCCGTCGGCCGAAGTCACGGCCATGGCCCGGAGTTTCGCGGCCCGGTCCCCGCGGCCCGCGTCCTGCGCCATCCGGGCCGCCTCCGCCAGGTTGCCGAGGTTGGCGGCGTACCTCTCCTGCGCGCTCGCGGAGTCCGCGAAGGCCAGGGGTCCGGGAGCGGGCACCAGCGGGGACGCGGCGGCGGACACGGGGAACGCGACGGCCGCGGCGACGAGGCCGGCCAGCAGAGTACGGCGGATGCGGCTGCCCTT
This sequence comes from Streptomyces sp. NPDC006512, assembly GCF_040611935.1. Lineage (NCBI taxonomy): Bacteria > Bacillati > Actinomycetota > Actinomycetes > Kitasatosporales > Streptomycetaceae > Streptomyces > Streptomyces sp. NPDC006512. The sequence continues at coordinate 3,909 of NZ_JBEXPG010000067.1, read as the reverse complement.
GCTCATGACGCGTTCCCTCTTCCCTGTCCTGCGGTCCTGAGCGGGCAAGCACCCGCTCTGGTACCGAAGTTAGGGATCAAGGACCCTCGTCGGCGTCACGCTACGGAGCCGCCTTCGCGCGTAGCTCTCAGGTATGACAAGCCCTACCCGAGAGCCATCCGCAGGCCCGTCTCGAGCGTCTGCCGAGGCTGCCGCGCCCGCCCGGCCGTCCGTTAGGGTCCGGGAATGACCAAGATCGACTGGCGAAAAGACCGTATCGGCAGCGCGCACCGGGGGGAGAACCCCACCGTCCTGCGCCGCCTCGACTCGGGCTTCGCGGCCATCGGAGACCGGCAGTTCCTGCCCGGGTACACCGTGCTGCTCACCGACGACCCCACCGTGACCCGGCTCTCCGAACTGCCGCCGGCGCGCCGGATCGCGTACCTCACCGACCTGGAGCGGCTCGCCGAGGCCGTCGAGCGGGCCTGCGCGCGCCTCGACCCGGCCTTCCGCCGCGTGAACATCGAGATCCTGGGCAACACCGACCCGTACCTGCACGCCCACATCTGGCCCCGCTACGACTGGGAGGCCGACGACATCGTCCGGCGGCCGGTCTGGCTCTACGAGGACGAGGAGTTCTGGCGCGGAGACCGGTACGCGCTCGCTCCCCGCCACGACGCGGTGCGCGCCGCCATCGCCGAGGAGCTCGACCGGCTCGTGGGGTAGCCCGCCCGTTGGGGGAGGGCCCTACGCGGGAGCTACGTCGTCGACGTCGCCACGCGCACGCCGAAGCCGATCAGGACGATGCCCGTCACCCGGTCCATCGTCCGGCGGACGCGCGGGCGCGCGAAGTACTGCCGGGCGCGGGACAGCACGTAGACGTAGGTGCTCAGCCAGGCCACGGTCAGCAGGACGTGGACCAGGACCAGGAGCGCCATTCCCGCCGCCGGGGGCAGGCCCTCCGGGGCGAGGGTGGGCAGCAGGCCGGTGTAGAACACGGCGACCTTCGGGTTGAGGGCGTTGGCGACCAGACCGGTCCGCCAGGCGCCGGCCGTTCCGCCGCGCTCGCCCCCGCCGGCGGCGCCGCCCGTGCCCGGCTCGCTCCTGGTGCCCGGCTCGGTACCCGTGCCCGCTGCCGGTTCCGTGCCCGCGCCCGGCCGGCGCAGGGACTGGATGCCGAGGAAGCACAGGTACGCGGCCCCCGCGAGCTTCACCACCAGGTACACCTCGGCCGAGGCGGCGAGCAGTGCGGCGAGCCCGGCGACGGTCAGGGCGCCCCAGAGCAGCAGCCCGACGGCGATCCCGCCGACCGTGCGCAGCCCGTCGGCCCGCCCGCGCGAGACGGCCCGCCTGGTCACGATCGCCATGTCCGGTCCGGGTACGACGGTCAGCAGGGCCAGTACCCCGGTCGCGGCGACGAGTTGTGTGAGCACCCGGCTCAGTCTGCCACCAGCGGCTCGACGTATCCCGCTCTCCAGCGGGGTGCCGGGTCCTGGCCGGGGCTGGTCCAGTACTCGCGGGCGCCGACGATCTCCCCGTCCCGCACGGTCCACAGGGACACGGCCCGATAGAGGACGTGGTCCTCGGGTATCTCCACCTCGGTGACGACGAGATCCCCGTCCGCGAGGATGCGCAGGACCTTTACCGGTCCGGTGGTCCTCTCGTCCGCACTGTCCGCACTGTCCGGACCGCTCCCGCCGGCCGCGTCGCCCTCGTCACGGAGGACGGCGATGAAGTTGGCCCGGCCGACGATGCGTTCGCCGCTGACCGGCCATTCGATGACGGCGTCCTCGGCGATGAGCCCGGTCACGCCGTCCCAGTCGCGTGCCTCGATCCGCTCCCACAGTTGTGCCACTACCCTCAACGGCTCCATGTGCCGCAGTGTGCGACGGGCCGCTCGCACGCAACAAGCTTTGCTTGCAGGCTTATTGACTTCGACACAATCGACCTGTGACTACTCCCGGTGATACGTGAGAGGGGGAATCGATGCCTCCTCAAGCTCGCGCCGGAGGGTGCCGTCGGGCAGCAGGCGCAGTCGGCTCGGGCTGCCGGACGTGCAGGTCGGAGGGTTGCCGGAGACAACGGCGGAGGCGTCGAGTTCCACGGGATCGGGGGCCTTGCGCAGGGGCGCCCGCCAGGAGCAGACGTAGCCGGGGTTCTCGACGCGCAGGGTCATGACGGGGTCGCCGACGGAGCCGGGAGCGAGGGTCAGGCGCCAGGTCGAGGTTCCGGAGGTGGCACGCCAGGTACCGGTGTACGCCTCGGGCAGTACGCCGGGGGAGGTTCCGGCGGGGCTTCCGGTGGGAGGCGCGCTCCGGCTTCCGGCCGAAGGGACGTCGGACTGCGGGCCGCCCGCGCCGACGACCGGGGGCGGCACGGGGGAGCGTGGCGCCGGGTCGGTGCTCATGACGGCGTACACCGTGCCGCCGGCCGCTATGGCGACGACGACGGCGACCACCAGCAGGAAGATCGTCGACGCCGTGTGCGGGCGGGGCGGCGCTTCGGGGGCGGCCGGCGCGTAGGCGTACGTGGCGGGCTGGGGCCGGCGGGCGGGAGCCGGTGCGGGTGTGGGCGGGGGCGGCGGTGCCGGTGCGGGGTCGGGTGCGCGGTCCGGGCCGCCGTCCTCGCGCTGGAGGAGCTGGGCGGCGTGCCGCCCGAGCTGTGCCACCAGCGGCGCGGGAAGCCAGGGCTCCGAGGTCCGTTCGTCGGCGACGGTGTCCCCCGCGCCGATCCGCGCCAGGATCGCCGCCGGATCCGGTCGCGCGGCGGGATCCATGTGCAGGCAGTCCGCGACGAGTGGGCGCAGGTCCGCCGGTACGCCGTCCAGATCCGGTTCCGCTTCGATGACGCGGAGCAGGAGGCCGGCGCCGCCGCCGGGGTGCTCCGCGTCCCCGAAGGGCAGCCGGCCGGTGGCGGCGTAGGCCAGGACGGCGCCGAGGCAGAACACGTCGACGGCGGGGGTGACGGGCCCGCCGAGCACCTGTTCCGGGGCCATGAAGCCGGGGGAGCCGATGAGTTCGCCGGTCCGGGTGAGGCCCGCGTCGGGGCTTCCCGGGGGCCGCTGCGGGGGCCGGGCGATGCCGAAGTCGATGACGCGGGGGCCGTCGACGGTCAGCAGGACGTTGGACGGCTTCAGGTCCCGGTGGATGAGTCCGGCGCGGTGGATGTCCTGGAGGGCGCGGGCCAGACCGGAGGCGAGGATCCGCACGGTGCGGGCGGGGAGGGGACCGAAGTCGTGCGCGACGGCCTGGCGCAGGCTGGGACCGGCGATGTAGCCGGTGGCGAACCAGGGGACCTCGGCCTCGGTGTCGGCTTCGAGGACGGGGGCCGTCCAGGCCCCGCCGACGCGGCGGGCGGCGGCGACCTCGTGGCGGAACCTGCTGCGGAACTCCTCGCGGAGGGCCAGGGCGGGGTGGACGAGCTTCACGGCGACGGTACGGCCCCGGTCGGACCGGGCGAGGTACACCTGGCCCATGCCGCCGGCGCCAAGGCGGGACAGGAGACGGTAGGGGCCGATGTGGTGCGGGTCGGCGGGGTGCAGCTGTTCCATCGCCGGGTGGTCCTTCCCCCTGACACTGGCCGGACGGGCCGAGCGTAATGCGGTGGGCTCCGCAGGGGGAGGGACGGTTCCGGTCGTGGGGGCGGTTGCGGTTGGCCTGGCCGGCCGGGATCCGGATGCGGGTGCGGCGCCGTTGCCGGGGGCGCTGCCCCCGGACCCCCGCGCCTCAAACGCCGGCGGGGCTGGGTGGTGGGGCGGGGCTCCGGGCGCGAGCGGGCTGTGCGGGGCCGGAGTCCGGCGTGCCGGAGCCCGGAGGGGTGGGACTGGATGGGCCGGGCTGCGTCCGCGCCTGCGGATGCGGGTGGGGCGTCGTTGCCGGGGGCGCTGCCCCCGGACCCCCGCGCCTCAAACGCCGGCGGGGCTGGGTGGTG
>NZ_JBEXPG010000066.1:0-51810 GCF_040611935.1 Streptomyces sp. NPDC006512 | reverse complement strand
CACTCGCTACGACAAAACCCGCGAGTCCTACCAGGCAGCCGTCACCATCGCATCCCTGTTCCTCTGGCTAAAGCCCCTTTGAAGACACTGCCTAGGCCGCTTTTTCCGGTCCAGCCGTCTCTTCCTGTGCCTCTCAGGGGCGACCCGAGTGGAGGGCCGCCAGGCCACGCGCGTGGTGGAATGCCGCCGCGGCATCCTGGTTGTCGGTCCAGGGAGCCGCTCCGCACCACCCGCCGATGAGCCGGAACTGCGCCAGGGCCTCCGCGTACCGCCCCGTCTTCACGAGTACGGCGGCGTACAGGTGCCGTATCGCGGGAAGCCGGCGGTCCGCAGGGTCGGCCTGCGCCAGATCGGCCTGAATGCGGGCGAGCATGGGCTTGGTGGCCCAGGTGCGGTAGGCCGCATCGCCGTCCTGGAGGGCCGCTTCGTACACGGCGTGCAGGTAGATGCCCGAGATCAGGCTTCCGGCCGGAGCCGCGGCGGCGGCCTGCTTGGCGAACTTGAACATCAGCTGGTGGGAGCCGTGCCACTTCTCGCACCAGTACTGGAGGGCCTGCCAGTGCGCGTCGTAGTGCTGCGGCGCACGGTTCGTGACCTCGCTCCACAGGCGGCGGAACTCGTCGTGCGGGACCCCCAGTCCCCGCGCGGCGGCGACCATCGTGATCCACGGCGACGGATCGCCCGGTGCCAGCCTGGCCGCCTCCTGGGCGGCGTACATGGAGGTCGGCAGCAGCTCGCCGAACAGGGCCACCTGCTCATCGGAGGTCTGCTTGATGTACTTCTCGCCGCGCGCAGCCCAGGCGCGGAGCAGCAGGGCGTGGGCGTGTACGACGACGGCGTCCGCGTCCTGCGGCCGCTTGGCGCGCCAGATCCGCAGCCAGCGCTCGTCCTCCACGGCCAGATCCGCGAACACCTCGACGAGCCGCCAGCGCTCCGCCCAGTCCTGGCGTTCCGCGGTGTCCGCGAGGAGCCCGGCGGCGGGTTCCCAGGCGCCGTTGAGGGCGGCCTCGACGGCGAGGCGCAGTGCCGGCTCCTCTCCGGGCGGGCCGGAGCGCCGGCTGTCGAGCTGCTCGCGGGGGACGAGGCCGTAGGCGGAGGCGTCGAAGTGCCGGGCCTTGCGGTTGCGGACGACGTTGCGGGTGGTGTGGACGAGCGCCCAGAGGAGGGTGGCCAGACCGACGACGGTGATGATGTTGGTGAGCACGAGGGGTCATCATCCCTGGTCAGGGTCACGGCAAGCGAACGCTGCGGCAAAGTACCGGACTCGTTTCGGTCTCGGGTCCACCCGCCTTCCTCGAGGTAGGAGCCGTACAGCTGTCTGCGGCCGTGGGTGGGGTGGGTGGTTCGGGGGCTCGCGTTCCGGCTCGGCCCGAACCATCTTCGTGGTACCGCTGTATCAACAATATGGTACGTTCGTATCACGAAGAACGGATCTGCCTGGAGGTGCCCCGTGCCCGAGAACACGACCCGAGCGCGACGAGACATCGGCCGCTACGTGAGCGACGAGCTGCGCGACCGCTACTTCGCCACCTGCGAAGTCCTCTACGCGAAGGGAGCGCCCATCCGATCCGAGACGGACGTCGAGACGAGCTTCGGCACCACCCACGTCTACCGGTACGGACCCACGGACCCGGCAGCCGAGTCCCGCACGCCCGTGGTCCTGATACACGGTTCGGGCGGCTGCTCCGCGCAGTGGTACCCCAACACCGTGGCGCTCAGCGCCGACCGGCCCGTCTATGCCCTCGACACTCCCGGCGACCCCGGCCGCAGCGTCCAGCGCGAGCCCATGTGGCAGCCCGAGCGTGCGGCGCAGTGGATGGACGAGGCCCTCGACGCGCTGGGCCTCGACAAGGTCCACCTGGTCGGCTCCTCGTACGGCGGCTGGCTGGTCATCAACCAGGTCCACCTCAGGCCCGGACGGCTCGCCTCCGTCACCGCCCTGGACCCGGGCGGCCTGGAAAAGGTGGGCCTGCGCTTCTTCGTCTGGATCTTCGCCAGTCTCTTCGCCACCTACGCCCCCAAGGCGTGGCGCCCCCGCCTCGCCGCCTGGCTGGAACAGCCGGTGATCATCGTTCCCGAGCTGCGTACGTGGATCCAGGCCGGCGTGAAGGCCTTCCGGATCCGCCGCCCCGCACCACTGCCGCTCTCGGACGCCGAACTGGGCTCGATCCGCACGCCGTTCTACCTGATCATGGGCAAGCGCAGCCTGCTCGTACACCCCAAGCGGCAGCTGGAACGCGTACCGCGCCTGATCCCCGGCGCCCGCGCCGAGATCGTCGCCGCGACCGGTCACGGCCCGCAGCTCGACCACCCCGACCTGGTCAACGGCCGGATGCTGAGCTTCATGGAGGACGTCGACTCCCTCGATCCGGCGGCGGCCCGGGGTGCCGCGGACGCGTAGCCGCGAGGGCCGCCGACGCGGACTTCCCCGACCTCGCCGCGGCCGTCGAGCAGCAGCGGCGCTCGCCGTCGGTGCTGGCCGGACCCTCGACCGATTGTTGGGGACATGATGAATCCCGCTAGGGTGCCTTGATCACCGCCCCAGGTGACCGAACCGACACCTCCGAGGGGACCATCGTGGCCACTCCACCACCGCAGCAGGGCTCGGTCCCGCAGCACCAGCACAACCCGTACGCCCAGCAGCCCGGCCAGGGCAACCCGTACGCCCAGCAGCCCCAGCAGCCGCCGGGGCACGGCAATCCGTACGCGCAGCAGCAGCCCCCCGGCCACGGGAACCCGTTCGCCGCGGGCCCGCCCCAGCAGGGCGCCCCCGCCCCCTACCCGGGCCACCAGGCACCGCCGCAGGGCGGCCCCGGCTGCCGGCTGTGCGGCGCGCAGCCGGCGGCGCACGCGACCGTCAGGGGTCACCAGGGCCTGGTCCTGATGATGCGCTCGCTGAGCGTGCAGGGGCCGTTCTGCCGTGACTGCGGGACCGCGACCGTCCGGGACATGTCCGCGAAGACGCTCTGGCAGGGCTGGTGGGGGCCGATGTCCCTGCTGCTCACCCCGATCACGGTGCTGCGCAACCTCGGCCCGAGGTCGACGTTCGCCGGGCTCACGGCCCCGCAGGGCGGATTCCGCCCCCCGCTGGACCCCGGCAAGCAGTTGCGGCGGCGCCCGCAGGCATTGGTCGTCTCGGTGCCGATGGCCCTGTCCCTGCTCTTCTACGCGACGTTCATCGTCATCGCCGTGGCCACCGGCTGACCGGCGTCCGACCGACGTGACCGTACCCCCGGAGGCTTCCGCGGCATTCGGGGGCAGGTAGGAACCCTGGCGTCGGCAAGATCGACTGTTGCAACAGGCCCTGGTATTGGCTGTTTGGGGACTCGTCCACTCCTCCGACGACGCGACGGCCCGCCGGTCTTCGACCATGAACTCGGCCGGGCCGACTCCCTGGGCGAGGTCGCCGCCCTGCGGGCCGTCCTGACCGCACGCCGCACCACCCCGCGGGAGCCCGGCCCCGGGATGAAATCGCACATCGCCCGTCGCGTCCGCCTGACCTGAAACACGGGGCGGGACATTTCGCCGCGTGACGACCGCGCCGACGGCGCGACGAAAACGAAGGCGCGGTGCGACGGGTCTGATCGAGGTGGCCGAGGCCCGCACGCAGGCGGCCACCCCCGCTGCCTCCGGCGACACCGCGGACCGCGCGAGCGGTCCGAGAACCGCGGCGGGCACCAGCAGGGCGGGTGGACCGCGTCAGCGACGGTGGGCGTGTCATCCCAATGGGGCGATGTGCGGCACCGTGGATCAGGCAAGACTCTTGCGAAGCCCCACTTCGCCCCGGAGGTTCCATGTCGAAAAACGGCGCGCCCCGCACCGACGTTCCGCGTGAGGCCCCGGCGCGGGCGCCGCTCGTTCTGGCGTCCCTGATCACCGTGGCCGCGGTGGCCAACCTGAACCTGTCGGTGGCCAACGTGGCGCTGCCCGCGATCGGGAAGGCCTTCGACTCCTCCCAGACCGCGCTGAACATGGTCGCCGTCGGGTACTCCCTCGGCCTGGCCGCATCGGTGCTCTATCTGGGTGCGATCGGCGACCGCCACGGGCGCAAGCTGCTCCTGATCCTCGGCGTCGCCCTGTCCATTCCCGCCTGCCTGCTCGCCGCGTACGCGCCGAGCGACACCGTCCTCGTACTGGCCCGGATCCTCGGCGGACTCTCGGCCGGCATGGCCTACCCGACCACCCTGGCGCTGATCACCGCCCTGTGGGCGGGGCCGGGGCGGACGAAGTCGATCGCGCTGTGGTCGGCGCTGGGCGGCGGCATCTCCATGCTCGGGCCGGTGATCGCGGGCGCGCTGCTCCAGCACTTCTACTGGGGGTCGGTCTTCCTCGTCACCCTGCCCCTCGCCGTGGTCGCCCTGGTCATGGCCCTGCTGTTCGTCCCCGCGCACGCCAACGAGTCGACCGAACCGGTGGACAACCTCGGCGGCATCCTGTCCGTCCTCCTGATCGCCGGACTGGTGCTGGGGATCAACTTCGCCGTCGTCCCCAATGAGGGGGCACTGGCCGTCGGCCTCATCGTGGTCGCCCTCGTGGCCGGAGCGGCGTTCATCTGGCGCCAGCGCCGGGCCCCCAACCCGCTGTACGACCTCCACATCGCCCGCCGGCGCACGTTCTGGGTCGCCGCATGCGCGGGAATCATCGTGTTCGGCTCCATGATGGGGTCGGCGTTCATCAGCCAGCAGTACCTGCAGAACGTGCTCCAGTACAACGCCGTCGAAGCCGGCGCCGCCATCCTCCCCCTCGTCGTGATGATGGTGCTCGTGGCACCACGGTCCGCGAAGCTGGTCGAGACGCACGGCGCCCGCACCACCCTGCTGTTCGGCTACCTGTTCCTCTTCCTCGCCTTCGGCTGGATGCTGCTGTTCTGGAGCGAGGACAGCAGCTACTGGCAGATCGGCCTCGCCTACGTCCTCGTCGGCATCGGCGCCGGCTTCGCCGGGACGCCCGCATCGCACTCGCTGACCGGATCGGTGCCCGTGCGACGGGCCGGCATGGCCTCGGGCACCGCTGACCTGCAACGGGACCTCGGCGGGGCCATCATGCAGTCCGTCATGGGCGTGCTCCTCATCGCCGGGTACGCCTCGGCCTTCAGCGCGGCGATCGCCGCTTCCCCCGAGGGCAAGGACGTGTCGGACCAGGTCCAGAGCGAGCTGACGAAGTCGTTCGCCTCCGCCGGCGAGGTCGCCCAGCAGCACCCCCAGTACGCCGACCAGATCGTCGCGGCGGCACGCCAGTCCTTCCTCCACGGCGACGACTGGGCGTACACCGTCGGCCTGGCCGCGATCGCCCTGGGCGCACTGCTGATCTTCTTCAGGTTCCCGCACCGGGACGCCGAGCGGGAACTCCTCCTGCGCTACTACACCGAGGACTCCGCCACCGCCACCCCCGAGCGACCGAACGGACCGGGAGCCTGAGGGGCCAGTCGGCTGACCGACCGCTAGCAGCTCAACCGTGAGCAGGAGCCCCTAAGGTGTGGAGCGGCAGTCGATGATCGATCAGAGGGGAAAGTTCCTTGAAGATGAAGCTGAGTGCGATAACGCTCGACTGCCCTGACCCGCTCGCTCTCGCGGCGTTCTACCAGCAGGCCACCGGCCTCGCCCCCCATCCGAAATCGGACGCCGACTTCGCCGGCCTCAACGGTGAGCACGGGCTCCTCATCGGCTTCCAGCGGGTCGAGGACCATCAGCCTCCGAGCTGGCCCGACCAGACCGTCCCCCAGCAGCTGCACCTCTGCTTCGACGTTGCCGACGTGGAAGAGGCCGAGTCTCGCCTGCTGGAACTGGGAGCGGGCAAGCCGGATCGGCAGCCCGGGGAGGGCAAGTGGCGCGTGCTCACCGACCCGGCGGGGCACCCCTTCTGCCTCGTCAGGGCTGGTCAGGGAACGCAGGAGCCACCCGAGTGAAACGGCACTGCCCGCGCATCGATAGACGGGGCACCCCGCACCACGGCGATGCGTTGGTGGTCAGTGGTCGTGCCGCGCGCCGTGTTCCAGCCGTTGGGTCCGGGGCGCGAGGGCAGCGGTGCCCAGGGGGTTCGGGCGTGGTTGCCGGTCGGGACCTGTCGCGGTGAGGGGGATGCCCAGGCTCTGGCACATTCGGTGGGCGCGGGCCAGGGCGCTGAGAGTCATGGGGGAGGGGTGGGACGTCGGGAGTTCGACGGTGACCTGGCGGGGGCGGTGGGTATGGACGAGCGCCTCGATCTGCAAGGCGGCCGCGGCGCGGTTGGTGATGTCCAATTCCCGGGGGACCTGGATGCGGAGGGTGTCGTCGGTGATCTGATGGGTGATGACCATGGTCAGCCTTCCGCCTTCCGCCTCACCGGTTGGACGGCACCCGCCCGGCGCATGGGATTCCGGTATCAGTGTGGGATGTATGCCGGGCGAGTGCGAGGCGAGCCGGCCTCGCTCGCGCCGCCGCACGCCGATGACGCGAGCCCGTCCGCGGCCGGTCCTCGCAGCCCCGATCCCGCCGCCCTCTCTCTGACCGCCGGCGACCATGCCCTGTCGTACTGGGACTCCCACGGCGCCGGGAGGCCCCCGCTCGCGCCGCAGGAGCACCTCTGAGGTTCAGTCCTTCGCGGTCCGGGCCCCGGCCCTCGGGCCGGTCTGGCGGATGATCGCGCCCGACCAACGCGGTCACGGTGACTCTGACCGGGCCGACGATCGCATCCGCGCCGGCTACCCCGCAGACCTCGTCGTCCTCCTGGCCAAGGCACTAGGCATCGGTCGGGTCGTCTACGACTAGCCTGTGGTCCGCCGCCGGGCGAACGGTGCCCGGCGGCGGAGCGCGGGGAGTACGAAGGTGAGAGGCATCAGGTGGGCCGGCGCAGCGGCCGCCGCGATCGCGGCGGCCGCGGTGGCGGGCTGTTCGGCCGGTGCGACGGCTGCGGACGGCTGGGTCCCGGAGCGGTCCGCGACGGCGAAAACCCCCGCGCGGGCCGGCGGGGATCCCTCGCGTGCCGCGGTCACGGCGGAACTCGCTGCCGCCGCCACGGCCACGGGGATGCCCCGGGGTGAGGTGTGGCCCCTTGCCGAGGGGGAGCTTGCCGACTGCCTAGCCGACTGGGTCGGCAGCGGCCCCGCGGACGAGAGGCAAATGGCGGCCCTCGAAGCCGCCCTGACGGAACGCGGCTGGCAGGTCACGGCCCGGCGAGGGGGAGCCGTACCAGCCGTGGCGCTGACCAGCGGCGCCTGGCGCCTGGAGGTCCACGACGGCGGCATCCTGCAACGCCTGACCATGGTGGCCACCCACTCCGGCCAGACCTGTCGAGAGGCCCTCCGGCGGCAGGAAGCGACGCGGGGGCCGAGAGGGTAGGTCCGTCGGGCGGGCCCGCTGGGTGTGGTCCGGGAGCGGCACCACGCGAAGGAGTTCCGCGCGCACAGGCCAGGGCCGCGCCCGGCCAGGGTGGTCGGGTCGGCGACACGGGCTGCTCGCCGTGCCGGTCGGGTAGAGCATCCCGCCGGTCCCGGTGCCCCGGGGACGACATCAGCGTCCCGCCCGCACGCGGGGAGGCGGCGCGATCGGACAGTTTTAGCGGTACTGGGCGTGCCGTCGGGTGCTCGACTCCACCAGCTCCCTCCCTCATCCTCATCCTCATCCGGCCGGCCGTAACCGGGCGATCGGCCACCAGCAGCCGGCGCAGGCTCCCTGGGCCCCGTACCGACGGGCGTCTCGGACCGGGCATACCCGCCGTCGGCACCCGGGGCCGCTGACCACTCGGTGTCGACGACTGCCGACGCTCAGTCGCCCCCGCAACCCGACCCGCAACCGGAGCCGCAGCCGCCGCCGTTGTACCGGTTGCCCGAGCCGCTCCCACGCCCCCGGGACGACGAGCCGCTCCCGCGCCCCCGTGACGACGAGCCGCGCGGGGCGTTCCGGCGGCGCGCCTCCGCCGCGCGCTGCGCCTCCCGGTAGCGCTCCTCGCGCTCCCGCTCCTCGCGGAGCCGCTCGCGCTGCCGGGCAGCGCCGTCCGCCGGCTCCCACGGGCCCAGCCCGTGGCGGCGGTCCGGGCGGAGCGGGACAGTCGTCACGGTCGCGTACATCCGCCCCATCTCCTGCTGGTGGTATTCGGCACAGGCGTATTCGAGGACGACTTCGTCGCCCTCAGCGAGGGTGCCGTAGAGGACCGCTTCGAAGGGCTCGTGCTCGGGGTCGATGTCGTGGTGCCCGTTCCCCGCTCCGTACGCCGAGCCGCTGCCCAGGAGGCGCGTCCTGGCGTGGGTGTCGCTCTTGCGGGGAACGTACGCGATCAGAGGCGCCGCCGAGCGGGTCCGGGCGTCCGAGCACACCCAGTGGCGCCCGTCCGCCCCGGCGCGCACGCCTACGATCAGGGCCGGCTGCGGCTCCCCGTGCAACCGCCGGGCCGCCCGGTAAGCGAGCTGGCCCCGGCCGTAAATGGTCGTACCGGCCACGAGGAGCACCAGAGCGACGCCCTGTTCCCCGACGGCGTCATAGGCGACGTCGGGCGCGGTCGATCCCCCGAACAGGCCGTCGGCGAGGATGGCGGCGGAGACCAGGCAGAGCACCAGCCCGAGGTAGACCTGCCGGTGTCCGCGGTGGCCGTCCGATTCCGGGGTGCCTTCGGGCAGTGGGAAGCGGCGCCCTCCCGCAGCGGCGAGGGCCAGCGCCCGCTGTCTGCGTCGGGCCCGCAGCCGCAGACAGCTTCCTGTGAACGCGACGGCGCAGGCGGCGAGGATGACCACCCACCCCGCCCTCGCGGGCTGGTCCACGCCGCCGGGCCGGCCGAGAACCAGAACTGCTTCCACGGCGACGAACACGGCCGCCGGTACGGCCGCGACCGGAACGTGCCGGTACCAGAGCGGCAAGGCGGTCAGCAGGATCAGACCCGGATACCTCCGCCAGTCCGTCCCGTCCCCGGGCCCGCTGTGCCAGGCAGCGGACGCGGACGAGAGCCCGAACAGCATGACGTACGCCGCCGCCACCAGGACGGCCAGGACCCAGCCGCCCACGGCCGGGGCGAGAACGGCCGGGACGGCCGCCTTCCGCCACCGTTCGGCGTCGGCCACCGGCCAGGTCGCGACGCCGCCCCGGGACCGGGACGCGACACCGTCCCGGGCCACCGACCAGGTGCCGGCACCGTCTCCGGGCAGAGCCCCGACCGGCAGATACTTGATGTGATACGCCGTCACCGAACCACCGCCACGCGCCCCCGTATGCCCATCCCAGCCCCCTCACTCACCCGTGCCTTCCCGGCCAGTCTGCCCGCCAGGTCCGATGCCTGAAGCGTGCCCGCCCACGGCTTCCACCACAACAGGACCGGACCCGAACCGAGTTGTCCGGCCGGGAATCTTCAGGGCGTGGGCGTGAACTTCGTCGCGGCGGGCGCCGCCGCGGCTTCCTTCACCACCTTCATGCCGCCCGGGACCCCGGCGTCGGGCTTCAGGATCACGCTCTGCCGGGTGGAGGGCGCCTTCGGGTCCGAGAAGTCGTGGGTGATGCCGAAGCCGTTGTCGTAGGACTTCAGGCTCAGCAGCGCCGCACGGATGCCCTCCCGGGTCAGGTCCTTGTCGGCGCACGCCTTCTTCAGCACTTCGCCGAACAGGGCGCCGGCGGTGAAGCCGGCCACCACACCGTTGTCGAGCCCGGAGTCCGGGTACTCCGCCTTGTACGCGGCCGCCAGCGCGGCCGGGTCCGCCTCCGCGGAGCCGATCGGCAGGGCGGAGGAGGCGACGTAGTAGTCCTTCTGCAAAGCAGCACCGGCAGGTGTGGCCAACAGCTGCGGGGCGAAGGCCGAGTTGTTGCCGACGATCGGCACGTTCCAGCCGCCCGCCGCGGCCACCCCGACGAGCGAGGCGGCCTGGCGGGGCCCGGCGCTGATCACCACGGCCTTGACCCCGGCCTGCTTGAGTGCGGCGACCTGGGCCGTCATGTCGTTGTCGGTCGGCTTGATCTTCTGCTCGACGACGGTCAACCCGGCCTCCGCGGCCACGGCCTTGGCCCCGGTCAACGCGTTCTCGCCGTAGTCGCCCTCGAAGTACACGTGCCCGATCCTGTCGCCCGAGGCGATCCGCTTCTGGTCCAGGAGGAAGCCGACGGCGTTGATGGTCTCCACGTCGTACGTCGCGCCCACCGTACGGATGTACGGGCTGCCCAGCAGCGAGGCCGACCAGGCCTGCGGGATGACCAGGCCCTTGTCCCGGCCGTCGATCCGCTCCTTGACCGCCGAGACGAACGGGGAGCCGATGAACTGGGTGAAGCCCAGCACCAGGGGCTCCAGTTCGGTGTAGGCGGCGAGGGCCTTCTGCGGGTCGTAACCGTGGTCGCGCACCTCCAGCTCGACGGTGCGGCCGCAGATGCCGCCGGCGGCATTGGTCTGTTTGGCCCACAACTGCTGGGCCTGGGTGACGCTCTTGCCGAGGGACGCGTAGACGCCCGTCATGTCGGTGAGCGAGCCGAGCCGGATGGTCTTGTCGCTCACCCCGACCCCGGCCTTGACCCCGCCCGCGGCCGGCTCGTCCCCGGCGGTGCCCGCGGCGGGCTTCGCCTTGCCGCTGCACCCGGCGGCGCCGGTCAGGACGAGCGCGGCCGCCAGGGCCGCGGCAGAGAGCCTTCTTCTGTTCACGTTCGCTCCTTCGGGGGTGTGGTGCGGTTCCGGACGGTCCGGGTGACGCCCGTGAGGCCGCCGGGCAGGAACAGGACGACCGCGACGACCGCCGCGCCGTAGAGGTAGCGGGAGGCCTCGCCCGGCGACACCCCGCCCGTTCCGGGGGCGGACACCAGCGGGAGGGCGTCGCCGTAGCGGGTGAGCAGTTGCGGCAGCAGGGAGACGAAGACGGCGCCGACGACGGCGCCCGAGACCGTACCCAGGCCGCCGATCACGATCATGGCCAGGTACTCCAGGGACAGGACCATGCCGAAGTAGTCGGGCACGGTCCGCTGGAAGACGAGGGCGAGCAGGACGCCGGCGAGCCCCGCGTACATGGACGACAGGACGAAGACGGCGGCCCGGTACCGGGCGACCGCCACCCCCATGACCCCCGCGGCGATGCTGTGGTCGCGCAGGGCGTTCATGGCCCGGCCGGGCCGGCCCCGCAGGACCCCGCGCGCGAACAGGGCGCCGCCGAGGAGAGCGGCCAGAGCCACGTACCAGAGCTTCTCCGCGGAGTGGAAGGGGACGGAGGCGATGACGGTCTCGGTGTCGTCGAAGGTGAAGCCGAAGAGGGACAGCGGCTCCACGGCACGGCCGTTGAAGCCGCCGGTGAGGCTGGTCGCGTTGAACAGCAGGTGCTGGCCGATGAAGATCAGCGCGAGGGTGGCGATGCCGAGGTACGCCCCGCGCAGACGGCCGGCGATGGGGCTGAAGAGACCGCCCGCCGCCCCGGCGAGGGCGACGGCCAGGGCGGCCGCGAGCCAGCCGGGCAGGCCGAGCCCGACCAGGGTGTGGCCGCCGGACGCGCCGCCGTCCCCGGCGAGCGCGCAGTACCCGTACGCGCCGACGGCGAGGAAGAAGGCGTGGCCCATCGACAGCTGACCGGTGGCCCCGGTGAGCAGGTTGAGCCCGATGGCCCCGATGGCGGCGGCGATCGCGAACAGCCCGGCCTGGAGCCAGAACCGGTCGAGGTAGAACGGCAGCGCGAGGAGCACCAGGCCCGCGGCTGCCGCGCACACGCTCCGGACGCTCGCCGACCGAGGCCGGCCGGCCGCCCGGGAGGCGGCGGCCCCGGTGCGCCGCACGGCGCTGCGGGTGTCAGACACGGGCGAGCTCCTTCGTGCCGAGGAGTCCGGCGGGGCGGACCAGCAGGACCGCGACCATCACCAGGTACGGAGCGAGGTCGCCGATGCCGCGGCCGAGGAAGGCCAACTGGCTCTGGTAGCCGGTGGCGAGCGCCTCGGTGACTCCGATGATCAGGCCGCCCGCCAGAGCGCCCGACGTGGAGTCGAGGCCGCCGAGGATCGCGGCCGGGAAGGCCTTCAGCGCGGCGAGGGAGGTGGCCCGCTCCAGACCGGGGGTGGGAAAGACCGTCAGGAAGAGCGCGGCCACGGCGGCCAGGGCCCCCGCCACCGCCCAGGCCGCGAGCGAGACCCGACCCAGCCGTACGCCCATCAGCGCTGCCGTCTCCGGCCGTTCGGCGGTGGCGCGCATGGCCACGCCCCAGGAGGTGTGGCGGAACACGAGCAGGAAGACCGTGATCAGCAGGCCGGCGGCGAGGATCGCCGCGATCCTCGTCTGGGGCACCGTGACCGGCCCGAAGTGGACGACGCGATCGCCCCACGGATCGCCGAGCGAGAGCACGTCCGTGCCGATGCGCCGGGTGAGGTCGGTGATGAGGAGGATGTCGACGCCGATGGTCACGATGGCGAGCACGTTCTGGTCCTGGCCCCGGTAGCGCCGCATCACCAGGAACTCGATCGCCGCCCCCACCGCCGCCGCCGTGAGCACGCCCGTCAGGAGGGCGCCCCAGAAACCGAGCTCCTCGTGCAGCGTCGCCGTGACGTACCCGCCCGCCAGCAGCAGGGAGGCGTGGGCGAAGTTGACCACCTCGGTCGCCTTGAAGATGACCACGAAGCCGAGGGCGATCAGCGCGTAGACGGATCCCATGGAGAGCCCGCCGAGGAGCAGTTCGAGGAAAGTGGTCATGCGGCCGGCTCCTCCTCTCCGAGGTACGCGCGGACCACCGCGGGATCGTTCTGCACCTGCGCGGGAGTTCCGCCGCCGATGCGCCTGCCGAAGTCCAGTACGGTCACCGCGTCCGCGAGCCGCATCACCACCCCCATGTCGTGTTCGACCAGCACGATCGAGATGCCGAGGCCATCCCGGACGCCGGCGATGACGGCGGCCGTACGCTGCCTCTCGTCCGCCGTCATGCCGGCGACGGGCTCGTCCAGGAGCAGCAACCGGGGCTCGGTGCACAGCGCCCGGGCCAGCTCGACGAGCTTCTGCTTCCCGTACGGCAGGGAACCCGCGGGCGCCGCCAGGTGTTCTTCCAGGCCGACGAACTCGGCTATCTCCCGCACCCGTTCACGGTGCCGGCGCTCCTCCCGGGCGGCGGCGGGCAGCCGCAGCCCCGCGGCCAGGAACCCGGACCGCATCAGCCGGTGGCGGCCCAGCAGGAGGCTGTCTGCGACGCTGGTGTGCGGGGGCAGCGCCAGGTTCTGGAAGGTACGGGCGATGCCGAGGTCCGCGACGGCGTGCGGGGCGAGGCCCGTCAGCTCGGCGTCCCCGAACCGGACGCTGCCGGCGGAGGCCCGGTACACCCCGGACAGCACGTTGAAGCAGGTTGACTTGCCCGCCCCGTTGGGCCCGATGACGGCGTGGACGCTGCCGGGTTCCACAGCGAAGGACACGGAGTCGAGGGCGGTCAGGCCGGAGAAGCGGACGGTGACGTCGGTGACGGTCAACGGCGGGGGAGGGGACGGGGGCGCGCTCACGCCGACCACCTGCCCAGCTCACGCCGCTCCCGGGAGGGAGCCGGTACGGAGCCGTCCCCATCGGAGATGCCGAGGTAGCGGCGCCGCACCTCGTCCGAGGCGGCCAGCTCGGCGGCCGGGCCGTCGAGGGTCACCTCGCCGACCTCCAGGACGTACGCGTGGGAGGAGAGGCGCAACGCCAGTGCGGCGTTCTGCTCGACGAGGAGGACCGAGGCGCCCGAGGCGTTGATCTCGGTGATGGTCTCCGCGATGGTGGCGGCCATCCTGGGCGCCAGCCCGAGGGTGGGTTCGTCGAGCAGCAGCAGGCGGGGGCGGGCCATCAGGGCGCGTCCCAGTGCGAGCATCTGCTGCTCGCCGCCGGACAGCAGCCCGGCGCGCTGCCGCGCCCGCCGGCCCAGTACGGGGAACAGCTCGTGGACCCGGGCGAGGGAGCGGGCGGTGTCGGCGCGGGATCCCGCGCGGCCGCCCAGTGCCCCGGCCCGCAGGTTGTCCGCGACGGTCATCCGCGTGAACACCTGCCGCCCCTCGGGGACCTGTACCACTCCCGCGGCGACGACCCGGTCCGGACCGAGTCCGTCCAGCGGCCTGCCGTCGAAGCTGATGCTCCCGCCCGTCACGGCGCCGCGGTGGAACCCGAGCGACCGTGACACCGCGCGCAGCAGCGTCGACTTCCCCGCGCCGTTGCCGCCGAGCACGACGACCACCGCGCCGGCCGGCACGTCGAGCGACACCGAGCGCAGGGCCCGGACCGGCCCGTAGCCGACGGACAGCGCGCGCACCTGTAGCGAACCCACGTCCTCCTCCTTCCTCTGCACGGCCCAGACGGGCACAGCCCAAACGGGCCTTCGCAGGGCCTTCCATGCGGCCTCTGTGCTGGCGCACACCCCAACACCGGGCCGGGGCACCCGTCCACGCCCGGATGCGGAATCGCTGCCGATGACCAGCCGGAACCGGAACGCGTTGTGCACCGGCACAGACCTGCTGCGCGCGCCCCTGACGGCGGCCGAGACGGGTGGCATCCTCGGCGGCCATGGGCGGCGGACGCAGAACGCGCACGGAAGAGGAATGGACGGTCCTGCTGTCGGCGGCGGACGTGCTGATAGCCGACATCCCCGGACTCACCGACCACCTCATCGAGGACCTGGCGAAGCACTCGCCGCTCTTCGACCTGGCGGTCCCGCGCGACGAGCACTGGCAACAGGTCAGCGAGGCCATGCACTACGGGATCGAGGCCTTCGCCGCCCGCCGGTCCGCCCCGCGCAAGGACCTCGCGTACGCCGAGGAGTTGGGCCGCCGGCGCGCCGAGCAGGGGTTGCCGCTGGACCTCCTGCTCTACGCGTACCGCAGGGCGGGGCGGCTGACCTGGGACGCGCTGCTGGACATCGTCACCGAGAAGGAGCCGGAGGCGCTGCCGGTGCTGGCCCGCGCGGCCGGGGCCATGTGGGCGGGCATCGAGCAGCAGGCGACCGCGACCGCCGAGGCGTACCGCACCACGGAGGTGGAGATGCGCCGGCGCAGCGACGAGAGGGTGCAGGCCCTCCTGGACGCCCTGCTGGAGGGGGACACCTCGCAGGCCCTGGCCGCCCAGGTGGCACTCGCCCTGGACCTGCCCGAACAGGGACGGTACGTGGTGGTGGTGCTCCCGGCCGACCGGGGCGAATCGGTGCACCGGGTGGCGGCGGCGAACGGGATGCGGCTGTTCTGGCGGATGCGCACCGAGCGGGAACTGGCCGTGGTGGCGTTGGGCGACTCCTCGCCGGCCGACCTCGCGGCGGAGCTCGCGGACCGCTGTCCGGGACCGGGCGGCATCAGCCCGGTGGTGGACGGACTGGCCGAACTGGGCCGGGCCCGGCGACTGGCGGAGACGGCGCTCCGCACCTGCGGGCAGGAGGAACGGGTACTGGTGCAGCTGGCCGACCGGCTGCCCACCGCGCTGGTGGTGCGCCAGCCCGAACTCTCGGCGGAGCTCGTCCACGCCGTCCTCGGCCCCCTGCTGGACCTGGACCCGGCGGACCGGGCGATGCTCCTGGAGACCCTCGACGCCTGGCTGGCGGCGGAGGGCTCGGCGGGCCGCGCCGCGAGCCGGCTGTACTGCCACCGCAACACGGTCTTCAACCGCCTGCGCCGACTGGAACACCTCACCTCGACGTCCCTCTCCCGTCCCCGCGACCTGATCGCCCTGACCTTGGCACGGGACGCCTACCGCCTGTCGGGCGGCTGACCACACCACCCACAGACGAGTCCGGTGAAAGCGTGGCTGGACAGGAGAAATCGCTCGATGCTGCCGTCCAGGCAGCCGGGAGCCGTTCCGGCGATCAGCTGACGTGGGCGGCGATGGTTCTCGCACAGACCAGGGACTCGGTACGGGTCGTGTCCACCTCCAGGTCATAGACCACGGCCTCGTGCACCACATCCGCCTGCGACGCGGCCATCCCCCGGATGCGGTCTCCTCGTGCGAGCTCACGGCCTGCGGCGACCGCGCCCTCACACCTGACGCCGACCCACAGCACGGACAGTTCGCCGAGGGCCTTCCGCCACCGCCGCTGGGACCCTGCTCCGCCGAGGAAGACGTCATCGATGATGACCCCGGCGCCTGCCCGGGCCATCGCCGCGACGCCGTCCATCCAGGCCGCCTCCAGCGCCCGGAACTCCACCCCGACGTTCACCCCGCCGTCCGCCGCGAACACGATCCCACCGTCCGACGCCCGCATCTTCGCGGGCAGGGCGTCGACCAACGAGTCGCATCCGAACGTCAGCCACGGATCCGGCAGTACTGCCTGCAGGCACCGTGCAATCCCGGACTTCCCCGAGCTGGAACCACCGTTGAGAATGATCACCTGAATCGTCACCGCGCCACGGTACGGCGCCTGCCCCGTGGGCACGCAAGGGATATCGGGACACACTGCTCTGCTGGCACAACCCGGTGAACCTCCCGGGCACGGCACTCGGAGCAGCTCGTCCGCGGCCCCGCGCACGACGTCGCACAGCTGGTGTGCGGCGGGGACCGGGGGTGTCGTATGGTGAAGCGGTTCCTGTGCCGAGGTATCGGTGGCAGTGACCGGATTCCCTGTTCCTTTGCGTATGTCGATCTTGAGGTGACGTCCTATCAACCAGGCCGTGTAGTCGTCCGTGTTCCCCGCGTGCTGTGTTGTCGCACGTGTCCGGGGGCGGACGTCGCGCTGGCCTGAGTTGCGTCACCCTCCCCGCAGTTTTCCGTCTTTCCCGGGTGCAGCTCTGCCGTCTGCCCCGGGTTCCGTGTTTTCCGGCCCCGGTGCGGCTGTCGGCAGGGCTCCCCGTTTCATTTGGATCAGGAGTCCCGTCGTGTCTTCCTCCGCGCTCGGAAACGAGCCGCAGCACACCACCCAGTCCCCGGACCATCCAGCACCGGACCACCAAGCTCCCGACCACTCGAAGACGGCCTCGGCCGCCCGGATCGCCCTCGTCGTGCTCCTGGTCGCCGAACTCATGGACATCCTCGACCAGTCGGTCGTCCTCACCGCCCTGCCCGCGATCCAGTCGTCGACCGGTGCCGGACCGGCCGCCGTGCAATGGCTGACCGCCGGCTACTCACTGACCGTCGCCGTCGGACTGATCACCGGCGGACGTCTGGGTGACATCCACGGACGACGCAAGATCCTCCTGATCGGCACCGTCGTCTTCACCGCGGCCTCACTGCTGTGCGGCCTCGCGACCGGCACCGGTGTGCTGATCGGTGCCCGCGTGCTCCAGGGCGCCGGAGTGGCCCTGATGATCCCGCAGGTCCTGGCCACCCTCCACGTCACCTTCGAGGGCGAGAGCCGCAGCAAGGCCTTCGGCCTCTACGGAGCAGTCCTCTCGCTCGCCAACGTGCTGGGCCCGGTCCTGGGGGGCCTGCTCACCGAGGCCAACCTGTTCGGACTGTCCTGGCGGCCGATCTTCCTGATCAACGTGCCCGTCGGCATCGCCGTACTCGTCCTGGGACGCAGGTTCATCCCCGAGTCGACCGTCCGGAAGGCCGACCGGCTCGACCTGACCGGCATGCTGCTGTCCGCACTGGCCATCGTCCTGATCATCTTCCCGCTCAGCGAGGGCCACACCCACCACTGGCCCCTGTGGTGCTTCGCCATGCTCGCCACCGGCCTCCTCGCGCTCGGCGCCTTCCTGCGCCACCAGCAGCGCGAGCAGGACGCTCCGCTCGTCGCTCTGTCCCTCTTCCGGAGCGGGCAGTTCTCCGGCGGGCTGACCGCGCAGCTGACGCTCGGCCTGCTGTGCGGCCTGTTCTTCATGACCTGGACGCTCTACCTCCAGCGCGGTCTGGGCATGAGTCCCTTCCACGCGGCCCTGGCCTTCGTACTGCTCTCCCTGGGAGAACTGGCCGGTGCGACGATCGCGGCGAAGAGCGGCGGGCGTTTCGCCCGCCGCCTGCCCCAGGCCGGAGCCCTGATCACGCTCGCCTCGACGGCCGCCTACGGACTCCAGGCCGACAGGCTTCAGGGGGACCTGACCCTCGCGGCGATGACCGCACCGGTGGTACTGATCGGCTTCGGCCTCGGCATGGTCGGCGGCCCGCTCGCCGACATGACGCTGGCCAGGGTCCCGCACGAGGACGCCGGGTCCGCGTCGGGCCTGTTCAACACCGCCATGCACCTGGGCATCGCCTTCGGCACCGCGCTGACCGCCCTGGTGTTCTTCGCCACCACCGGCGGTTCACCCGACGCAGGACCCAACCGCGACGCGTTCACCACCGCGCTGTGGTGGGTCGGCAGCCTCCTCACCCTGATGTGGGCCCTGATGTTCTGCCTGCCCAAGGAGGCCAACAGCCAGGCCGACTGACCCACCCCCAGGCCCCGGCACGACGCCGGCCGGGGCCTGGGCCTTCCCCATGGTTCTCCGTAGGCCGTTACCGCGAGACCGGGGCACGGCCCAGTGGTCTTCGGGCCGGTCGTGGCCGCTAGAGTCACCGGCCATGGGGGATCGGATACGCGTGAGGCACTGCAAGCAGTGCCGTCGGCCGCTCGACGAGCGCGGCCGGTGGCGGCGCCCGAAGCGGTTCTGCAGCCGCCGGCACCGCCTGGGGTACTGGGTGGAGGAGATCTTGGACGCCGTCCTGGGCTGATGACTCGCCCCGCTGACCGCACGGTGTGGGGTTGCGGCGCCAGGGTCGGGTTCAGTGCTGGTGATGCAGTGCCGTTTCAGCGGTGAAGCACGTCACTCACCCGGGTGAGTCCCGGTGCCGGCCCCTGTTGTCCGGCGGGTTCGACCCGCTACAAACCGGATGGTGACCCGCATCGCTCACTCCCCGCGCCGCCCCAGGTCAGGAGAATGCCGTGGATGAACTGCTGCGCTTTACGGTCATCCGGCCGGCCGAGGCGGTCGAGGGCCGCTTCCCGATCAAACACTCCACCCCGCCGAACACCGCAGGCGCCACGAGCGCCACCGGCGGCGAGATTCCGCCCGAGCACCCCGGCACCCTGGAGGAGATCCTGGGGCGGACCGTGCTCAAGGCGGCCCACCTCGCCTTCAACACGGCCCTCGGGGACGGCCCCGACCACACCTGCGCCGCGATCTCGACCGCCGCCGAGCAGAAGTACGGCAAGAAACCCGCCCAGTTGGTCACCACGAACGAGTGGAAGCAGGACCTGGTCACCCTCGCGGACGCCGCGATCGAGATCCTCCGGGCCGGCCACGACAAGCCGTCGAGCGGCCCCCGCCTGCTCCTGATCCTGCAGGGCATCGACCTGGTCCAGCGGTCCGCCGGTGCCACCACCGGTACGTTCCGCAGGCGCCCGGTGGAGATCGCACCGCCCCCGCAGCCCCAGGGAGCGACGGCGGCGGCCGACGAGGGGCCCGCCGGTACCGGTGGCGGAACCACGGCCGCCACCGGACGCCGCCAGAGCCCGCCCCGACCGGGCCTGTACGCGAGCCGGGGCATGGCTTTCGAGGTGACCGCCGACCCCGATCCGCAACCCGGCTCGGGCGGGAGCGGCTACGAGAACCCGCCCACGGGGAAACTGCCGTTCGGCAAGCCCGGCGTGCTGCGCCCGATCGGCGTGGGCGACCTCATCGTGGTCCGCGAGCACATCCTTCGCTACCAGGGCGGCGAACTCTCCCACATCGAGAACGTGTTGAAGTCGGAGCTCCGCGAGCGCGAGACCCGGCGCTTCGAGCGTTCCGAGGACACCTACTCGACCGAGACGGAGACCTCCAAGGAAGAGGAGCGCGACACCCAGACCACCGACCGGTTCTCCCTGCAGCGCGAGGCGAGCAGCGTCGTCAAGGAGGACTCCAGCCTCAAGGCCGGCCTCAACGTGACGGCACGGTACGGCTTCAGCGTCGAGGTCAAGGCCGACGTGGCGGTGGCGCAGAACCGGAGCGAGGAGAACTCCCTCAAGCAGGCATCCACGGTCTCGCGCGACGTCACCAGCCGCGCCGCGTCCAGGCTCTCCGAGAAGACCAAGCAGTCACACATCCGCAAGACCATCGCGGAGTTCGAGGAGTTCAACAAGCACGCCTTCGACAACAAACCCGGCGCGGCCGGCATCGGCGGCGCGAACATCAGCGGCCTCTACCAATGGGTCAACCGGGTCACTCGCGCCCAGATGTACAACTACGGCAGCCGGCTCCTCTTCGACACCATCGTCCCCGAGCCCGCCGCCTTCCTCATCGACGCGGTCCAGCGGCAAGGCCAGACGACCCTCGTCGCGGAACTCCCGGCGCCGCTGACCGAGGACGCGTCCGAGGTGACCGAGGCGAGCTACCGGCACATCGGAAGGCGGTACCGGGCCACCGGCCTGGAACCGGCACCCGGCGACTGGGCGGACGTCGGCAAAGCGCTCGAAGGAGCCACCGGCGAGGAACCCGGCGCGGTCAACAAGACGCTGGAGATCGCCCTGCCCGACGGCTACGAGGCGATCTCGCTCCACTGGACCTTCAAGGGCAACGGCATGGCCCCGCCCGGCGGATCGACCTTCCCCAGCGTGCAACTGGCGGTCGGCGCCGCGGGGACCTGGGACAGCACTGCCTCCACCTACACGTTCGCCAGCCCGGTCCGCAATTCCCTCGGCATCGGTGTCAGTTCCTTCGAGACGCGCAATTTCGTGGCCACCTTCGACGTGCGCTGCGCGCGCACCCCCGAGAGCCACGAGAAGTGGCAGAACAAGACGTACGACGCGATCGTCACCGCGTACACGGGGATGAAGCAGGCGTACGACAAGGCGGTGTCGGAGGCGCAGGTCCAGGCGCTGGGGGGACCGCAGGGGCGCAACCCGGCCGAGAACCGCGACCTGATCCTCGGTGAGCTGAAGAAGGCGTGCATCAGCCTGCTCACCCAGGACCTGTTCGACGGCTTCGGCGCCATCACGGTAGATCCCGTCGAGAAGTTCCCGCAGCTCAACCTGGAGCGCGCCCGGGAGCAGGGTCCGTACATCCGCTTCTTCGAGCAGGCCTTCGAGTGGGAGAACATCCAGTACCTCCTCTACCCCTACTTCTGGTCCCAGAAGTCCCGGTGGCGTGCACGGGCGCTCACCAGCGACATCGACCCGACCTTCGCGGAGTTCCTGCGCGCCGGCGCCGCCCGGGTCGTCTTCCCGGTCCGGCCCGGCTTCGAGGACGACGTACGGTACTTCGTCCAGTTCGGGAAGATCTGGGGCGGCGGACCCGTACCCGGACTCAACCAGCCCGACTACGTCCCCATCTCCGAGGAAATCCGCCGCGCCACCGGCGCCCCCGGCGACGAGCGCCCCGTCGGGGACCCGTGGGAGATCGAGGTTCCCACCGAGCTCGTCCGGCTCAAGACCAAGACGGCGCTGCCCGTCTGGGAGCAGGACGCGAGCGGTGCCTGGAAGGAATCGGCCGCCACCGCCGAGACGTGACCGGACCGGCCCCCCGCCCGAACCCCGCACCGGGAGATGCCCATGGCGCAGCGCCCCGCGCGCCCAGCCGTACCGCGGTCGCCGAGCCGCCCCGCCAGGCCCGCGGTCGGCGCCGGCCCGCCCGCTCCGCCGCCGGCGCCCGCGCGGCCCGCTCCGCCCCCCTCGCCGGTGCCGCGCCCCGCCCAGGCACCGGCGGGCCCGCCCGTACCGGCACCGCGGATCGCGCCGTACCTCTTCGGGTTCGACCGGGCCGAGGCGCCGGCGCCCGGCTGGCTCACCGAGCTGTACGACGCCTCCAACCTGCGGTTCGCCGGTGCCTACATCGACGGGCCCCCGGTGCCGGGCAACCCGCCCGAGAGCTTCACGGTCTCCTCCAGGAGCCGGGACCGGCACTGGATGGACCGGCTGGCCGCGGTGGCGGCCGATGGCTGGGGCACCGTCTTCTTCTACATCGGCTACAGCAGCTCCCACGACACCTCCGCGCATCCGTCCACGCACCCGCCCGCGGGCCAGCCGACGCCGGAGCGGGGCCGGCTGCACGCCCAGCACATCAAGACGATCATCGGAAGCCGCAACCCGGGCTGGGCCGGCGGTGTGGTCATGATCGACAACGAGAACTCGGCGAAACTCGACCTCGACGGCCGCGCCGAGCAGCCACTGCGCGACTACTACCTGGCCATGTGCGAGGAACTCGCACTGCCCGGCCCCGGCGACGCCCCGCCCATGCGGCCGGGGTTCTACCTCCATTCCCCCGTCGCCGTTCCCCTCCTGCGCGCCCGCCCCGACCTCTTCGTCTGGGACGTCGAGATCGACGTCAACGACCCGGGCAGCACGAACACGGTCGTCCCGCCGTTCGACCCCGCGCACCCCACCCGTATCGAAGTGGGCGAGCCCCACACCTCGGTCACCCTGAGGCCGGTGCTCGTGACACCGCCGCCGGGCGCGGCCGCCCCCGCCTGGAACGCCTGGCCCGTGGGCCGCCAGTTCCGCTTCTACGTCGACCGCATGCCCCAGCGCGGATCGCCGATCACCCGCGTGCGACGCTCCCTCACCCCGACGACCCCGGTCGACTTCGACTGCGCGCTGGTCCGCAACCCCGCCTTCCCCGTCGCCGAACCCAGGGTGACCGCCTTCGGGGGCCGTCCCGACCCGCAGGTGCTGCGGGGCACGTTCGCCGAACCCGTCCGCGGCGGCGACACCGGCACCCCGCCGATGATGCCGCTGCACCTCCTCGGCCTCCGCCGGCCCGGGCCGCACCCGGAAACCACCCCGGCCCTGGCGGTGGAACCCGACGCACCGATCGTCGCGGTACCCCCCGAGCGGCCCGCCGTCGTCTTCTCCCAGCTCCGGGGCGGCGTACCGGTCGAGTGGCGGCTCCAGCGCAACGCCTGGGTCCGTACGGTCGTGCCCACCCTGACGGGGATCAGCGCACGGCGGATCCGCGCCCTCGCCGCCGCCCGGCAGCAGGACCGGTCCGTCCACCTGTTCACCGTGTCCTCCGCACACCGGCTCTACGCGCAGCGCCGCCCGGCGGACGGGCCCTGGAGCGAGCCCGCGCCGATGGCGGGCGACCTGCGGCTGCACCCCTTCAGCTCCCCGGCCGTCGCCTCGCGCGGACGCACCGTCGAGGTGGTCTTCCTCGACCGCGACGGGCGTCTGGTCAACGCCTGGTGGTCACGCGGCGGCGAGTGGCCCGGCAAGGCCCACACCGTCGTCGACAAGGCGGCCCCCCTGCTGCCCGGGGGCGCGCTCGTCGCCCTCGCCCCCACCCAGGACGACCTGCTCGCCCTCGGCATCGGCCGCGACCTGCGACTGCACCTCGCGGACTACCGGGCCGGCCGGGGCTGGGAGCCGCCCCGGCCGCTGGGCCGGCCCGAAGACCGCCTGACCCCGCACGCCCGTTTCGCCGCCCACGTGGTGACGCCCGAACTCGTCGAGGTGTGCGCCCTCACCCACCGGCTCCAGCCCGTCGTGTACCAGCTGCGCCTCGGCGAGGGCGAGTGGCAGGCGGCCGACCCGCGGCCGCTGCCCGCGATCCCTCCGCGGCCGCCCCGCGACTACCGGCCGCCCGCCCAGCACTCGCCGGTCGAGCCGGCGTACGGCTGGGTGTTCAACCCGTTCGGTGACGTGACCCTCGGGCGTACGACGACGGGTCGAAGCTTCGTCACGCTCTCGGCGCACACAGGAGGCAAGACGGGAGGGAAGGCGGCGGCCGTATCCCGGTTCCTCGACGGCAACGAGGAGTGGTGGCTCTACCGCTGAACCGTCCTCAGGGCCGACGTCCGGCCCAGGCCACCAGCCGGTCGATGGCCGGGGCCCCCGGGTCCACGGCCACCACCTCTGCGAAGGGGATCGGCCCGCCGCGGGCTTCGGCCGGCAGCGCGCGGCGTACGACGCCGATCACCCGCTCGATGAGGGCCGGGTCCCAGTCCGGGTCCTGTCCGGTCGCCGTGGCCAGATCCCAGGTGTGCACCGTGAGCTCGTGCGTGTAGACGGCCGCGGCGGCCGCGCCCGGCAGGACGCCCATCGGCAGGCGCAGCTGCCGGCCGAGGACGCCCGGATCCGCCCACACCTCGGCGACTTCACGGGCACCCGGAACCCAGGCCGCCGCCCACGCGCCGTCGGCGATCTCGTCGGCGAAGGAGGGGACGCTGAACGGGTCCTCGCCGCGCCCGATCACCGAGATGCGGCGCACGACGGCGACGAGGTGGCTCAACAGCCGCCGTACGTCGAACTCCTCGCAGGGGGTCGGGGCGTCGTACCGATCGGGCCGGACGGCGGCCAGGGTCCGGCCCGCCAGCTCGACGGCCGCGGCGAGGTCGGTCCGCGGATCGAAGGAGGAGGAGGGGTCGGCGACGGTACCGGTGGAGTCGGACGGGGTCTCGATGAGCTGTTCGGTTTTGTTCATGGGTTCATCCTGTAAGGAAAAGTGGCCACCTTCTGGCCTGTTTTCCGAAGAGAATGAAATGCGACGAGACGGCACCCATCAAGGAGGACACGGGCACATGAGAGCCGACCGGCTGGTGGCGGCGCTGCTCTTCCTCCAGGAACGCGGCCGCGTCACCGTCCCCGAAGTGGCCGCCGAACTGGAGGTGTCCGAGCGCACCGCGCGCCGGGATCTGGAGGCCCTGGCCGCGGCCGGCATCCCCGTCTACTCGCAACGCGGCCGCGGCGGCGGCTGGTCCCTCGTCGGCGGGGCCCGTACCGACCTCACCGGGCTGACCGCCGACGAGACCCGGGCGCTCTTCCTCGTCACCGGCCCCCTGTCGGCCACCCCCGAACTGCGCACCACCCTGCGCAAGCTGGTCCGGGCCCTGCCACCGACCATGCGGGCGCAGGCCCAGGCCGCGACCCGCGCGGAAGTCGTCGACGCCACGGACTGGTCCCGCAACGCCGTCACCGCCGATGCCGCCCACCGCTCCGCGCTCCAAGGCGCCGTCGTGGACGGGATCCGCGTCCGCCTCGGGTACGCGGGCGTCGGCAAACCAGCCGGCGAACGCACCGTCGACCCCCTCGGGCTCGTGGCCAAGGCGGGCGTGGACTACCTGGTCGCCGGTACGGACAAGGGCCTGCGCACCTTCCGGCTCAGCCGGGTCACCTCCGTCGAGCCGACCGCCGAACCGGTGACCCGGCCGCCCGACTTCGACCTCGCCACGGCGTGGCGGACGCTGTCCGGAGCCTTCCAGGACGGCATGTACGCGGTGACCGCCCGGGCCCGCGTCCACCCCGACGCGCTGGCCCTGCTGCAACGGCTCCTCGGCGGCCGCGTCCGCGTCGGCGGTCCGCTGCCCGACGGCTGGACCGAGGTGTGGGTCGACGGCCCGGCCGCCAAGGCCCTGGCAGGACATCTGGCCGGGCTGGGCGCGCGGGTCGAGGTACTGGAGCCGCCGGAGGTACGACAGTGGCTGGCCCGGATCGCCGCCGAACTCACGGGGATGTACGCGGGGGAGGAATCGAACGCACCCCACGGCCGGTAGTTTCCAGTCCAGTCCAGTCCAGTCCAGGACGGGCAGGGCCGGGCGATCGGCCGACGCCGGAAACGGCGGCGAAGGGTACGACCCACCGCCCTCCCCGGCTCGCTCAGTCCGTCGCTTCGCGGACATCCTTTCCCTGCTCGGCGAACGCCTTGAAGTCCCGCATGTGCTGTTGCGACTGCTTGCGGAAGGCGCCGGGCATCAGGAGTCCCACCAGCTTCATCAGGAATCCGCTGAACCGGTATTCGTTCTCGCTCTCCCAGAGCGTCGTTTCGGGGCCGGCTTCGGTCAGCCGGTCGCGCACGGCGCTCCACATGCCCTCGCCGACGATCTCGCGGTCGAAGTGCACGACGCTCGTCTTCGGGATCTCGCGCAGGTCTGCCGGTTCCCGGCGGGTGATGGTCTCGGTGCACTCGATCTTCCGCTGGCCCATCTGCATCACGACCCGCGACGTGGTGCCGAGCTGCCCGTGCTCCCCGCTCAGCGGCTCGTGGAGCACCAGGCCCCGCAGCCATTTCGGCAGGTGTGCCGGGTCGGCCAGCAGCTGGACGACCTTCTCCCGAGGCAGGGCGATCTCGATGGATTCGGTGTATTTCATGGGGCGCATCGTTCTTTCCTTCTGAAGGACGGCAAAGAGCGGCTCGTGCGTCAGTGGATCGTGTCCGCGGGGAACCATACGGGTCGCCGACTCACGATTCCCGCGCCCAGCGAAGGCGAGGCGACGTGTCGGCTGATAGTGGGCGGGCCCGGCCACCGCCCGTGGCAGCCGGCCCGTACCGGTCAACCCTGACGATCGTCGGGGTAGCGGGCTGTCCTTCGGCCAGGGTGCTCTGCCTGCGGTGTTCCTACCGTCGGCACATGGATTCGATCAAGCGATATGGATGGGGCCGACGGCTGTCGATGGCGGTCGCGTCGGCCGGGCCAGGCACAGCGGCCGTGGTCTCGCTGGCTCCCGACGGCACACTGGGCACGAACGAACCGGTACACGTCACGGCAGGCCTCTCAGCGAGGGCCTACCGGTCGCTGACCGGGAGTGTGGCGGACGGGCCGCCGTGGGCCGTGACCGTCTTGGAAGCGGCGAGTGAGGGCACTTTGCTGTTCCTGGGCCTGCTCATGGCCTGGGTCGGCTGGAGCGCCCTTCGCCGCCGTGACGTGCTGGGCCTGGCCGGGCTGGCAGTGGCGGCCGTCGGCACCGTCGTCGCCTACGGAACCAGCGAGGCGGTCAAACTCCTCGTCGACGAGGAACGTCCGTGCCGCGCCCTGCCAGGGGTCGCGGCCCTCGCACCGTGCCCGGCGCCGGGCGACTGGTCGTTCCCCAGCAACCACGCCACCCTGGCAGTCGCGCTGGCCGTCGGTGTGGTCTTGATACGGCCTCGGCTCGCGGCCCTGGCCCTGCCGGTGGCCGCGGCGGCCGCCCTGCTGCGGGTCCTGGTCGGGGTGCACTATCCGCACGACGTCCTGGCGGGCACGGCGCTCGGCGCGACGGCCGTGGTGACGGTGCGGCTCCTCGTGCTGCCGATGGCCGTACGGGCGGTGTCAGCGTTCCTCGTACGTCAGCCGGCCGGACGGCACCGGGACCACGTCGGCCTCGTGCGCGACCACGGCCGCCGCGGCCCGGTTGTCGACGCCGAGGCGGGCGAGGATCGAGCTGACGTGGGCCTTCACCGTCCCCTCCGCCAGGCGCAGGCGGCGCGCGATCTGCCCGTTGGAGAACCCGCCGCCGAGGAAGCCGAGCACCTCCCGCTCCCGCGCGGTCAGGGCCTCGACGCGGGCGCGGGCCGCGGAACGGCGGCCGGCCTGGGCGCCCGCGCCACCGGAGGCGAGATGTGCGACGACCCGGGCCGCGACCTTCGGTGACAGGTAGGCGGCGCCGTCGGCCACCGCCCGGACACCCGCGATCAGTTCCTCCGGCTCGCCGGACTTGATCAGGAAGCCGGTGGCGCCTGCGCTCAGGGCACGCAGGATGTACTCGTCCTCGCCAAAGGTCGTCAGCATCACCACCCCGGTTTCGGGGACGGTCCTCCGTATCTCGGCGGCGGCTTCGATGCCGCCGGTTCCGGGCATCCGGATGTCGAGGACGGCCACGTGCGGGCGGTGGCGCTGTACGAGTTCCACCGCCTCGTGGCCATCGGCCGCCTCGGCGACGACGGTGATGCCGGGATCGGTGGCAAGGACGGCGCGGACGCCCGCGCGGATCATGGGCTCGTCGTCGGCGATCAGGATCCGGATCATCGGACTTCCTTCCCGGTGTAGTTGTCGGTGGAGACCAGGCGTCCGGCCCGGAAGCAGAGACGGTAGATGTCCCCCGAGCGGTCGTCGAACGGGTCGGCGGTCTGTACGTAGAACTCGCAGGCCGCATCCTGCGGTGCGGGCGTGGGCGCTGCCGGGCGACGGGTCGTCTGGCGCTCGGGCAGGTACGGCGTCACGTCCGCGCGTGCCTGACCCACGCGCAGGAGGGCGTAGTCCTGCGGCGCGAGTACCGACTCCCGTGCCGTCACGGTGTCCCACGCCCGTATCCCGCCGACGAGCAACGCGGAGGTGCACAGCGGTACCAGGACGGCCGCGGCGGCGGTGCGGCCCAGTCGGCGACGGGCACTGCGGTGCTCAGGAGGCAGTACGTCACCTGGACCATCGGGCTGGGCGCGGCGTGGCGGGGGCACGGTTCCGGGACGGTGCGGGAGCGTGGCCCGGACGGCGAACCCGCCGCCCTCGGGGCCCGACGCGAAGCTGCCACCGGCCAGTCGGACGCGTTCGTCCAGGCCGATGAGACCGAAGCGGTGGCCGTCGCCGGACGCGGACGCCCGGGACTCCGGTGCGCTGCGGGCAGCGCGGTCGTGGTGGGCCGTAGAGGCGCCGGGCACCGGCTCGTTCGTCACACTGACCTCGGTCCGTCCTTCCGCGTGCCGGACGACGACGGTCGCCCGGTGCCCGGGCGCGTGCTTGGCAACGTTCGTCAGCGCCTCCTGCACGACCCGCAGCACGGCCCGCTCGACGACCAACAGCGCCTCACCGGGCGCCACTTCGCCCTCTACGCGGAGCCGGACGTCGAGCCCCGCCGCGGCCGCCCGGTCCACCAGGCCACCGAGTTCGGTGAACCCGGCGCCGGGCTCGGACCCCGGAGCCGGATCAGACGGCTCGCGCAGCACACCGATCACCTCACCGAGCCGGTCCACGGCGGCTCCCGCCCGGGCGCGGATGTCCCCGGCGGTGGCCCGGTGGTCCTCAGACAGACCAGGAGCCAGATTCAGTGCCCCCGCGGACAGGGCGATGAGGCTCAGGTCGTGGCCGATGAGGTCGTGCATGTCCTGCGCGATCCGGGTCCGCTCGCGCAACCGGGCCTGTTCGGCGACCAGATGCTGCTCCCGCTCCAGCCGTGCGGCCCGCTCCCACCCGGCCCGCACCAGTTCGCGGGACTGGCGCAGGAACCGGCCCGCGAACCACGGCAGC
Organism: Streptomyces sp. NPDC006512; assembly: GCF_040611935.1. NCBI lineage: Bacteria > Bacillati > Actinomycetota > Actinomycetes > Kitasatosporales > Streptomycetaceae > Streptomyces > Streptomyces sp. NPDC006512. The sequence continues at coordinate 23,148 of NZ_JBEXPG010000066.1, read as the reverse complement.
ATCCCCGCCACGAGCAACAGCCCCACGAACTGGCTCGCCCAGCCCAGCCACGCCGGCACCAGGAGCACAGCCACCACCGCGGCCGCGAGCACCCCGGCCAAGGCCGCCCCCGTGCTCCGGTTCCGCCCCGGCCGCCAGCCCGCGAGGAAGGCGCAGACCGCCGCCGGCAGGCCCCACCACAAGGTGGCGACACCGCTGCCAACGGCCGTCACCGCCCCGATGAAGAAACCTGCGGACAGTACCGGTGCCGGCACCCGGACCTTGATGATCATCGTTCTCACGAACGCGACCCTACGGAACTCCGCCGACCCACGGCACTGCCGAAAGTGCACTACCGCGGGACACGATGCCCGCGTGGGCTGAGCTGGGGTGTTCGCCGTTCGTCCCCCTTCCGGGAAAGGGGCGTTGTCGGTGGGCGCTGGCAAGGTGGGTGCATGACGGATGACGAGAGTGCCCGCGTCACGCGGATCCTGAACGGGTTGCCGGCGGCAGCCCGACAACTGCTGGTGGGGACGGACTGGGAGTCGCTCCAGCACGCCTACGGCTCCGGCGAGGACATACCGGTCTCCCTGTGCTCCCTCGTGGACGAAGACCCCGAGGTACGGTCCGAGGCGTTGGCCGCGCTGGACATGGGAGTACTGCACCAGGGCTCTCTGTACACCGTTACCGCGCCCGCGGCGCTGTTCGTCGCCGCGATCCTCGACCACCCCATGGGCCTCGCCGAGCACGAGGGGCACTTCCCGTGGGACGACGGGCCGCCGCGCAGCTTGCGGGCCGCCCTGCTCGTCTGGCTGGGGCAGGTCGCCGAGTCGGCCGCCTATGGGGAGGATCCGGTGCGCGCCCGAACCGACTGGCAGTGGACGCCATGGCACGACGAGATGCGACGCGAGCACGACCCGGCCGAGTTCGCCGCGCTGCGCGCGTGCCGGGACATACGTCCCACCTTGTACGACGCCGTCGAGCCGTTCCTCTCCTCGCCGGATCCCCACGTCCGTGAGGCCGCGCTCGGCGCCGCGGTACCACTGCTCCTCGCCCCAGGGCTCGCCGACCGGGTGCCGGGGGCCGCCACGCGGCTGCGGGCCCGGCTGGGCCCCGGGGACGGGCGACGGGAGCGAGCGGGTGTGGCGCGGGCGCTCAGCCTGTGGGGAACGGACACCTCCGACCTGCTCGCCGACTCCGACCCAGCTGTGCGGGTCTGCGCCGCACTCGGTCCCACCCCTGTCGATCGGCCACGCGCTCTCGCCGTCCTCCTTGAGGCGTTGCGGGACCCGCGAACGACGGACGGATGGTTTCCCGAGCCGCTGTCCGGGCTCGACGGGTGGTTCCGGTTCACCGTGCTGTGCTCCGCGCTCGCCCTGGCCGACACCTTCGAGGAGGTGGCACAGGCGGTGCTCGCCATCGTGGCCGCCGGCGGCGCGTCGGTCACCGACCACGAACGCGGGCCGATCCTGCTCAGAGCCTTTGCCGGCGGCTACGACCCGACCCGCCCGCTCACCCCCGCTCAACGCGACCTGTTGCGGGCGTTCGCGGACAGCGACGAGGCGACGGGCGGCATCGGCGGGAACGTGTTGTGGTTCCGCGCGGCCGGGCTGCCCGAGAACCGGGAGGGGATCGCCGCTCTGCTGTGACGTGCCCGCCTCGCCCCCGTCCCCTGCCGGCCCGTCGGGAAGGACCGAACGCCGCCTGCCAGTGCCCTCGGCAGTGCCCTCGCGGACCTGTCCGCTGCGTGCCCACTGAGATAGGCATGGTGGATTCAGGTGACCTTGTGCAGCGGAGAGGACAACGCGTGCGGACCTCAGAACGCGGTTACAGCCGGCCGAGCGGCGTGGATGCGACGAAGTCCGCCGGCAGGCCGGCGGCCTCACCGCTGAGCAGCGCCTGGATCCGGCACATCCAGCGCGCGGCCGCACCGTCGGTCCGAGGAGCTGCCGTCGGGCAAGAAACCGACCATGCCCAGGTACAGCGCTCCGCTCTCGAGCTGGGCGTCACCTCACCGGCCGAGCCGATGGAGCACGGCCTGCGGGCGGAGATGGAGCAGCGCTTCGAGGGAGCCGACTTCAGCGGGGTCCTCGTGCACAAGGGGCCGCAAGCCCGTGAATCCGCTGCCCTTCTGGACGCCAAGGCTTATGCCAGCGGCCCCCACATCGTCGCGGGCGGCGAGATGACCAAAAAGGAATGGGCACATGAGCTGACCCACTATCTGGATCAGCAGTCGGGTGAGGTTCCGGGCACGAACAACGGAGCAGGAGTGAGCATGTCCAGCCCCGGCGACTCGGGGGAGCGGCACGCCGAGCAGAGGGCCAACGAGGTCATGAGCGCGCCGACGAGCGTGCAGCGCGTGACGGGCACGCCTCACCAAGGAAATCCTGCACGCAAGAGCCCCTCCGGACACCCGGGGGGAGGTGGTTGTGCCGCAGGAGACGGCTGCGCCGGCGACGGCCAGGCCGTCCAGCGGCTCCATGTCATCAAGGCGGGCTCTGCGGAATACCCCACGAAGAAACCTGATTCCAAGGACTTCTTCGTCGGTCAGGACACGAACGAACAGGGAAGCTGGTTCGACGCGTACTCACCCGATGAGCCGCCCAAGCCCCACCTCGTGTACCACGGGCAGGTGGATCTCGCGGTGTCGGACGCGTGCGACCTCGCCGTGGAACACGCGGGCCGGGGGCAGGAACCGAAGAACTTCTTCGCCACCGACGAGCAGTTCCGAGCCTCCGCCAAGCAACTTCCCGGCGCGAACAAGGGCGTGGGCATCTCCCTCTCCAAGACCGGCCGGACCCTGACCGTCGACGGAGCCGGCAAAAAGGTCACGCTTTACGAGATCGAGCCCAAATTCCGCGAACGCAAGGGCGAAAAGAAGACCAAGGGCCTCGATGTGCGGGTGCCGCAGCGCTGCAACGAGATGATCTGGTTCGTCACCAGAAAGCCCGGCATCGCCAGCGGTGCCGACAAGATCTACTGGGGCGTCGTGGAGCAATTCCTTGTGCGCCTGGACCCGGAGGGCGGCTGGAAGGGCAAGTACCAGGAGGCCGTCAACTTCGGCGTGCGCGGTATCGAGGGCCAGAAGACCTACGTCGAGATCACGCACGGCATGAGCGGCCGCTTCCAGCAACTGGTCCAGCGAGACGCACAGAGGGCTGAAGCGCTCCTCAGGGAACTGGGAGTCAACGAGCACGCCCCCACACCGAACGTGGGCGAGGGAATGACGGTCATCGCGCAGCCCGACGCCAGCCAGGCCGACCGCGCGAAGGGCCACACCCCGTACCACTTCGGGGCTGCCGTCGCCAGGAGCGGAAACGACTACATCACGATGGAAAACTACTACCGCGAACAGCCCGAAGGCGGCATGGACACCACGAGCAACGATGATCCACTGTGGTACTTCCGCATGTACGGCCAGGAGTCGGGCCGTACCTGGCACGAAGGCTGGACGGGCACGGGCGCGTTCCTGGGTGCGACGATCACCCTGAGGCTGCGTGGCTGATCACATGGATTCCGCGACCGGATCTCGGACAGCCGTGAACCCACCGGATCCTCAGATCGTCGCCCGCCTCCGCCTTCTCCAGCGGACCGCCGGGAACGCAGCCGTCGTACGCATGCTGGAAGGACCGGCCGTGCGCGACGCGGCAGCCGGAGACGAGCCGCAAGCGCGTCGGCGCGCCCGGCCGGGGGCAGTTGGCTGATCTGGGAGAGGCGATCGGGGTCCCGGTGGGCAGGTGTGAGGAGTCGGCGGCCTCCGCACGCCTGACCCCGTACGACGGCGTTCCCGGAGCGGAGGCGAGCCCTCATTCCCGCGGAGTTCTCGGGCGTTCCTTGACGGCGACCGTGAAGGCCACGGTGATGATGATCAGGACTCCACAGAGCAGCATGGCGCCGATTCCGTAGGCGAACATCCGGACTGCCGACCAGACCAGCTCTTCCTTCGTCACCGTCACGGAACTCCCATCTGAGCGGCGTGTCGTCCCGCGTCTCAGCGTGCTGTGTGTCCGTCGTCGGGGACGCGTCAGGCCTTGGTGACCGGGTGTCGGCCTCTGCGGCGGCGGATGCTCACCGCGGCCGCTGTGGCGAGGAGGAGGCCGAGCAGGAGGGGCCAGGTGAAGATGGCGTAGCTCGCGTGGGTCATGTCGAGCAGGACGAAGGGCAGGGCTGCGAGGAGGACGGCGGGTGCCGTATCGATCCGTGTGAACACCTGCCGTCCCGCCAGGGCGAGTCCGGCTGCTGCCGGGAGCGCGAACCGGAGCCAGCCGGCTCCGTCGGGCAGGGGGCCCAGGGTGAGAACGCCGGTCAGGAGCGTCGTCCACAGCAGGACGGCACCCAGCCCCGTCGCGGTACGGACGCGCGGCTCGGGTCGCAGGTCCGCCGGGCAGAGCAGGGCCAGGAGTATGACGAGGAACAGGGGAATCCGGAAGAAGAAGGTGAACGCGACGCCGCCGCCCAGCCGGAACACGTCGACCGCGACCGTGGCCGCGAAGCCCGCCACGATGGTCCAGGTGCCCGGGGCCCATCGGCCGCTCAGTGCGATGGCGGCACCCAGCACCATGACGAAGTGGGTGACCGTCAGCAGCATGTAGGGGACGGCCACGACCGGAGGCAGGGTGGGTGCTTCGGCGGCCGGTACCATCACCTTGATCCACCAGAGCGCGTTCGCGCCGACCGCGGCGACGGCGAACGGGGCCAGCGCCGCCAGGAGCCGCCCGGGACGCCGCGCCGAGCCGAGCCCCAGGCGCATGCGCAGCGCGTGCCCGCTGATGTCCAGGGCCTCCCGTACCCGGGCCGCCCGGCCCGCTCCGTGGGTGGCCTCGCGGTACGCCTCGGCGATCTCATCCCCGAACTCCCGGCGGAAGGCGGCCGGGTACAGCTTCAGGAGCGCCCTCACGCCGTCACCGCCCCGTCGGAGAAGCCGAGCAGGCCGGGCACGGCCGCCGCGCCGAGCCCAAGACGCCGGGTGGCCTCCCGGGCGGTACGGGCGATCCGGTCCGCTTCCGCGGCCAGGACCTCACGCCCGTGCGGCGCCAGCGCGTAGCTGCGCCGCATCCGGCCGTCGACCACCTCCTCCTCGTGGATGGCGATGAGCTGCTGTTCGAGGAGCCGCTCCAGGGCCCCGTACAGCGTTCCGGTACGCATCTTCGTCCGGCCTTCCGAGATCTTCTCGACCTCTTGCGCGATGGCGTATCCGTGCCGTGGGGCGTCGGCGATGGCGGTGAGGATGAGGAGAGTTGGCTCACGCAGAGCTTGATCATTCACGAACGTGAGGATAGCTCGGCTACTTGCATATGTCGATGGCCGAGCTATGTCGCGGGGCCGTATGCCGTCAGGTCCGGCGACGCACGGCCGAAGCGAGCAGACGCGGGGCGACGGGCGCGAGCAGCAGGCCGAGGAGGGCGGTGCCGGAGCCGGCCGCGATCGTGGGGTTGACCCAGGCGGCCACCATCTCGGTGACGTGCGCACCCCCAGGAGAGTCCGCACAGACCACAGACACCGGGAGTACGGACACGGTCGTCAGTACTCGGGCCCGTGCCTGTCCAGGGTCCCCGAAGTCGCTCGGCGGGCCGCACACATCGACCGGGTCCAGCATGTTGCCGAAGCCGGTCAGATGACCCGACACGAAGGCGGCGAGCGCGAGGCAGAAACCCATCGCGGCGGCCAGGAGGCACACAACACCCGCCCACTCCCGGCCCTTGTCCCGACGAAGGTCCGGGAGGAGCGGGCGCAAAACGGCGCACGCCCCGGCGATGGCGAGCAACAGGACAGCCAGAAGGAGGAAGAAGATCACGCTTGGAGTGACAACTGAGAGGCGGCGGCGGTTGCCCGACGTGGCGTACGCCCCTGCCCCCGGGCGGCTCGTGCCGGGCCGTCAGCAGGGAGGGCGGTGGCCGCCCCGCGCCGGCACTGGTCGTCCGGACGAGATGATCGCCGCCTCCGGGCGGGGGACCGGGCTGCCGTGCGGCTGGAGCAGGACCGGCGGTGCCACGACGACCCCCACCTCGGCGGCGGCCATGCCGACGTCGCGCTGCGAAGCGCAGGATGCCGTCGTTCTCGGGATCGGCGGGCTGCCGGCCCGCCCACAGCGCCCAGTCGGCGACGAGGTCGCCCATCGTGCCTTCGCCGGCGGTGTTCCGGGTCCTGGTACCCGCCCGGGGCGGAACGGCTTCTAGGCGACCGTCAGCACGATCTTGCCCTGGATGTGTCCTTGAGATGCGCGTTCGTGCGCGGCCCGGGCGTCGGCGAGGGAGAACGTGCTGTCGATGGCCACGCGGACGGTGCCCGCGTCGAGCAGGCGTCCCAGTTCGGCGAGCTGGGCGGCATTCGAGCGGACCTGGGTGCCCGTGACCGTGACGCCGAGCTTCGCGTTCTCCTCCTCGTCGAATTCGCCGAAGAAGACGGGGAACTGCGAGCCGCCGCGCTTGAGCGTGCGCAGGAACCGCTTGCTGTGGGGGCCGCCGACGGCGTCGACCACGAGGTCGACGTCGTGTGCGAGCTCCTCGGGGCGGCTCTTGGTGTAGTCGATGAACTCGTCGGCGCCGAGCTCGCGCAGGAACGATTCGTGCTTGCCCGAGGCCACGGCGATGACGCGTGCGCCCTTCCACTTCGCCAGCTGGAGCGCGAAGTGCCCCACGCCGCCGGCGGCCCCGTTGATGAGCACCGTCTTGTCGGCGTCGAGCGGCACGGGACGGTGCCGGGCCGCCTGGAAGGGGGAGGGGTGGTCGTGTCCGAGCTCGATCAGGAACTGCCAGGCGGTGAGCCCGGCCATGGGTGCCCCGGCGGCGTGCGCGTGATCGATGCCGGCCGGCTTGAGCGCCAGGTCCGAAGCGGGCGCGGCCACGTACTCGGCATATGTGCTGCCTTCGAAGCCGGGGAAGCGCAGGAGTCCGAAGACTTCATCGCCGACGGCGAAGGTGTCCACATCCGGGGCGACCGCCTCGACGACACCCGACAGGTCCGTCCCCGGGATCACGGGCAGGCTGAACTTCGGTCGCACCTCGGGAGGCAGGTTGGGCATCCCGTCCCGCAGGTACCAGTCCGGGGGGTTGAGCCCGACCGCGCGCACGCGAACGAGCACCTCGCCCGGTCCTACCGCGGGGATGGGTACTTCCTCGTAGTGCAGAACCTCCGGGCCGCCGTGCTCGTGGAGCCGGATCGCCCTCATCGTGTGCGTCATCGTTTCGTCCTGCTCGCGCTGGGGGATAGGCTTAACGGATCAGTGATCCATATAAGCGGATCACTGATCCGAATATATGGACCACTGAACCGTTTAGTCAAGGGGACCGATGCGTGCCGACGCCAGGAAGAACCGCGATCACCTGCTGGCCGTAGCGGGAGCCGCTATCACCGAGGAGGGCGTCGATGTCTCCCTGCGTGACATCGCGCGCAGGGCGGACGTCGGGCTCGCCACGCTGCTGCGCCACTTCCCGACGCGCGAGGCACTGCTCGAAGCGCTGCTCCGCACGAGCTTCGACGAGCTGACCGCCAAGGCGGGAGCCCTGGAGGCCTCCGACTCGCCCGACGACGCTCTCGTCTCGTGGGTGCGCGACTGTGTCGCGTGGACAACGGAATATCGAGGCGCTATCGCGCTCATGGCGGCAGCCATGGAGGACACGGATTCCGCGCTTCACGCCTCGTGCGTCACTCTGCGCGCCGCTGGCGCGCGGCTCCTCACCCGCGCCCAGGACGCGGGCGCGGTGCGGACCGACATCGATGGCGCCGACCTGTTCGCGCTGGTGGCGGCGCTCGCCTGGCTCGGCGATCAGCCTTCGCTCGCGCCCCGCGCCGATCGTCTCTTCGACGTCGTCGCGAGCGCGATCCTGGTCGGCGCGGCGAGTGGTGGTGTCGTGGAGGCCGAAGGCCGCCCTCGCGTCCGTGGTTGAAAGCGGGGCTCGACCAGCACAAGCCGGCGGGCCTGTCGTCACCGGGTGGTCCGGAGCTCCGCCTGGTGGATGGCCCAGGCCGCGTTGACGAGGCCGATGTGGCTGAAGGCCTGGGGAAAGTTGCCCACCCCGGCCGGTTCTGTTCCTGGCGCGCGCCGGAGCCGGCCGAGGGGACCCCTTGCCAGAGAGCCCTCACCACGGCTTTCGGTCACTTCCGGGACCCGAACATGCGCTGACTGAGCCCTCGTTCCGGAAAATGTGTGGCTCGGGTTCGCTCCCGCGGATATTTTTGCGGTGATCCATTGACCGGGGCCAAGACGCCCGGATAGAAAGATCACGATCAGGGCCGGGAGCACAAGTCCGGTCCGTACAGCGCTGCTTCGGGGGATTTCGCTTTGCCGCACACAGATGCACTTCGTCCTGCCCGCGTCCTCGTGGTCGAACCCGCCTCCTCCGGGGGCGCCACCCTGATCGGCGTCGCGGCCGAGATGGGGCTGCGGGTCGTCGTCGCCACCGCCGACTCCGGCGACCGCCGGCTCTCCGACGCTGTCCGCGCGGCGGCCGACTCGGTGCTGACGGTGGAGACCAACGACCAGGCCGCCCTCGAAGCGGCCGTGCTCGAACTGCACCGCGCCGAGCCGTTCGAGGCGGTGCTGCCGGGCTCCGACATCTATGTGACGGCGACCGCGCGCGTCGCCGCGGCACTGCACCTGCCCGGCCTGCCCGTGGCGACCGTCGACCGGGTCCGGGACAAGAGCGTCATGCGGGCCGCGGTCGCGGAGGCCGGGCTGCGCACTCCGCGCTTCGCCCAGGCGACCACCGACGCCGAACTGCGCGCCGCGGCCGAACGGGTCGGTTTCCCCTGCGTACTGAAGCCGGTCGCCTGCTCCGGCAGCATCCACGTCAGCCGCGCCGACGACCTCGACCAGCTCACCGCCGCGTTCCAGCGGCTCGTGACCGACCCGGAGCCCGACATGGGCAAGCTGCACGAGCACCGGGTACTCGTCGAAGAGTACGTCCAGGGAGCCGAGTTCAGCGCTGACGGCTATGTTCTGGAGAGCGGCGAGGTCACCGTCGTCGCCCTCAGCCGTACGCTGCTCGGCCCCGAGCCCGACTTCGTGGAGCTGGGCCACCTCACCCCCGCCCTCGTCGACGACACCACCCTGAAGAGCGTCGAGGCGTACGTCGGCGACGTCGTCCGCGCCGTCGGCATCACCAGCGGCCCCTTCCACTGCGAACTGCGCCTGGCTGCCGACGGTCCGGTGCTCATCGAGATCGGCGCCCGGCTGCCGGGCGACCGGATCGTGGAGCTGCTGCGGCTCGTGACCGGTGTCAGCCTGCCCAGGGTGGCCGTCGCCACCGCGCTCGGCATCAGCTTGGAGGCGGCCGGCGCCTTCGCGCGGCCGCAGGCCGGGAGCGCGGGCATCCGCTTCTTCTCCGCCGCGGGCCGCTCCTCGTACCAGGAGCTCACCGGATGGTCCGAGCTGGAGGCGCTGCCGGAAGTCACCGAGTCCGCCGTGTACTTCGCGCCCGGTGAAACCATCCCGGGCGTCCAGGACTGCCGCTCGCGCCTCGGCCACGCCCTGTTCACCGCCGACTCGCCGCAGGAAGCCCTCGACCGCTGGCAGGCGCTCGGCGACCTCGTCGTCCCGGCCTGACCCGGCGGATCCCACCATGGACGCACACATACTCGACTACGCGGCTGTCGGCGTCGGCCCCGCGAACATGAGCCTCGCCGCGCTCGCGCACCCGGTCGAAGGGCTGCGCGGCGCCCACCTGGAACGCCGTGAGAGCTTCTCCTGGCACCCCGGACTGCTGCTGCCCGAGGCCACCCTCCAGGTCTCGCTGCTCAAGGACCTGGTGACCCTGGTCGACCCGACCAGTCCCTTCTCGTTCCTGTCGTTCCTCGCCAGTGAGGGCCGGCTCTACCGGTTCCTGGCCGCCGACTTCCCGGCCGTCCTGCGCGCCGAGTTCAACCAGTACCTCCAGTGGGTCGCCGGGCGGCTGCCGAGCCTGACGTTCGGGGCGGACGTAAGCAGCGTGGACTTCCACGACGGAGCCTTCCACCTCCGCACCGGGGAAAGTGATGTGACGGCGCGTCATCTCGTGCTCGGTACGGGTCTCACCCCGTCCGTTCCCGAGCCGTTCCGCCCCTTCCTCGGCTCCACCGTCTTCCACTCCGGGGAGTTCCTGCTGCGGGCGCCCGAGGTGACCGGACGGCGGGTCGTCGTGGTCGGCGGCGGCCAGAGCGGCGCGGAGATCGTGCGCCACCTGGCGGTCGGCGCGGCCCCCGAGAGCATCACCTGGGTCAGCCGGCGCTCGTCGTTCCTGCCGATGGACGACTCGCCGTTCGCCAACGACCTCTACACACCCGACTACGTACGTCGCTTCCACGCGTTGCCCGCCGACCACAAGGCCCGGCTCCTGGAGCGGCAGAAGTACACCAGTGACGGCATCGACCTCCAAGTCCTCCAGGACATCTACCGGTTGAGCTACCGCGACGAGTTCATCGAGAACAACCCCGGCAGGCTGCGCTTCCTGGCGGACAGCGCGGTCACCGCGATCGAGGGCGGCCCCGGCGAATGGAAGCTCGTCGTCGAGTCCTCGGGCCCGGACGCAACCGCCGTGCTCGGCGCCGACATCGTGATCCTCAGCACCGGATACGCCTACGCGCTGCCGGACTTCATGGCTCCGCTGGACGCGCGGCTGCGGCGGGACGGCGGGAAGCTCGTCGTCGGCGAAGACTTCTCGGTCGCATGGGACGGACCTGCGGAGAACCGGATCTACCTCCAGAACGGTGCCCGGCACTCCTGGGGCGTCGCCGATCCCAATCTCAGCCTGCTCGCCTGGCGCAGCGCGGTCATCCTCAACAGCATGCTCGGCGCGACGAGGTACCCGGTATGACCACTCGTCAGGTCCCGCAGTTCCAGGCCGATGCGGTAGGCGTCCTGGTCCCCTTCGGTCCGACCGAAGTGGAACCCGACGGAGTGACCGTCGCCGAGGCGGACTTCGCGCGTTCGGTCTTCCCCCACGTGCCGTTCAAGGCGGCCCGCTTCACCGTGCCGCCGGGCGGAACCAGCTCGCCCGACCAGCACGCGGTCCAGGAGATCTGGGTGGTCCACGCCGGATCCGGCACCCTGGAGGTGGACGGCGAACGGTCGCTCGTCGGGCCCGGCTCCCTGGTAGGCTTCCCCTCGCAGGCCCTCCACGAGATCTTCGCCGACCAGGGCGAGGAACTGGTCATCTACTCCTTCTGGTGGTCGGCGCCCGATGAGTGAGCGCACCACCGGGACCGGTGAGGTGCCCCACTACGACCTCGCCGTCCTCGGCGCGGGCGCGGTCGGCGCCCTCGCCGCCTACTACGCCGTGCGGCGGGACCCGGGCCGCCGCGTCGCCGTGATCACGCACATGGGACGGGGGACGGGCGCGACCCGCCTCTCGGCCGGGTTCGACACGCCCACGGGGCACAACCCGGCCCAGCGCGCCCTGGCCGCCCGCAGCACCGCGCTCTTCGACGAGCTCGCCGCCGGACTCGGCGACGCCGGACGCACGCCCGTCGACGTCCGCTGGCTGGTGGCGCGCGAGAACACGGCCGCGCTCGACGTGACCATGGCCGACGGCGGCCGCACCCGCCCGGTCACCAGGGAGCAGCGGGCCCAGCTCGACCGGACGTTCCCCGGGCTCGCCCACGGCGACCACGAAGTCCTGCTGGCCAGCGAGCCCATGACGGCCGGTCAGCCCCAATGGCTCACCGACCGGCTTCTCGACGAGGTCCTCGGCCGCCCGGACAGCACCCTCCTGCAGGGCTTCCGGGTCACCGAGGTACGCCGTACGGGCGGGCGCGTCGAACTGGTCGCCGCCGACGGCAGCCGGATCACCGCCGCCAAGGCGGTCCTCGCGCCCGGCCCCTGGGTCCTCGACGGCCCGGTGGCGGCGGCGGCCCGCGAGCGCGGGGCCCGGGTCAAGAAGGTGGTGGCGTTCCACATCATGACGCCGCCCCCGCCGGGCGCCCCGGCACTTGTCCTGGAGGACGCCGACGCCTTCCTGCTGCCCCACCACCCCGGCGGCCACTGGATCTTCAGCATCACCTCGCCCGACTGGGACCGAGGCCCCGACGAACCGCTCGCCATCGACGCCCGCGACCGGGAACTGGCCCAGGTCCTGCTCGCCCGGCACGTACCGGGATTCCTGCCGCACCTGCTCGGCGGCCGCGTCTTCAGCGACTGCTTCACCCCCGGCCATCTGCCGGTCGTGGACACGGTCGGCGGCGAGGACGTGGTCATGGCCATCGGCGGCTCCGGCTCCGGCTACCGACTCGCCCCGGCCATGGCCGAGGACGCACTGAACCTGCTCGACGGGAGAACGCGAACATGAGCCTGCTGACCGGGGACACGCACACCCCCCGGCACTACCTCCTGGTGCCGCCCGAGGCCACGCCCAACGGCCCCCTGCACCTCGGCCACATCGGCGGCCCCTTCCTGTGGTCGGACATGATCGCCCGGCATCTGCGGGTCCGGGGCGACCTGCCGTTGGTGATCACCGGCAGCGACGTGTACGAGTCGTACGTGCCGATCAGGGCGCACGCCGAGGACTCCACGCCCGGCGAGGTCGCCGCCCGCTACGGACAGCGCATCCAGGACGACTTGGCCGCGCTGCGCATCGGCATCGACGCCTTCATCGTCCCCGATCAGCAGCCCTGGCGAGAGCAGTTCGAGCAGGAGGTCGCCGCCTCGATCGAGCGGCTGACGGCCCGGGGCGCGGTGCTCACACGCACCGAGCGCGTGCCCCACTGCGCGGCGTCGGACCGCTGGGTGGTGGGCGGCTGGCTCCAGGGCCGCTGCCCCGAATGCGGTGCGGGCATCACCAGTTACTTCTGCGAGGAGTGCAGTGCGCACTTCCAGCCCGAGTCGGTCGTCGAGCCGCGCCCCCTGCTCGACGAGGGGCCGCTGACCTGGCGGGAGATCTCCAGCCTCTTCCTGCGCCTGCCGGACCGCGACCTCCTGGACAGCACGCTCGGGGACCTGGGCGTCGCCGAGCGCTACCGGGCGACCGTGGCGCGCTTCCTGGAGCGCGACGGCATGACCGTACGGCTGAGCGCCCCGCAGACGTGGGGACTTCCGCTGCCCGCGCCCGACCCGGACGTGCCGCACGCCCTGTTCCCGTACGCCGGGATCTTCATGTTCGCGCGCCTCGCCGGCGCCGTCCACGGCCGGCTCTCCGGCACCGGCGTGAACGCCTTCGACCCCGACTCCGGGGTCACCACCATCACCACCCTGGGCATCGACAACGTGATCCCCACCCTGGTCTCGATCGTCGGCACCAGCCTGCTGCACGGCGACATGAAGCCGTACGACCGGTGCCTGATCAACAACTTCTACCGGCTGGCCGGGCGGAAGTTCTCCACCAGCGCCCGGCACGCCATCTGGGCGGCGGACGTCGCCGCGTCGCCCGCCATCGGCGTGGACACCGTCCGGTACTACCTCGCCGGGGCCGATCTGGAGTCCGGGGCGGCGAGCTTCGAGACGGCGGACTTCCTCCAGACCGCGAACGCCACGCTCGCCGACGGACTCGGCAAGCAGATCGACGCCGCCTGGAGCCGGCTGCCCGACGGGCCGCCGCAGGCGCCCGCCCCGGCCGTCGCCGACCTCCTGGAATCCCTGCTCGCCGAGCAGTCCGCGGCGCTCGACGGCACCCGTGTCTCGACCCCGCGCGCGGTCGCGGCGCTCGACCGCTGGTGCGCCGACGACGCGGTCGCCCACGCGGCCGAGGACGGCGCCTACTGGTGGCTCAAGGGCCTGTCCCTACTGGCGTTCCCGGTGATGCCGGACCTCGCCGAGCTCGTCTGGCAGGGCCTCGGCGGCGCCGGAGAGCCTCGCGCGGCGGCCTTCCTCGCCAGGACCCCGGCCCACCGTGACCGGCCAGCGCCCGGCTTCAGCCGGGTGAGCGCCGCCGATCTCGACGCCTGCCTGCCCGACACCCTGCGACCGGGAGCGTACGCGTGACCGACCGGACCACACCGCTGTACGTCGTCCTCAACCGCTCCGGCGACGAGTTCGGCGAATACCACCGGTTCCTCGACGCCCACCCCTGCCGGATGGTGTACCTCACCACGCCCGGCGGGCTGCCCGCGCTCGACCAGGACGGGGCGACCGAGGTCCATGTGCGCGACAGCCTCGACCACGACGACCTGCTGCCCCTCGTACGGGAGATCGCGGACCGGCACGGCACGCCCGAGGCCGTCTTCGGCCAGTCCGAGTACGACGTCCTGACGGCCGCCCGGCTCTCGGCCGCACTCGGCGCCCCCGGCGGCTACGGCCTCGACCTCGTCCAGCGGTTCAAGGACAAGCTCGCCATGAAGAGCGCGGTGGAAGCGGCCGGACTGCGGATTCCCCGGTTCCGGAGCCTCGACGACGCGCCCTCGGCGGAGGCGGTCGTCGACGCCCTCGGCGGTCTGCCCCTGGTCCTCAAGCCGCGCGCCGCGGCGGGCTCCCAGGGAGTCACGGTCGTCCACAGCGCCGACGAACTGCGCGACGCGCTCAAGGACGTCGACCCCGAGGCGTACGAGTGCGAGGAGTACGTCGACGGGGACATCTTCCACGTCGACGGCGTCCGCCGCTCCGGCCGCCTCCACTTCGTCACCGCTTCCCAGTACGTCCACACCTGCCTGGACTACGCACACGGCCGCCCGCTGGGCTCGGTCCTGCTCGACCCGGGCGCCGAGCGCGACGAGCTCACCACATTCGCCGACCACTGTCTGAGGGCGCTCGGGCTGAGCGACGGCGCGTTCCACCTGGAGGCGATCCGCCGGCCGGGGGGCGAGCTGGTGTTCCTGGAGGTCGGGCTGCGGCCGGGCGGCGCTCAGGTGCCGTTCCTGCACGTCGACCTCTACGGCATCGACCTGTTCGCCGAAGCGTTCCGGGCGGCCCTGGGCCTGCCCCCGCTGTGGCAGCCCACTGAACCGGCCGGGCCCCCGGCCGGCGGCTGGCTGATCTACCCCGCCCCGCGCGAGCTGCCCGGACGGGTCGTCGCGCGTACCTCGCCCGCGTCGGCCGTCCCCGAGGTCTACCACGAGGAACTGCCCGCGATCGGCCAGATCATGACCGGGCCCGGCAGCTATGACGAGGGCTGCGGGATCTTCCGGTTCCGAGGGCGGAACGCCGCAGGGGTTCGCGCCGCCGTGCACACCGCCATGGAGGTGTACGGGCTGCGGACCGAGCGGGCCGAGGGAGCCGAGCGGGCCGAGGGAGCCCAGCCGCATGGCTGAGGCACGCCCGTACGGCGCCGTGCTGCACGCCTGGTTCCGGGAGATCCTTCCGGCCGCCGGGAACGCGCGCAGACTCGGCGTCCTCACCCTCATCCAGTCCCTGGGGCTAGGGGTGTTCCTCACCTCCAGCGCCGTGTTCTTCACCCGGACCATCGGCATCCCCGCCCAGCGCGTGGGCCTCGCCCTGTCGGTCGCCGGGCTCTGCGGCCTGCTCTGCACCGTGCCCATCGGCCGACTCGCGGACCGGCTCGGCGCGGCCCGGGTACTCACCGTCAACTTCCTGCTCGCGGCCGCCGCCTTCACCGCGTACTGCCTGGTGGACGGCTTCGCCGCGTTCCTCGCGGTCGCCTGCGTCATCGCGGTCCTGGAGACCTCGGCGGGCGCGCTCCAGGCGTCGCTCACCGACGCGCTGGTGGGCGAGGCGGAACGGGTCAGGGTGAGCGCGCAGATGCGCAGCCTGTTCAACCTGGGCTTCCTCGGCGGCGCAGCGCTGGCCGGAGCCGCCATCGCGGCCGGCACCTCGACCGCCCTCTACGCCACGGTCCTCGCCAACGCCGCCCTCCAGCTGGTCTCCGTCGCCGTACTGCTCGGAATGCGGCTGCCCGCGGGCTCCGCGCCCCGGCCCGCCGCCGCCGAGGCGCCGGGCGGGGTACTGCGCAGCGCCGCGCTGCGGGACGTGCGCTACGTGGCGGTCGCGCTGGTGTGCGGCGCTCTGGAGCTGTACCACCCGTTGCTGACGGTCGGTCTGCCGCTGTGGATCGTCACGGCCACCGACGCGCCCGCGCTGCTGGTGTCGGGGCTGCTGATCCTGGACACCGTCCTCGTGCTGTTGTTCCAGGTCAGGGTCAGCAGGGGCGCGGGTACCCCGGCGGGAGCGGCACGCATGCTGCATTGGGCGGGGTGGGCACTGGGAGCCTCCTGCCTGGTCTTCTCGGTGAGCGGGGGACACGGCGCGCTCCTGGACAGCGCGGCCCTGCTGGGCGGCGCGCTGGTGCTCGTCCTCGGCGAGCTGTACCAGGCGTCGGCGAGCTGGGGCCTGTCCTTCGGGCTCGCCCCGGCGGGCCGGCAGGGGGAGTACCAGGCGGTCTTCTCCCTGGGGCGCGGGCTCCAGCAGTTCGCCGGACCGTGGCTGATGACCTCCCTGGTCGTCGGGGCGGCGGCGACCGGCTGGCTGGTCCTCGCGGCGCTCTTCGCCCTGCTCGGGCTCGCCGCGCCGCCGTTGGTGCGCGGCCTGGAGAAGGCCCGCGCGCGGACGGAGCCGGCACCGGCCTGAGCGGACCGTCCGGCGCCCGTCCGGACCACGAATGTCACACCCGTACGACCGAAACAAGTGAGCGAGCACCATGACCCTCCAGCGACGACACGACCCGGCCGAGCGCGGCTTCGCCAGCGACAACTACGCGGGTGCGCACCCCGAAGTCCTTGCGGCGATAGCCCTGGCCAACGGCGGCCACCAGGCCAGCTACGGTGCCGACGTCTACACCGAGCGCCTCCAGGAAGTGGTGCGCGGCCACTTCGGCCCCACCGCGCACACGTACCCGGTCTTCAACGGCACCGGCGCGAACGTGTTCGCGCTCCAGGCCATGCTCGACCGCTGGGACGCCGTGGTCTGCGCCGAGTCGGCCCACATCAACGTCGACGAGGGCGGGGCGCCCGAGAAGGTCGCCGGGATCAAGCTCCTGACGGTGCCCACCTGGGACGGCAAGCTCACCCCTGAGCTGATCGACCGTCAGGCCTGGGGCTTCGAGGACGAGCACCGGGCCCGGCCCAAGGTCGTCTCGATCGCCCAGTCCACCGAACTCGGCACCTGCTACACGCCGGACGAGATCCGTGCGATCTGCGACCACGCGCACGACCTCGGCATGCTCGTCTACCTGGACGGCGCCCGGCTCGCCAACGCCGCCGCCACCCTCGGCGTGCCCCTGCGCGAGATGACCACCGACGCCGGCGTGGACGTCCTCTCGCTCGGCGGCACCAAGAACGGGCTGCTCTTCGGCGAGGCGGTGATCGTGCTCAACGAGAACGCGGTGCGCGGCATGTCCCACCTGCGCAAGACGAGCATGCAGCTCGGCTCCAAGATGCGTTTCATGTCGGTGCAGTTCGAGGCGCTGCTCGGCGGCGACCTCTGGCTGCGGTCGGCGGCCCGCTCCAACGCGATGACCCAGCGGCTGTACGAGGCGGTGCGCGACCTGCCGGGCCTGGAGATCTCCCGCCCGGTGCAGGCCAACCAGATCTTCGCCGTCCTGCCGCCGGCCGTCACCGAGCGTCTCCAGAAGCGTTTCCGCTTCTACACCTGGGACGAGCAGGCCGGCGAGGTCCGCTGGATGACCTCCTTCGACACCACCGAGGGCGACGTGGACGCGTTCGCGGCGGCGATCGCGGAGGAACTGGCGGCGGAACGAGGCCAAGGGCCGGCGGGCGCGCTGACCCCGGCCGAGCGCGAGGAACTGGTGCAACTGCGCCGCAGGGTCCGCGAGATGGAAGAGACGATCGCAGCGCTGGGGAAGGCCCCCGCCTCCTCCGCGAACCGCACGGCGAAGTAGCCGACGGCCTGCGCCCGGACGGCGCCCCTCGCCATCGCCGCCGGATTCCTGCGGGGCGGACCACGGGGACCAGAGCCGGCCCGACACTGCCGGGCCGGCCCTGGTTCAGAGCGTGCTGGGGAACCTGTCCCAGGCGCGGTGTTCCCCCAACGCCCGGGCGATGCCCTTGAAAGCAGCGGAGGGGCCGCCCGCGAAGGCGGTCCCTGGACCGTCTTCCTCGATGCCGACGGCTTCCCGGATGCCGGAGGTGTCGTTCCAGCCACCGACCGCCTTGCCGTGTCGGTAGGCCTCCTCGACCAGGAGTACGACACGGGGATCGGGGCCGTCAGGTTCGGGCGCGCCGGCCTTGGCGTCGCGGGCGCCGTGGGCGTCGGCCGCAGCCCCAGGGGTGCCGGCGAGGAGCAGGGCATCGAACTCGACGGAGCGCGTGGCGGCGAACGTCCGCTGGACCGTGACCGGGTTCTTCCCGGTTCCGAGTGTGCCGCCGGTGGGGGCGATCACCAGGGGTACCATTCCGGCTTTCAGGACGGCGTCCCGCACCGTTCTGACCCCCTTCAAGTCGGACCCGGAGTCGGCGACGATCCCCACGACCCGTCCGTCGAGCGGCCACGTGCCGCCGACCTGGGACAACGCCGGGCTGGGAGCCGGTTTCCCGAGGGGCTGCGCGGGGGCCGGCGCGGGAAGCCCGAGACCGGTGGCGACCTCTTGGCAGAGCTGCGGGTCGATGTTGGCCAGCACCGTCAGGGCGCGTTCCTTGACGGACTGCTCGTAGCACTTGCTCAGTTCGAAGGTGTAGGCGGCGATGATGTGCTCGCGTTCCACCGGCGTCATGCTCAGCCAGAACAGGCGGGGCTGGCTGAAGTGGTCGTCGAACGACGCCGGGGCCTCGCGCACCTTCCGCGCCGCGGCCAGTTCGACGGGGACCTCGATGAACGCGCCCGTCTCCGCTCCGGCGAGGAAGGGGCAGCCGCCGTCGAGGCTGTTGGGCCGGTACGGGGCCGTGCCCGCATGGACGGCGCTCTGATGCATGCCGTCGCGGAGCATGTCGTTGACGGGGGCATGCGGCCGGTTGACCGGGATCTGCCCGAAGTTCGGTCCGCCGAGCCGGCTGATCTGGGTGTCGAGGTAGGAGAAGAGCCGGCCGGCCAGCAGCGGGTCGTCGGTGACGTCGATGCCCGGAACCAGATGGCCGGGGTGGAAGGCGACCTGTTCCGTCTCGGCGAAGTAGTTCGTCGGATTGGCGTTCAGCGTCATCAGCCCGATCGGCTCCACCGGCGCGAGTTCCTCCGGGACGATCTTGGTGGGGTCGAGCAGGTCGATCCCCTCGAAGGTCTGCTCCGGAGTGTCGGGGAAGACCTGGATCCCGAGCTCCCACTGGGGGAAGGCACCCGCCTCGATGGCATCGGCCAGGTCGCGGCGGTGGAAGTCCGGGTCCATCCCGTTGGTGATCTGCGCCTCCTCCCAGACCAGGGAGTGCACGCCCAGCTTCGGCTTCCAGTGGAACTTCACCAGGGTCGTGGCACCCTTGGCGTTCACGAGGCGGAACGTGTGGACGCCGAAGCCCTCCATCATCCGGAACGACCGGGGAAGCGCCCGGTCGGACATGTTCCAGAGGGTGTGGTGGGTGGCCTCGGTGTGGAGCGACACGAAGTCCCAGAACGTGTCGTGCGCGCTCTGCGCCTGCGGGATCTCCCGGTCTGGGTGCGGCTTGGCGGCGTGGATGATGTCGGGGAACTTGATCGCGTCCTGGATGAAGAAGACCGGGATGTTGTTGCCGACCAGGTCGAAGGTGCCCTCGCCGGTGTAGAACTTCGTCGCGAACCCGCGCGTGTCGCGCACCGTGTCCGCGGAACCCCGCGATCCCAGGACGGTGGAGAAGCGCACGAACACGGGCGTCTCGACGCCCTTCGCCAGGAACGCCGCCCTGGTGACCTTCGCCGCGGTGCCGTATCCCCGGAAGACCCCGTGGGCGGCCGCGCCGCGCGCGTGCACCACCCGCTCGGGGATCCGCTCGTGGTCGAAGTGGGTGATCTTCTCCCGCAGGTGGTGGTCTTGCAGCAGCACCGGCCCCCGCGCACCCGCCTTCAGCGAATGATCGCTGTCGTACAGGCGCGCCCCCTGCGCGGTCGTCAGGTAGGCGCCGCTTTGCGCCACCGCGGCCTGGGGCGCGCCGGTCGGCCGCCCCGTCGGGCCGAGGGTGTCCGGGCCCCTCTGATCCGGCTTCGGAGGCAAGGGCTCACGCGGCCTGGTCGGCTCGACACCCGCCGCAGGCTCCGGCGCGGGCCGGCCCGGCGTGGCGCCGGAATCGGCCCGCTTCCGCGGAGTGGCCTTCTTGGCCGTGGCCTTGGCCGCCTTCTTCTGCACCATGCGTGACGTCTCCTCTTGCCCAGGCCGTGTGGCCCGCGAGATCCTCTGCAGCTCAACCGGAGTGCGGGGCCATGCCCCAGGCGCAACCCTTCCGCCCGTGCTCGACTCCGGCCTCCCGAGTACGCCCATCTCGGCTAAGGCCGCGTCCTATGCGGTGAGGCGGACGAGTCGCTCGTGGGAGCCCAACGGCTGCCCGTCCTCGCGTTGTCCCGCGAGTCGGGCCGTGCCCGACCGTTGCCGGCGGTAGGGGAGTGGCACCCTGCCGCCGAGGACACCGACGCGGCGGCCAAGGTCCTGGCCCGTCTCGCCGCCCCACTCCCCACGCGCGGGGTCGGTAGCGCAGGGGTGCGGGCCGTGGATCGGGATCGGCGGCTCCAGCGGATCTGGCGCACGGCGGTCCACCCCCTCGACGCAGGTGCGGTCAGCCGGCCGACCGCCGCCCTTCTGGCCGCTGTCGCACGCGCCTTCCTCCCCTGGTTCGCCACCCCGAATCCGCCGCCCGCTGCGGCGGCTCCGCGCTACCCGACTCCCCAGGGCACCGCGGACGGCTTGCCGGTCCCGCCGACCGCGGCGGGTGAAGCCCTCCTACCCGACCTGATCTCGCTGTTCACCTCACTGGCGGCCCCGAGTCCGCCCGGGGCCGCTCCACGCACGCCCGCAGCCGTTGCCTGGCAGGTCCAGTACGCGGGCCGGTTCCGGCACTACGGGAGGCCCACACGCGACGTATGGACGGCCGATACCTTCCGCTGCTCCAGGTGCGTGAACGCGGACGGCCCTTGGACGGTGGCCTGCGACTGGCGTCTGGTGACCCTGGGCTGCCCGTGCGGGCTGGTGACCGACCGGCACGGCCTCACGTTCTCCGAGGTCTTCCTCGTCCTGCCGGACATGTGAGCCGGCGTAGCCAACCGCTCGCAGGCCGACCGACGGCAGCCGCAGGAGCGCGCTGAGCGACCGCGTTGGCGAAAGGTGCCAACTCAAAGCCATGATCGATTCTTTGGAGAGTCGACGGTGGGGGTGTCGGTGTGGAGGCGTGGCGGACCGACCCGGCCTTCGCGATGTGCCGGGTTCTGGTGGATGGGGCGGACCTGGCCACGTTCGCGGGAGGCCCGTTCGATGTCCGGGCGGTGGTGGCCACCATCCGGCCCGAGACCGAGCACGGACCTGCTCTCGACGACGTTCCCTGGGGAAACTTCCCCCACGGGGACACGGTCAGGGAGGCCGTTCGCCAGCTGTACACCGACGGTGGGTCCGTTCGCGAAGCGATGGGCGTGCTGTGCGGCATGTGCGCCGATGACAGCAGGGCCGCCGCGGCCGTCGCCGTACCATTCCTGATCCCGGTCGCCACCGACATCCACCATCCACACCGGGCCGAAGCTCTCGGCGTACTGGCCGGTCCGGCTCGCGCCCGACACACCGGTGTCGCCTCCCGCGGCGAGTTCCTCCTGCACCGCGCCGGCACCCAGCACGAGGGCCACGACGACTACGACGACTACGGCGTCGAAGTGACCGGCTACCCGGCAGGCTGGTCGGTAGCCGCAGCCCGAGCCGCGCTCACCACCGAAACCCCCGCGCTCCTGCCCCTCCTCCACGACTCCGACCCCGCCACCCGGATCGACGCCGCCTACGCCCTGGCCACCACCGCCGACCTGGACCACACGGTCCGAACCGCTCTCGCCACCCGGCTCATCACGGAGCGGGACCCCATGGTCCGCGCCGCGCTGGTCCTCGCCACCGCCGAGACGACCCGCGCCCACCCGCACCCGCCGACCACCACGTGGATCCGCGAGCAGTGGCAAGACCGGACGCAGCCCCCGGAGGTCCGCTTGGCCGCTGCGATCGGCTGGCTCTGCCTCACCGACGAACCCGCTCCCGATGCCCTGCACGCCACCGTCGATGCCCTCGCCACTGGCGAACGCGCCCACGCCATGGGCGCCCTGCCCTGGATGACCGCCGCTGCGGGAGCCGGTGAACCGGGCCTCCTGCGGTGCGTACGCCGAATGCTCCATCCCGAAGAGCCCGAACCCAACGACGACCCCTGGGCCCCACTGCCCTGAACGACGAGTGACCAGCGACGACGCTGGGACCCATGCCGCCCGTGCTCCTGCACCCGATCCGGATTCCCGACCGGGCCGTGTGCGCGAGCACGCGAAAAGGGGAGGCTCGCTTCGGGCCTACTCCCGCGGGCCAACTATCCGGTCGGTCGGGATCACGTCGCGGACCACGTACGGGATCTTGAGACCACGAGCAGCCCATGGCAGGCTCATGCCGCATGATCGATGAGTTCGCGAAAGACAACCTGCACGGGAGACTGCGGCGGGACCGCAAAGCGCTGCTCTGGAAACTCGACGGCCTGTCCGAATACGACGCCCGCCGGCCTTTGACAGCGACCGGGACCAACCTCCTCGGCCTGGTCAAACACGTGGCCACCGTCGAAGCCAGGTACTTCGGCGAGGTCTTCGACCGCCCTTCCCCGGAACCGCTGCCCCGGTGGCAGGACTACAACGGCAGCGATCTGTGGGCGGCCGAGGACGAGACCCGCGGTCAGATCATCGGGTTCTACCAGCGCACGTGGGAACACTCGGACGCGACGATCAACGAGCTTCCCCTCGACGCCCCCGGCCACGTGCCGTGGTGGCCGGAGCCTCATCCCAACACGAACCTGTTCGCCATCCTGGTCCACGTCCTCGGCGAGTCCAACCGGCATGCCGGGCACGCCGACATCCTGCGCGAGGGCCTCGACGGCCGGACCGGGCTGCGCCCCGAACACGAGGAGCAGATCGACGGAGAAGCCCGCGCGGCCTACTTCGCGAAGGTCGAGCGGGCCGCCAGGTCCGCCGCACCAATCAAGGCGTAGAGGCACTGTGGGCCGGAAGCAGGTGGGCGTGCCCTCCGTCGGAGGGCTCCTCTCCCTCGCTCAGAACGGCAAATGCGGGGCCGTACGTTTTCCCGTCCGCGCTGATAAGAAACAGGTAAGTTTCCCGTGCATGGGTGGGGGGTGTGGGGGCATTCGGTTGTCTGGAGGTTGATAACTATGGTTCCCCTGCTTCTCGTTCTTCTGCTCGCTCTGCTTCTTTTCGGTGCCGGTTTCGCGGTGAAGATTCTCTGGTGG
>NZ_JBEXPG010000065.1:0-52972 GCF_040611935.1 Streptomyces sp. NPDC006512 | reverse complement strand
AAGCCGCGGAGGAACACAAGGCGGATGTGATCGGCATGTCCGGTCTCCTCGTGAAGTCCACCGTGATCATGAAGGAGAACCTGGAGGAGCTGAACCAGCGCAAGCTGGCGGCCGACTACCCGGTCATCCTGGGCGGCGCGGCCCTGACCCGCGCCTACGTCGAGCAGGACCTCCACGAGATCTACGAGGGCGAAGTCCGCTACGCCCGCGACGCGTTCGAAGGTCTGCGGCTGATGGACGCCCTGATCGCGGTCAAGCGCGGCGTCCCGGGCGCGGCCCTGCCCGAACTCAAGCAGCGGCGGGTGCCCAAGCGCGACACCCCCGCC
This sequence comes from Streptomyces sp. NPDC006512, assembly GCF_040611935.1. NCBI lineage: Bacteria > Bacillati > Actinomycetota > Actinomycetes > Kitasatosporales > Streptomycetaceae > Streptomyces > Streptomyces sp. NPDC006512. The sequence goes on along the minus strand of NZ_JBEXPG010000065.1, from coordinate 52,646 downwards.
CTCCAGGTGGAGGAGCCCGAGGAGACGGGCGGCCGTTCCGACGTGGCCGTCGACAACCCCGTCCCCACCCCGCCGTTCTGGGGCACCCGCGTGGTCAAGGGCATCCCGCTCAAGGACTACGCCTCCTGGCTCGACGAGGGCGCCCTGTTCAAGGGGCAGTGGGGCCTCAAGCAGGCCCGCGCGGGCGGAGCGACGTACGAGGAGCTCGTCGAGAGCGAGGGCCGGCCCCGGCTGCGCGGCCTCCTCGACAAGCTGCACACCGAGAACCTCCTCGAAGCCGCCGTCGTCTACGGCTACTTCCCCTGCGTCTCCAAGGGCGAGGACCTGATCATCCTCGACGAGCAGGGCAACGAGCGGACCCGCTTCACCTTCCCGCGCCAGCGCCGCGGCCGGCGCCTGTGCCTCGCGGACTTCTTCCGCCCCGAGGAGTCGGGAGAGACCGACGTCGTCGGCCTCCAGGTCGTCACCGTCGGCTCGAAGATCGGCGAGGCCACCGCCAAGCTGTTCGAGTCCGACTCCTACCGCGAGTACCTGGAGCTGCACGGCCTCTCCGTCCAGCTCGCCGAGGCCATGGCCGAGTACTGGCACGCCCGCGTCCGCGCCGAGCTCGGCTTCGGCGGCGAGGACCCGGCCGCCGTCGAGGACATGTTCGACCTCAAGTACCGGGGCGCCCGCTTCTCCCTGGGCTACGGCGCCTGCCCCGACCTGGAGGACCGGGCGAAGATCGCCGACCTCCTCCAGCCGGAGCGCATCGGCGTCCACCTCTCGGAGGAGTTCCAGCTCCACCCCGAACAGTCCACCGACGCCATCGTCATCCACCACCCCGAAGCGAAGTATTTCAACGCACGCTGAGGCGGATCGGCGTACACTGGTCGGTCCCATACAGGCCGGTCACCTGTTCCCCGGGGCACGTCCCCACGGGTCGAGGTGACCGGCCTTATCGTCCCCTGAGAGAGGCGTGCGCATTGACCAGCACCGTTCCCGCCCCCGTCACCCGCACGGCCGACGGGCACGCCCTGCAGGCGGTGCTGCTGGACATGGACGGCACCCTCGTCGACACCGAGGGCTTCTGGTGGGAGATCGAGGCCGAGATCTTCCATGAGCTCGGGCACCGGCTCGACGAGGCCTGGCGGGACGTCGTCGTCGGCGGCCCCATGAGCCGCAGCGCCGCCTTCCTCATCGAGTCCACCGGCGCCGCCATCGGGCTCGCCGAGCTCAGCGTGCTCCTCAACGAGCGCTTCGAGGCGCGGATCGCCGACCAGGTCCCGCTCATGCCCGGCGCCGAGCGCCTGCTGGCCGAGCTCGCCCGCAACAACGTCCCCACCGCCCTGGTCTCCGCCTCCCACCGCCGCGTCATCGACCAGGTCCTCCTCACCCTCGGCCGCGACCGGTTCACCATGACCGTCGCCGGCGACGAGGTCCCCCGGACCAAGCCGCACCCCGACCCGTACCTGTTCGCCGCCAGCGCCCTCGGCGCGCACCCCTCGCGCTGCGCCGTCATCGAGGACACCGCGACCGGCGTCGCCGCCGCCGAGGCCGCCGGCTGCCGGGTCGTGGCCATCCCCTCCGTCGGCCGGATCGAACCCGCGCCCGGCCGGACCGTCGTACGTTCGCTGGAGGACGTCGACCTGACCTTCCTGCGCTCCCTCATCACTCCCATGAACTGAGCGCGCACGCTCCGTACCGAACGGAATGGGGGTGGGTCGGAGGTCCTGGCGGAGGATCTTCCGTGCCCGGCCCCGGAGGCCGAAATTCCACGCTTCAGGGAACAGTTGTGACGGGTGACCTTGGTCACCCGCAGAGCGTTCACCGGGCCATCCCGGAGGCCCCGAGGGCTCCCCATGTGTCCGGATTGATCAGCTCCTGACCCCATCTGCGAAGTCTCCGGTGTGAGCGGTCAGTCCGCACCCATCACCGTGCGATTACGCCCCAACTCCTGCCAGTTCCAGCCATCCCGTCCCAGGCCACTAATGTCGACGCGGGCACTACGCCGCACCTCTGCCGGACCGGACACACACCCCTGTGGCCGGTCCGCGCGTGGACCGATCGTCAAACACCGGCCCGATCGTTCCGCCCTGAACGGGCGACCGCCGCGCAGTGCCCTCTACGCCGCTTTGAGCAAGTGCCGGGTGAGGGAGTACTTCCAGAATGAACCGCAAGACCATGGTGCTGACGGCCGCGGCCGGACTGCTCACCCCCACGCTGGCCGCCTGCGGCACGGCGACCGGAGGAGCGGGATCCGGAGCGATCGTCGTCGGCACCACCGACCGGTTCGAGGCTGCCGACTACGCCCCCGCCCCCTTCGACCCCGCGTACGCCTACGACGCCGGCGCCTGGAACGTCCTGCGCCAGACCGTCCAGACGCTGATGCACACCCCGCGCGGCGGCGGCCAGCCCGTCCCCGAAGCAGCCTCCGACTGCCGCTTCACCGACACCGGCAACGAGAGCTACCGCTGCACCCTGCGCCCCGGGCTGAAGTTCGCGAGCGGCGACCCGCTCACCGCCAAGGACGTCAAGTTCTCCATCGACCGCGTCCTCGCGATCAAGGACGAGAACGGCCCCTCCTCGCTGCTCTCGACCCTCGACAACGTCGAGACGAAGGGCGCCGACACCGTCGTCTTCCACCTGAAGACCCCGGACGCGACCTTCCCCTACAAGCTCTCCACCCCCGCCGCGGGCATCGTCAGCGAGAAGCACTACGAGGCCAAGAAGCTCCGCCCGGGCTTCTCCGTGGACGGCTCCGGCCCCTACACGATGAAGGCCGAGGTCAAGGACAACCACCTCGTCCGCGCCGTCTTCACCAAGAACCCGCACTACAAGGGCGACATCAAGCTGCAGAACGACAAGGTCGAACTGCGCACCTTCGCCGACTCCGCCGCCATGGGCAAGTCCCTGACCGGCGGATCCATCGACATGGTCTCCCGCACCCTGTCGCCCGCCCAGATCACCGAGTTCTCGGCCAAGGCCCCCAAGGGCGTCAAGCTCGTCCCGATGCCCGGTCTGGAGATCCGCTACATCGGCTTCAACACCGAGGCCCCGGTCGTCAAGGACAAGGCCGTGCGCCAGGCGCTCGCCGCCGCCGTCGACCGCAACAACGTGATCTCCAAGGTCTACGGCAAGTCCGCGCAGCCCCTGTACTCGCTGGTCCCCACCACCGTCACCGGGCACGTCAACTCGTTCTTCAACAAGTACGGCGAGGCCAACACCCCCAAGGCCGCCGCGCTCCTCAAGGACGCCGGGATCAAGACCCCGGTCAAGCTGACCCTGAACTACACCGCCGACCACTACGGCGACGGCACCGCCGCCGAGTTCGAGGCCCTCAAGACCCAGCTCAACTCCACCGGGCTGTTCGACATCACCGTCCAGGGCACCGACTGGGCCGACTTCCGGCCCGCGCAGAAGAAGGGCGACTACGCCGCCTACGGGCTCGGCTGGTTCCCCGACTACGCGGACGCCGACAACTTCCTCGCCCCGTTCCTGGAGCAGGACAACTTCCTGGGCACGCCGTACGCGAACCCGACGGTGCGCACCAGGCTCATCCCCGAATCCCGGCGCGCGGTCGACCGCAACGTCGCCGCCCCCGCGATCACGGAGATGCAGGACATCGTGGCCGAGGACGTACCCGTCCTGCCCCTGTGGCAGGGCAAGCAGTACGTCGCCGCACGCGATGGGATCACCGGAGTGGAGTGGTCGGTCAACGCCATCTCCGACCTCCAGCTGTGGGAACTCGGCCGGGGTGTCAGCGGCTGAGACCGGCAACAACCGGCAGCGGGAGTCGCAGGCCGGCGCAACGTTCAGACAAGACTGAGAAGGACACTCGCGTGAACCGACGTAACCAGTGGTTGGCGGCCCCGCTCGGCGCAGCCACCGCCGCCGCGCTGCTCAGCGGTTGCGGTTCGACCGACGGCTCGAACGCCGGCAGCGGCAAGGGCGTCGTGATGGGCATATCCGACAAGGTGAAGTCCACCGACCCCGCCTCCGGCTACGACCCGGGCTCCTGGCTGCTCTTCAACAACGTCTTCCAGTCGCTGCTGAGCTTCCCGAAGGGCGGCACCACGCCCGAGCCCGACGCCGCCCAGGCCTGCAACTTCGAGGGCGGTGACAGCAAGGTGTTCAAGTGCACCCTGCGCAGCGGCCTGAAGTTCAGCAACGGCAACAGCCTCACCTCGAAGGACGTCAAGTTCTCCTTCGAGCGCACGCTGAAGATCAACGACGACAACGGTCCCGCCGTCATGCTGGGCTCGATCGCGTCCATCGAGGCCCCCGACGAGAAGACCGTCGTCTTCCGCCTGAAGACCTCCGACGCGACCTTCCCCAGCAAGATCGCCTCGGGCGCGGGCGCCATCGTCGACCACCGCGAGTACCCGGCCGACAAGCTCCGCAGCGACAACAAGGCCGTCGGCTCCGGCGTCTACAAGCTGGACTCCTTCAGCGACAAGAGCGCGAGCTTCTCGGTCAACGACTCCTACAGCGGCAAGGCCAAGGCCAAGAACACCGGCGTCACGCTGAAGTTCTTCAACGGCGACCAGGCCGCCCTCAAGACCGTCCTGGAAAGCGGAGACGTCGACTTCGCCTTCCGCGGCCTCGCCGCCAAGGACATCGCCGGCCTCGCCTCCACCAAGACCGGCGACCAGAAGGTCGACGTCGTCCAGGGCACGGGCGCCGAGGTCGAGCACATGGTCTTCAACGTCAGCGACCCCGTCGTCGGCAAGCTGCCGGTCCGCAAGGCCATCGCCTACCTCGTCGACCGCGAGGCACTCGTCAAGGACGTGTACGCGGGCACCGCCGCCCCGCTCTACTCGATCGTCCCGGCCGGCATCGCCGGACACACCACCCCGTTCTTCGACCGCTACGGCGGCAGCCCGCAGCCCGAGAAGGCCAAGGCCGTCCTGAAGGCCGCCGGCATCAACAACAAGGTCAAGGTCACCCTCTACTCGACCCCGTCGCGCTACGGCCCCTCGACCGACCAGCAGTTCCAGGTCATCGCCAAGCAGCTCAACGACAGCGGCCTCTTCGAGGCCGACATGAAGTCCGTCGAGTTCGAGCAGTACGAGAAGGACATCCAGGACGGCAAGTACGGCATCTACGTGAAGGGCTGGGTGCCGGACTACCCGGACGCCGACAACTTCACCCAGCCGTTCTTCGGACCGGACAACGTCCTGCACAACAACTACGACAACAAGGAGATCAGCGGGACCATCATCCCGTCGACCTCCGCGAAGTCCGACCGCACCGCGGCCAACATGGACTACAACCGGCTCCAGGACATCGTCGCCGACGAGGTCCCGATCCTCCCGCTCTGGCAGGGCAAGCAGTACGCCGTCACCCGCCAGAACGTGACCGGCCTGCAGTGGTCCCTCGACGCCTCGACCGTCTTCCGCTTCTGGGAGATCAGCAAGGGCTGAGCCCCTCCCCGGGCAAGAGAACGGGCCGGCAGCCGCTCCGCGCGGCCGCCGGCCCGTTCCCGTACCCGGAAGGGACGGCCTAAGGCGTGGCGCCCGGACGCACCAGGCCCGACTCGTACGCGTACACCGCCGCCTGGACCCGGTCGCGCAGGCCCAGCTTCGTCAGCACGTGGCCCACGTGCGTCTTGACCGTCGTCTCGCTCACGAACAGGTCCGCCGCGATCTCCGCGTTCGACAGCCCCCGGGCCACCAGCTTCAGCACCTCGACCTCGCGCTCCGTGAGCGTCCCCAGCGTGTCCGGCACGCTGTCCTCACCCGACGGCAGGTGCCCCGCGTACTTGTCCAGCAGCCGCCGCGTGATGCTCGGCGCGAGCATCGCCTCGCCCGCCGCGACCACCCGGATCGCCTGCACCAGCTCGTTCGCCGGAGCGTCCTTCAGCAGGAACCCGCTCGCCCCCGCCCGCAGCGCCTCCACCACGTACTCGTCCAGGTCGAAGGTCGTCAGCACCAGCACCTTCGCCGGCCCGTTCCGCTCCGGACCGGTGATCTGGCGCGTCGCCTCGACCCCGTCCATCCGCGGCATCCGGATGTCCATCAGCACCACGTCGGGCTGCAGCGCCCGCACCTGGTCCAGCGCCTGCAGACCGTCCCCGGCCTCGCCCACCACCGCCAGGTCCTGCTCGGCCTCCAGGATCATCCGGAACCCGGTGCGCAGCAGTGGCTGGTCGTCGACCAGCAGGACGCGAATGGCCACGGGGTGTACCTCGTATTCGTCGGACGGCAGCATCGGCGGACGCCGCCCATTCTGCCCTGATCGGAAGATCAGGATTCCGCCGGGCGATCACCGGGGACACCCGCGGGCCGCTCCGCCGCCCTCGGGACGACGGTCAGCGGATAGACCGGGGGAGTCCCCCCGAACTCCGGACACACCGAGCGATGATCACACCAGCCGCACAGCTTGGTCGGCCGCGGCCGCCACTCACCCGTCTCCGTCGCCTCCCGGATCGCCTCCCACAACGCGTGCAGCTTCCGCTCCACCCGTTCCAGATCCGCGATCACCGGGTCGTACGTCAGCACGTCCCCGCTGCCCAGGTACACCAGCTGGAGCCGCCGCGGCACCACCTGCTTCAGCCGCCACACCACCAGCGCGTAGAACTTCATCTGGAACAGCGCGCCCTCGGCGTACTCCGGCCTCGGCGCCTTGCCCGTCTTGTAGTCGACGATCCGCACCTCGCCCGTCGGCGCCACGTCCACCCGGTCGATGATCCCGCGCAGCCGCAGCCCGGACTCCAGCTCCGTCTCCACGAAGAACTCCCGCTCCACCGGCTCCAGCCGCGTCGGGTCCTCCAGCGTGAACCAGCGCTCCACCAGCGCCTCGGCCTCCGTCAGCCAGCGCGCCAGCCCCGCCCCCTCGTCCCCCGACGGGAACAGCTCCGCCAGCTCCGGCTTCGACTCCAGCAGCCGGTCCCACTGCCCCGGGATCAGTGCCTTCGCCCGCGGCGCCGTCCGCTCCTCCGCCGGATGGTCGAACAGCCTCTCCAGCACCGCATGGACCAGCGTCCCGCGGGTAGCGGCGGCACTGGGCTTCTCCGGCAGCTTGTCGATCACCCGGAACCGGTACAGCAGCGGGCACTGCATGAAATCGCCGGCCCGCGAGGGCGACAGGGAACTGGGCGCCGCGGCGACCGGCGCCACGCCGGCATCGGCAGCGCCTGGCACGGCACCGGGACTCGTCGTCATGCGTGAAACCCTACGGCCCGCCGCCGACAGCACGCGCATACCATCGACGCCGGGCCCCCTCGCACTGCATGATCGGAGCATCACACCCCGCAACAACAGCACCTGAACCACACTGGAAGCACAAGCACCGAACGAAGGAAAGCCGTGGCAGACACCGACGAAACCGGCGAGCGCGCACCCAAGCGCTCCGATCCGGGCGGCGGGATCCTCATGGGCCGCCCCTTCGGCGTGCCCGTCTACGTCTCCCCCAGCTGGTTCCTCGTCGCCGCCCTCATCACCTGGGTCTTCGGCGACCAGCTCGACCGGATCCTGCCCGGCCTCGGCCCGGTCCGCTACCTCGTCTCCCTCTTCTTCGCGGTCGCCTTCTACGCCTCGGTCCTCGTCCACGAGCTCGCCCACACCATCGCCGCGCTCCGCTTCAAGCTCCCCGTGCGCCGCATCCAGCTCCAGTTCTTCGGCGGAGTCTCCGAGATCGAGAAGGAGTCCGAGACACCCGCCCGCGAGTTCGTCCTCGCCTTCGTCGGCCCCCTGCTCTCCCTCGGCCTCACCGGGATCTTCTACCTCGGCATGAAGGCCGTCGACCCCGCCACGGTCCCCGGCGTCCTCCTCGCGGGCCTGATGATCTCCAACCTCCTCGTCGCCGCCTTCAACCTGCTCCCCGGCCTCCCCCTCGACGGCGGCCGCATGCTCCGCGCCGTCATCTGGGGCATCACCGGCAAGCCCATGGCCGGCACCGTCGCCGCCGCCTGGGTCGGCCGCGGCCTCGCCGTCGCCGTCCTCCTCGGCCTGCCGCTGCTCACCCACACCGGGATCCTCGGCAACCGCACCGACGAGATCGGCGGCATGAACACCGTCATGGACGCGCTCCTCGCCGCGATCCTGGCCGCCATCATCTGGACCGGCGCCGGCAACAGCCTGCGCATGGCCCGCCTGCGACAGCACCTCCCCGAACTCCAGGCCCGCGCCCTCACCCGGCGGGCCATCCCCGTCGAGAACGCCACCCCGCTCTCCGAGGCCCTCCGCCGCGCCAACGACGCCGGAGCCCGCGCCCTCGTCGTCGTCGACGGACTCGGCGACCCCGTCGCCATCGTCCGCGAGACCGCCATCGCCTCCGTACCCGAACACCGCCGCCCCTGGGTCGCCGTCAGCACCCTCGCCCAGGACCTCACCGACGGCATGAAGGTTTCCGCGGAACTCACCGGCGAGGAACTCCTCGACCACCTCCGCGCCACCCCCGCCACCGAGTACCTCGTCCTCGAAACCGGCGGCTCCATCTACGGCGTCCTGTCCACCCTCGACGTCGAGAAGGCCTTCGTGAAGGCCATGGCGCGGCCCCAGTCCTGAAGCCAATACACTGGTCACATGTCCGAACCGACCGGTGCCGCCCGCCGACGCGGGCCCTTCGAGGTCGGGGACCAGGTTCAGCTCACCGACCCCAAGGGCCGCCACTACACGTTCACGCTCGAAGCCGGGAAGAATTTCCACACCCACAAGGGTTCCTTCCCGCACGACGAGCTGATCGGCGCCCCCGAGGGCAGCGTTGTCCGTACCACGGGCAACGTCGCATACCTCGCGCTGCGTCCCCTGCTCCCCGACTATGTCCTGTCCATGCCCCGCGGTGCCGCCGTGGTCTACCCCAAGGACGCGGGCCAGATCCTGGCCTTCGCCGACATCTTCCCCGGCGCCCGCGTCGTGGAGGCAGGAGTGGGCTCCGGCTCCCTGAGCAGCTTCCTGCTGCGCGCCATCGGCGACCAGGGCATGCTCCACAGCTACGAGCGCCGCGCGGACTTCGCCGAGATCGCCACCGCCAACGTCGAGCGCTACTTCGGCGGCCCGCACCCCGCGTGGCAGCTGACCGTGGGCGACCTCCAGGACAACCTGTCCGACACCGACGTCGACCGCGTGATCCTCGACATGCTCGCCCCCTGGGAGTGCCTGGAGGCCGTCTCCAAGGCCCTGGTCCCCGGCGGCATCCTGTGCTGCTACGTCGCCACGACCACCCAGCTCTCGCGCACCGTCGAGTCCATCCGCGAGTTCGGCTGCTACGCCGAGCCGCAGCCCTGGGAATCGATGATCCGCAACTGGCACGTGGAGGGCCTCGCGGTCCGGCCCGACCACCGGATGATCGGCCACACCGGCTTCCTCGTCACCGCCCGCCGCCTCGCGGACGGCGTCGAGCCCCCGATGCGCCGCCGGCGCCCCTCCAAGGGCGCCTACGGCGAGGACTACGACGGCCCCGGCAGCGACCGCTCCGCGTAGCCGCTCCACCGGGACCCCCGCCGGGCCCGGCCCGCTCAACACGAAGGCGCTGCGGCGCAGTTCCCCCGACGATCAGGGAACTGCGCCGCAGCGCCTTTTCGTTGTGGCCCGAACACCGCCCGGCCGGTCCGGACCCGCCCGTTCCACCGCCGTGTGAGGTGTGGCACGATGCTGGCTCCCCGTCACCCTTCGCACAGGAGACACCCCGCGTGCTGCACAGCCCCACCGAGCTGGAGCCCACATCGGAAACCCTGGCGCACGGCCGCGCCCGGCCCGTCCACTGGGTCGCCACGGCCTCGGCCGTGGCCGCCGTCATAGCCGGCGCGGGCCTGCTCCAGCCGGGGCCCGCCACCGGAGCCACCCCCGCGGCCGCCCCGGGAGCCTCCCTGGGAGCCGCCGCCGGGAGCGGCCCGCAGGCCGGCGCACCCGACGCGCGGGCGGTCGCGTACCCCCTCGACTGCAAGGGCGCCCCGCAGGCCGTCACGGCCACCGCCCAAGGGGATCTCGACGGCGACGGCCGCCCCGAGACGGTCGCCGCCGTACGCTGCGAGGCCGGCTCCGGAACCCCGCCCCACGCGGTCTACGTCCTCGTCCAGGACCCGGCGGCGGGCTCGGCCCCCCGCGTCGTGGCCACCCTGCTCGAACCGGCCAGGCGGCAGACCGCCGCCGATCTCACCGTGCGCGACGGCGTCGTCACCGCCAGTCTCCTCGGATACTCCTCGCCGGAGGTTCCGCGCTACAGCCCCGATGTGAAACAGCTCGCCAAGTGGCGCTGGACGGGCGGGAAATTCCGCCAGGAGCTGACGGACTCGTCCGCCGGAAGTGTTTGAACCGTCACTCGGCGTCGGGGCCGTACACCTCGACCCTGTCCGAAACGCGCCTTACGTGGATGCAGTCACCCGGACATTCCTTCGCGGAATCGACCACGTCCCGGAGCAGCGTCAGCGGAACCGGAGTGGTCGCCCCCGCCTCCTGGAGGAGCTCGTCCTCGGGGCTCTTCACGTACGCCAGACCATCGATGTCCAGCTCGAACACCTCCGGGGCGTACTGCACGCAGATGCCGTCCCCGGTGCAGAGGTCCTGGTCGATCCAGACCTCCAGCGGCTGTCCGGCCTCGCCGGAACCACCCGCCGGGGCCTCCTGCTGCACGGTCATATCTCCTGCCGTTTCCTGCTCTGAGTGATCCGCCCCGGCCACAACTCGAGGCAAGTCGCGCGAGCTCTGACGGGTGTTGAACAGTTCGACCTTACAACCGGCTGCTTTCCGATGTTGATGGGTGGGTATTTCCTTGGCGTGAGGGAGTACGCAAGGGTGAAGATCGGACACACCTCTACCGTCTTTGTGATCTAGGGGTTTCAATCACCACCAGCCCAGGTAGGGTCAGGAAGCGTCCAGCTCCCCTTGGAGGAGGTGAGGACCGTGGCAGCCCACGACGACGACATCAACCGCGGCATCCGGCCCGGGCGAGGGTCTGAGGACCCCGCTGGCCAGGTTGCCTATCTCGAGCAGGAAATCGCCGTCCTGCGACGTAAGCTCGCCGACTCTCCGCGTCACACGAGGATTCTCGAAGAGCGGATCGTCGAGCTCCAGACGAATCTGGCAGGCGTCTCCGCGCAGAACGAACGACTGGCGAATACCCTCCGTGAGGCCCGCGACCAGATCGTGGCCCTCAAGGAGGAAGTCGACCGGCTCGCACAGCCGCCGGCCGGCTTCGGTGTCTTCCTTCAGGCGAACGAGGACGGCACCGTCGACATCTTCACCGGCGGCCGCAAGCTCCGCGTGAACGTGAGCCCCAGCGTCGAACCGGAGCACCTCCGGCGCGGCCAGGAGGTCATGCTCAACGAAGCGCTCAACGTGGTCGAGGCCATGGAGTTCGAGCGGGCCGGGGACATCGTCACCCTCAAGGAGATCCTCGAGGACGGCGAGCGCGCCCTGGTGGTCGGGCACACCGACGAGGAAAGGGTGGTGAGGCTCGCCGAGCCGCTCCTGGACATCACCATCCGCCCCGGCGACGCCCTGCTGCTCGAACCCCGCTCCGGCTACGTCTACGAAGTGGTCCCCAAGAGCGAGGTCGAGGAACTCGTCCTCGAAGAGGTCCCGGACATCGACTACGACAAGATCGGCGGCCTGGGCGACCAGATCGAGCTGATCCGCGACGCCGTCGAGCTCCCGTACCTCTACCCGGACCTCTTCAAGGAGCACGAACTGCGGCCGCCGAAGGGCATCCTGCTCTACGGCCCGCCCGGATGCGGCAAGACGCTCATCGCCAAGGCGGTGGCCAACTCCCTTGCCAAGAAGGTCGCCGAGGTGACCGGCCAGCCCGCCGGGAAGTCGTACTTCCTGAACATCAAGGGCCCCGAGCTCCTCAACAAGTACGTCGGCGAGACCGAGCGGCACATCCGCCTCGTCTTCCAGCGTGCACGGGAGAAGGCGAGCGAGGGCACCCCCGTCATCGTCTTCTTCGACGAGATGGAATCCCTCTTCCGCACCCGCGGATCCGGTGTCAGCTCGGACGTGGAGAACACCATCGTCCCCCAGCTGCTCGCCGAGATCGACGGTGTGGAGGGCCTGGAGAACGTCATCGTCATCGGCGCCTCCAACCGTGAGGACATGATCGACCCGGCCATCCTGCGCCCCGGCCGGCTCGACGTGAAGATCAAGATCGAGCGCCCGGACGCGGAGGCGGCGAAGGACATCTTCGCGAAGTACCTCAAGGCCTCGCTGCCCCTGCACACGGACGACCTGTCCGAGCACCAGGACTCGCGGCCGGGCACCGTCCACAGCATGATCCAGACCGTCGTCGAGCAGATGTACGCCGAAACCGAGGAGAACCGCTTCCTCGAGGTCACGTACGCCAACGGCGACAAGGAAGTCCTCTACTTCAAGGACTTCAACTCGGGCGCGATGATCCAGAACATCGTGGACCGTGCGAAGAAGATGGCCATCAAGGCCTTCCTCGAGCACAACCAGAAGGGCCTCCGGGTCTCCCACCTCCTCCAGGCGTGCGTGGACGAGTTCAAGGAGAACGAGGACCTGCCCAACACCACCAACCCCGACGACTGGGCCCGGATCTCCGGCAAGAAGGGCGAGCGGATCGTATTCATCCGCACGCTCGTCACCGGAAAGCAAGGCGCGGACACGGGACGCTCCATCGACACGGTGGCGAATACCGGTCAGTACCTCTGACAAACGAGGGCGGCTGCGGGTGCCCTCACCGGGCACCCGCAGCCGCCCGTTTTACCGCCCGCCTCTTTCGGCCGGTGACAGGGCGAAGTCAATGACTGAAATGATCTCCCCACCAGCGCGGAGTGGTTCTAGGCTCTTCCGTACCGCCGGTCGCGCAGTGCGGGACGGGCACCGCACATGACGCACCGGAGCACCAGCGGTACTTGAGCGCCGCTCCCGAACGGGAGCGCCGCCGGGCAAGGAGGGCCGCATGACCGTACGGCGAGTAATGGGGATCGAAACGGAGTACGGGATCTCCGTTCCGGGGCACCCGAACGCCAATGCCATGCTCACCTCGTCCCAGATCGTCAACGCCTACGCGGCGGCGATGCACCGGGCGCGACGCGCCCGCTGGGACTTCGAGGAGGAGAATCCGCTGCGGGACGCCCGCGGCTTCGACCTCGCCCGCGAGGCCGCCGACAACAGCCAGCTGACCGACGAGGACATCGGCCTCGCCAACGTCATCCTCACCAACGGCGCGCGGCTCTACGTCGACCACGCGCACCCCGAGTACAGCTCGCCGGAGATCACCAACCCGCTCGACGCCGTGCTGTGGGACAAGGCCGGCGAGCGGATCATGGCCGAGGCCGCGGAGCGCGCCGCCCAGCTGCCCGGCGCCCAGCCCATCCACCTCTACAAGAACAACACCGACAACAAGGGCGCCTCCTACGGCACGCACGAGAACTACCTGATGAAGCGGGAGACCCCCTTCTCGGAGATCGTGCGCCACCTGACCCCCTTCTTCGTCTCGCGCCAGGTCGTGACCGGCGCGGGCCGGGTCGGCATCGGCCAGGACGGCCGCGAGCACGGCTTCCAGATCAGCCAGCGCGCGGACTACTTCGAGGTCGAGGTGGGGCTGGAGACCACCCTGAAGCGCCCCATCATCAACACGCGCGACGAACCCCACTCGGACGCGGAGAAGTACCGCCGCCTCCACGTGATCATCGGGGACGCCAACCTCTCCGAGATCTCCACCTACCTCAAGCTCGGCACGACCGCGCTCGTCCTGTCCATGATCGAGGACGGCTTCATCAACGTCGACCTCGCCGTGGACCAGCCCGTGCGCACCCTCCACCACGTCTCCCACGACCCCGACCTCCAGTACCTGATCACGCTGCGCAGCGGCCGCACCCTGACCGCCGTACAGCTTCAGATGGAGTACTTCGAGCTGGCCAGGAAGTACGTGGAGGAGCGGTTCGGCTCCGACGCGGACGACCAGACCAAGGACGTCCTCGCTCGGTGGGAGGACGTGCTGGGCCGGCTGGAGAGCGACCCGATGAGCCTGTCGGGGGAGCTGGACTGGATCGCCAAGCGGGAGATCCTGGAGGGTTACCGGAGGCGCGACGGGCTGGAGTGGGACGCGGCCCGGCTGCACCTGGTCGACCTCCAGTACTCCGACGTACGGCCCGAGAAGGGGCTGTACAACCGTCTGGTCGCCCGCGGGAAGATGAAGCGGCTCCTGGAGGAGCCGGCCGTCGAGCGGGCCGAGAGCAAGCCCCCGGAGGACACCCGGGCGTACTTCCGGGGCCGCTGCCTGGAGCAGTACGCGGACGACGTGGCCGCGGCCTCCTGGGACTCGGTGATCTTCGACCTCCCGGGCCGCGACTCGCTCCAGCGGGTCCCGACCCTGGAGCCGCTGCGGGGGACCCGGAACCACGTCAAGGAGCTCCTGGACCGCTGTCGAACGGCCGAGGACCTGGTGCGGGTGCTTTCGGGGCAGTGAGCGGCGCCGAAAGGGCCTGAAAGGGCCCCGGTAAGGGAATCATGAAGGAAAGCCGGACGTTGTTCCGGATCACTTGGACAACTGCGGGGACGAATGCCGGACCCTCCTTGTAGGGTCCGGCGTAGGGTCTGATCTTGAGAGATCCCGAAATCCCGGGGTCTCTCCACGTGAGCGTGCGAACCGAGCGGGGTGAGGTAGACATGGCGACCAAGGACACCGGCGGCGGACAGCAGAAGGCGACGCGCTCGACCGAGGAGGTCGAGGAGGCGGCGGTCGAGGAATCGACCGACCTCAAGGAGCGCCAGGAGAAGCTCTCCGACGACGTCGACTCCGTACTCGACGAAATCGACGACGTGCTCGAAGAGAACGCCGAGGACTTCGTGCGGAGCTTCGTGCAAAAGGGTGGCCAGTAAGGCCATCCGACCTTCGAAACAAAGGCCCTGTCGAAGGGTCGTGTGAGAAGGCGAGGCGGACGGTGCGGGTGAGGGCGACCGCGCCGTCCGGCCGAAGGCGGTGCCCCGGGTGCGGAGGGGCCGGGTCGCGAAGGCTCCCGCCGGGCATGTTGATCGCGATCATCGGACGGGTAAGGTCCGAGGCGTACCGCGCTTCGGCTGCGACGCAGCCTCGGGAGCAGTTCAAGGATCGGCCGGACGTCATACGGCGTGCAGCCGCTTACGTGGAAGGAAACCTGTGGAACCCAACACTCGTAGCACAGGGCGTCTACCGGCAGCCTTCCTGACGCCGGGGTCGTCGTCCTTCATGGACTTCCTGGGCGCGCACCAGCCGGAGATGCTGCCCGGCAACCGCAAGCTGCCGGAGGGTGTCGTCGAGGCGCCGCACGGGACGACCATCGTGGCCGCCACCTTCCCCGGCGGGGTCGTCCTCGCCGGTGACCGGCGGGCGACCATGGGGAACATGATCGCGCAGCGGGACATCGAGAAGGTGTTCCCGGCCGACGAGTACTCCGCGGTGGGCATCGCCGGCACCGCCGGCCTGGCCGTGGAGATGGTCAAGCTGTTCCAGCTGGAGCTGGAGCACTTCGAGAAGGTGGAGGGGACGACCCTCTCCCTGGAGGGCAAGGCCAACCGGCTCTCCACCATGATCCGGAGCAATCTGGGCATGGCGATGCAGGGGCTGGCCGTCGTCCCGCTGTTCGCCGGGTACGACGAGGCCAAGGAGAAGGGCCGGATCTTCTCCTACGACGTGACCGGCGGCCGCTCCGAGGAGCACGGCTACGCCGCCACCGGATCGGGCTCGATCTTCGCCCGCGGCTCCATGAAGAAGCTCTACCGTCCCGACCTGACGGAGGAGCAGGCCACGACCCTGGTCGTGCAGGCGCTGTACGACGCCGCCGACGACGACTCGGCGACCGGTGGGCCGGACCTGTACCGCCACATCTACCCGATCGTCACGGTCATCACGGACGAGGGGTTCCGCAGGCTGACCGACGACCAGTCGCAGGAACTGGCCCGTACGGTCACCAACCGTCGGCTGGAGCAGCCCGACGGCCCGCGCGCCGCCCTGCTCTGACCATCCGTCGCCCCGTAGGAGCCCAGAAGAAAGGGACGGACAGCCGGTGTCGACTCCGTTCTATGTGTCACCCCAGCAGGCCATGGCCGACCGGGCGGAATACGCCCGGAAGGGCATCGCCCGCGGTCGCAGCCTTGTCGTGCTGCAGTACGCCGACGGCATCGTGTTCGTCGGCGAGAACCCGTCCCGCGCGCTGCACAAGTTCAGCGAGATCTACGACCGGATCGGCTTCGCGGCCGCCGGCAAGTACAACGAGTACGAGAACCTGCGGATCGGCGGCGTGCGCTACGCCGATCTGCGCGGATACACCTACGACCGCGACGACGTGACGGCCCGTGGGCTGGCGAACGTCTACGCGCAGACCCTCGGCACGATCTTCTCCAGTGCCGGTGAGAAGCCGTACGAGGTGGAGCTGGTCGTCGCCGAGGTCGGTGCGACGGCCGCCGGGGACCAGATCTACCGGCTGCCGCACGACGGCTCGATCGTGGACGAGCACGGCTCGGTCGCGGTCGGCGGCAACGCCGAGCAGATCAGCACGTTCCTCGACCAGCGCCACCAGGACGGGATGACCCTGTCGGAGGCGCTGAAGCTCGCGGTGCAGGCACTGTCCAGCCAGGCCAACGGCGCCGACAAGGCGATCCCGGCCGAGCGGCTGGAGGTCGCGGTGCTGGACCGTACGCGGGCGCAGCAGCGGAAGTTCAAGCGGATCCGGGGCCGGCAGCTGTCGCGGCTGCTGGAGGCGGACGTTCCGGCGGCCGCCCAGGCGGACGCCGTGTCGAACGACGAGGCGCCGGAGGACGACGCCGAGTAGGAACCGGGTACGAGGGCCCCGGTCCGCCCCCGAGGGGGCGGGCCGGGGCTCCGTCGTGTCCGGAGGCGGCCGGTCAGGCGGCCGGGGCGGGGCCCGAGGAGTCGCGGACGACGAGTTCGACGGGGATGTCGTGGGCGGTCCAGGGGGCGCCGTCGAGCGCGGCGAGGAGGGCGGTTATGCCCTGTTCTCCGACGCGTTCGGCGGGGAGGGCGACGGTGGTGAGCTCGGGTTCCACCGCGGTGGCCAGGGCGAGGTCGTCGAAGCCGGTGACGGAGAGGTCCTCGGGGACGCGCAGGCCGAGGCGGCGGGCGGCCTTGCAGGCGCCGGCGGCCAGGATGTCGTCGTCGCAGACGACGGCGGTGGGCCGGTCCCGGGGGGCCGCCAGCGCGGCCTCCACGGCCCTGCGGGCGCCGTCGACGGTGAGGGGCGCCCGTACGGTGCGCAGTTCGGCGGCGGCCGGGAGGAGGGTGGCCAGGGCTTCGGCGCGGACGTCGAAGGTCCAGGAGTCCACGGCGGAGGCGAGGTGGAGGAAGCGGCGGTGGCCGAGGCCGAGGAGGTGTTCGGCGACCTGGCGCATGCCGTCGGCCATGGCGAGGTTGACGTGGGCGGCGGCGCCCGGTGAGGCGGGGTCGCTGTCGAGCATGACGAGGGGGAGGCCGTCGCCGCCGATGGCGTCGAGGGCGTCGGCGGCCATGGAGGAGGCGATGACCCCGTCGAGGGCGGCGCGGGCGGAGGCGAAGGGGTCGCGGGCGGGGCCGGTGCCGTCGGGGGAGGGGTAGAGGACGACGCCGAAGCCGTGCTCGGCGGCGACGCGGGCGGCGCCGGTGTAGACGCGGGCGAAGAACTCGTTGGTGAGGGCGGGGACGACCAGCAGGGCCGTGCGGGTGCTGCCGAGGCGGAGGTTGCGGGCGGCGAGGTTGGGCCGGTAGCCGAGTTCGGCGGCGGCGTCGCGGACGAGCCCGGCGGTGCGTTCGGAGACGCGGCCGCGCCACTTGTCGCCGAGGACGAGGGAGACGGTGGCCTGGGAGACCCCGGCGGCGCTCGCCACGTCCCGGCTGGTGGGTCTCGTCACAGGGGGCTCCTGAAGTGCGAGGTGGGAGGGGGTGCGCGGGTCCGCGGGCTGGACCGGGCGACTGCGGACATGGTACGTATGACCCCGTCACGTTATACGTATTACTCCGGCTGGTCCGGGCAGAAGGGGGCGGACATGGCCGCGGGGTACGTGGAGCTGCTCAGGACCCGGCACGCCGCGAGGCTGCTCGTGGGCACGCTGGTCGGGCGGCTGCCGAACGGGATCGCGTCGATCGCGATCGTGATGTTCGTCCGGGCGGAGGGCGGCAGCTACAGCCTGGCGGGGGCGCTCGCGGCCGCGTACGGCGTGGCCAACGCCGTCGGCCAGCCGCTGCTCGGCCGGGCCGTGGACCTGTACGGGCAGCCCCGGGTGCAGCTCCCCGCGGCGGTGCTCTCGGCGCTCGGCATGATCTGGCTGGCCTTCGCCGGGATCGGGTCGGCCGCCGCCGCCTACACGGCGGTGGTGGTGGCCGGGCTGTTCACGCCGCCGCTGGAGGGCGGGCTGCGCGCCCTGTGGCCGAGCGTGCTCGGCGGCAAGGAGGAGCGGGTGCACGCCGCGTACGCGATGGACGCGGTGGCGCAGGAGGTGATGTTCACCGTCGGGCCGCTGCTGGTGACGGTGTTCGTCGCGCTGTGGTCCCCGGCCGTGGCGCTGGTGGCCCTGAACGTCATCGGCGTGCTGGGCGCGCTGTCGGTCGTCGTCTCCGAGCCGTCCCGTACGTGGCGCTCCGCGCCGCGCGAGGCCCACTGGCTGGGGGCGCTGCGCTCGCGCGGGCTGCTGGCCCTGCTGGGCGCGTTCTTCTTCGTGGGCACGGCGCTGGGTTCCATCACGGTGGCGGCGGTCGCGTACTCCGACGACCACGGCGGCGCGGCGGTGTACGGCTGGATGATGGCGGCCCTGGGACTGGGCGCGCTGGTCGGCGGCGTCACGTACGGCGCCCGCCAGTGGGCGGGGGCTCCCGAGCGGCGGCTGCGGCTGCTGGTGGGGCTGCTGGCCGTGTGCTACCTGCCGCTGATGCTGAGCGTGGGTCCGGTGGCGATGACGGCGCTGTCGGCGCTCGCCGGGGTGTTCCTGGCGCCCGCCATCGCGTGCGCGTTCATCGTCGTGGACCGGCACGCGCCGGCCGGCACGGTGACGGAGGCCTTCTCCTGGCTGGTGACCTTCTTCGGGGTGGGCGCGGCGATGGGTACGGCCGCGGCCGGTCCGGCCGTGGAACTGGGCGGTACGGCGGCCGGTTTCGCGGTCGCGGGCGCCGCGGGGGCCGCGGCCCTGGTGGTCCTGACGGCCACTCAGCGGGTGCTGGCCTCGCCGGGCCGCAGCCGGGCGGTCGCGGGTTCCGCGGAGGGCGCCGCCGCCGGTCCCGCCGGAGGTCCCGTGGAGGGCCCCGAAGGGGCCCGTACCGGGGGTCCGTCGGACCCGTTCGCCGAAAACTGATCGGAACGCCGCTCTCGAACCCGGTTTCAGAAGAGGGCAGAAGGCGTAATGTTCAGTCATGGACCGCCGCATTTTCGGGCTGGAGAACGAGTACGGCGTCACGTGCACGTTCAGGGGACAGCGCCGACTGTCTCCTGACGAAGTGGCGCGCTACCTCTTCCGCCGTGTTGTGTCATGGGGCCGCAGCAGCAATGTCTTCCTGCGGAACGGCGCCCGCCTCTACCTCGACGTGGGTTCGCATCCGGAATATGCAACACCGGAATGCGACAACCTGATCGAACTGGTCACCCACGACAAGGCCGGCGAGCGCATTCTCGAAGGCCTGCTCGTCGACGCAGAACGCCGCCTGCACGAGGAGGGAATCGCGGGCGACGTCTACCTCTTCAAGAACAACACCGACTCGGCGGGCAATTCGTACGGCTGCCACGAGAACTACCTCGTGGCCCGGCACGGAGAATTCTCCCGCCTGGCGGACATCCTCATTCCGTTCCTCGTCACGCGCCAGCTGATCTGCGGCGCGGGCAAGGTGCTGCAGACCCCCCGGGGTGCGGTCTACTGCGTCAGCCAGCGGGCCGAGCACATCTGGGAGGGCGTCAGCTCGGCCACCACCCGTTCCCGGCCGATCATCAACACCCGCGACGAACCGCACGCCGACGCCGAGCGCTACCGGCGCCTGCACGTGATCGTCGGGGACTCCAACATGTCCGAGACGACCATGCTGCTCAAGGTGGGCGCCACCGATCTCGTGCTGCGCATGATCGAGGCGGGCACCGTGATGCGGGACCTGACCCTGGAGAACCCGATCCGGGCCATCCGCGAGGTCAGCCACGACATCACCGGCCAGCGCAAGGTGCGCCTGGCCAGTGGCCGCGAGGCCTCCGCCCTGGAGATCCAGCGCGAGTACTACGAGAAGGCCCTGGACTTCGCCGAGCGCCGGGGGATCCGTACCGGGGTCGTGGAGCAGGTCCTGGAGCTGTGGGGCCGCACCCTCGACGCGATCGAGGCGGAGGACCTGGACCGGATCGGCACCGAGATCGACTGGGTCATGAAGTACCAGCTGATCGAGCGGTACCGCGCCAAGCACAACATGACCATGTCCAACCCGAGGGTCGCCCAGATAGACCTCGCCTACCACGACATCCACCGCCGGCGAGGGCTGTACTACCTGCTGGAGCGCAAGGGGCAGGCGGCGCGGATCTGCAACGACCTGAAGATCTTCGAGGGCAAGTCGGTGCCCCCGCAGACGACCCGGGCCAGGCTGCGCGGTGACTTCATCCGCCGGGCGCAGGAGCAGCGGCGTGACTTCACGGTCGACTGGGTGCACCTGAAGCTGAACGACCAGGCACAGCGCACCGTGCTGTGCAAGGACCCCTTCCGGTCGGTCGACGACCGGGTGGAGAAGCTGATCGCCGGGATGTAGCGGCGGGATGCCAGAACAGTAAAGTGTGACATCTCACTGATCTCGGCCAGGGCCCCGTACGGATCTCGTACGGGGCCCTCGTCACGGCTTAGAGTGGCGGGCGACCGCCCAGCCGTCTGAGATCTGAGGAACACGTGCGCCGACTTGCCGGCCTTCTTGTCGTACCGATGCTGCTGCTCACGGCGGCCTGCGGGGAAGACAGTGGCTCCGACTCCGCCGAGAACACGAACGGGGTGCCCGCGATCACGAAGGGCGCCAAGTTCGGTGAGACCCCCACCCTCGCCCAGGGCAAGGGCACGCCTCCCAAGGAACTGAAGGTGGCGGTCATCAGCGAGGGCAAGGGCCCGGTGCTGAAGAAGGGCGACATCGCCCAGGTCAACTACTCCGGCCAGGTGTGGGACGGCAAGGAGCCGTTCGACGCCAGCTTCGGCAAGGGCAAGACCTTCGACGTGAACATCGGCGCCGGCGCCGTCATCAAGGGCTGGGACCAGGGCCTGGAGGGCCAGAAGGTCGGCAGCCGCGTCGAGCTGGTGATCCCCCCGGAGCTCGGTTACGGGGCCCAGGGCTCCGGTGAGAAGATCAAGCCGAACGCGACGCTGGTCTTCGTCGTCGACATCGTCAAGGGCGCCTCCGTCCCGGCCTCGGCCACGGGCAAGGAAGTCGCGCAGGACAACAAGGACCTGCCCAAGGTCGGCACCAACACGGACGGCAAGGAAGTCTCCGTGACCGTCCCGAAGGACGTCGCCGAGCCCGGCAAGCTGGTCTCGAACTACGTGATCGAGGGCGACGGCCCGGTCGTCAAGGACACCGACAGCGTCGTCGTCAAGTTCAACGGCAAGACCTGGAAGGACGACAAGTCCTTCGAAAGCACGTACGCCACGGACTCCACGGTCACCTGGCCGATGTCCGAGCTCTCGGTCAAGGGTCTGAAGGACGGCCTGGTCGGCAAGAAGACCGGCAGCCGCATCCTGCTGGTCATCCCGCCGGACCAGGGCTTCGGTGACAAGGAGCAGGGCACCATCCCGGCCAAGTCCACGCTCGTCTTCAGCCTCGACATCCTCGCGGTGATGTAAGACTGTTCCGGTTGACCGTTTCGTACGTATGAGGAGAAGTTCCGTGAGCCAGCAGCTCGAGAAGCCCGAGATCGACTTCCCCGAGGGCGACGCGCCCAAGGACCTCGTGATCGAGGACATCGTGGTGGGCGACGGCGCCGAGGCCAAGGCCGGCGACCAGGTTTCCGTGCACTACGTGGGCGTGGCCTTCTCCACCGGCGAGGAGTTCGACGCCTCCTGGAACCGCGGCTCCGCCCTCCAGTTCCCGCTCGGTGCCGGCCGCGTCATCGCCGGCTGGGACCAGGGCGTCCAGGGCATGAAGGTCGGCGGCCGCCGCAAGCTGACGATCCCCGCGCACCTCGCCTACGGCGACCGCGGCGCGGGCAGCGCCATCGCCCCGGGCGAGACGCTCATCTTCGTCTGCGACCTGGTCAAGGTCGGCTGATCCGGGCCACCGCGATCCGCAGAGGGGCCCCCGCCGTCAGGCGGGGGCCCTCGCTTTTGTCCGGGACCGCCGGGACGGTACGGTCGGCGGTCACGAGTGTGTGCACAGAACGGGGGGAAGGCGTCGATGGCGATTGCCAAGGCCGAGCGGCTGATGAATCTGGCGCTGTGTCTGCTGGGGACCCGACGTCCGCTCAGCAAGCGCGAGCTGCGCGGCTCCATCGAGGCCTACCTCGAAGCGGGCAACGACGAGTCCTTCAACCGCATGTTCGAGAGGGACAAGGACGACCTGCGCGAACTCGGCCTCGTCATCGAGACGGTGGAGAACATCGAGGGCGAAACCGGCTACCTGGCCCGCCGGGACAGCAACCGCCTGCCCCCCGTCTCCCTCGACGCCGAGGAGGCGGCCGCCCTCGGGCTCGCGGCCAAGGTCTGGCAGCAGGCCCGCCTCGCGGGCGCGGCCAGCGGCGCCCTGCAGAAACTGCGCGCCGGCGGCATGCCGGAGGCCGGTGACCCGTACGAGGGCCAGCACAGCGCCATCGAACCGCGCATCCCCGTGCACGAGGCGGCGTTCGAGCCGCTGATGCTCGCCTGCCGGGACCGGCGGCCCGTGGTCTTCGAGTACCGCAAGTCCAACGCCGCCCGCCCCGAGCCCCGCCAGGTGGAGCCGTGGGCGCTGGAGTGCTGGCGCGGCCACTGGTACCTGGCCGGCTTCGACCGCGACCGCGGCGCGGAGCGGGTGTTCCGGCTGTCCCGGATCACCGGCAAGGTCCGCTCCCGGGCCGGGAAGTACACCGCCGAGGTGCCCGACGTGGTGACCGTACGGGAGACCGTGGCGAGCTGGGCCGGGGAGGGCGCCGAACGCTCGGCGCTGATCCGGCTGCGCGCCGGGGCCGGTTACCCGCTGCGGGCCAAGGCCACCGCCGTCCGCGAGGGCGCGGACGGCTGGGACGAGCTGGAGATCCCCTACGGGCACGGGCTCGACGCCTGGCTCGTGGAATTCGGCCCGGACGTCGTCGTGGTGGAGCCCGCGGACCTGCGCGCCGACGTCGTGGACCGGCTGCGCGCCGTCGCCCAGGGCTGACCGGAACATCCGTAGCAACGCCCTGAGGGGGAGACGTACCAGCATGGCTGCCAACGCCATCGACCAGACCCGCCGGATGCTGTCCCTGGTGACCTACCTGCGCGAGCGCCCCGGGGCGCACGTCGCCGACGTCGCCCGCGCGTTCGGGATCACCGAGGACGAGCTCATCTCGGACCTCGACGTGCTGCCCATGTGCGGGACCAGCTTCCGCGGCGGGGACCTGCTCGACATCGACACCGACGGCGAGCGCATCTGGTGGCGCAACCCCGACGCCTCCGGGGAGTCCACCGCCGAGCCGCTGCGCCTGGCCGCGGACGAGGCGACGGCGCTGCTCGTCGCCGCCCGCGCCGTGTCCACCCTGCCGGGGCTGCGCGAGAGCGACCGCGACGCGCTGCTGCGGGCCACCGCGAAGCTGGAGGCCGCCGCCGGCGAGGTGGCGGGCGCCAGCTCCCGGCTCTCGGTGACCTTCGAGTCGGAGGGCGGGGTCTTCGCCGACGTCGACCGGGCCATCGCCGAACGCCGCCGGCTGTGGCTGCGCTACTACTCGCCCGCGCGGGACGAGCTGACCGAGCGGACCGTCGACCCGATCCGCCTCTTCGCCGTCGGCCACACCTACCTGGAGGGGTGGTGCCACCTCTCGGAGGCCCGGCGCACCTTCCGCCTCGACCGCGTGGCCGAGATCCGGCTGCTCGACGAGCGTTCCGAGCCGCCCGCGATCGAGCCCCGGGACCTGTCGGTGGGGCTGGTCCAGCCCGCCGCCGAGGACCCGGAAGTGGTCGTCGAGGTCGGCCCCGGCGGCCGCTGGGTCGCCGAGTACTACCCGCACGACAGCGCCGAGGAGCAGACCGACGGCGGCCTGCGGATCACCCTGCGCAGCCCCGACCCGGCCTCCCTGCGCCGCCTCGCGCTGCGCCTGGGACGGGACGGGCGGATCGTGTCGCCGCCGGAGCTCGCGCAGAGCGCGCGCAAGGCCGCGGCGGAGGCGCTCGCGGGGTACGGGGAACAGGTCTAGGGGGAGCGGGCAGCGATGGCGGCAACATCTGGGCCCCGGGCGGGCCGGACCTCCGGTGCGCCGGACCCGGCGGCGGGCGCCGCGGCCGGGCCGGTCACCTTCAAGGCCGCCTGCCCCGAGTGCCGGGCGGGCTTCGAGCTCGCGGCCGGCGCCCTGCGGCTGGCCATCGGCGGCAGCCGGCGGACCACCTTCTACTCCTTCACCTGTCCCGAGTGCGCCGCCCAGGTCCGCAAACCGGCCGGTGAGCGCATCGTGGAGCTGCTGACCGGCGGCGGCGTGAGCACTCTGCGCAGCATCTGAGGCAGGGGATAGGCTCTTGCCCATGCTGTGGCCGATGCTCGCAATTGCCCTGGGCTTCCTCGGGGTCGCCGTCCTCTCCGTCCTGGCCGTCCGGGTCTTCGTCGAGGTACGGCGGCTCTCCGGTCAGGTGGCCGAGGCCAGCCGCCGGATCACCGAGGCCTCGGGCGACCTGGAGCGGGCCGCGTCCGACCTGGCCAGGGCGGGCGGGGCCGCCCGCACGTAGGCGGGCGCGCGCGGGGAGCCCGTACGACCGAGGCCGCACGCCCATGGAAAAGGCCGGGCCGGACCCGTACCGTCTAAGCCGCGCACCAGCGCGGGTACCCCTGGGGATTGCCGGGCGTTAACCCTCGGGGGTTACGATCGATGTCAGAGCGGCACCGGATCTTGGTCCGGAGGCCGCCAGGCCACCACAACCAGCCGTTTCGGTGAGAAGGAAGACACACATGATCGGCAATCTGAAGCCCCTTGAGATCCTTCTGATCATCGCTGTCATCGTGCTGCTGTTCGGCGCCAAGAAGCTCCCCGAGATGGCCCGGTCCCTGGGCAAGTCGGCCCGCATCCTCAAGAGCGAGGCCAAGGCCATGAAGAAGGACGGCGAGGCCGAGGACCAGGCCGCGTCCGCCCCGGTCGCCGACCAGGCCCCCCAGCAGCCCGTGGCCCCGCGCACCATCCAGGCCGCCCCCGGTGACGTCACCAGCGCCCGTCCCGTCAGCGAGCCCAACCACACCTCCAAGGGCTGACACCCGGCGGTCACCGCCGTCACGCCAGTCATCTGCAACGAGACAAGGGACGTGGGTTGCTCAAGTCTGCCCGCAAGCAGGAGAAAGCGGACAAGGACGCCGAAGGGCGGATGCCTCTTGTCGAGCACCTGCGTGAGCTGAGAAACCGTCTGCTGAAGTCGGTCCTGGCGATCCTCGTGATCACCGTGGTGGCGGCCTTCTTCTACAAGGACCTCATCGACTTCATGCTGAAGCCGATGCTGGACTCCGTCGGCTGCACCGACGGCGTCGTCTCGCAGCGCAACGGCCGCCCCTGCGCCGACATGACCGTCAACGGCCTCATCGCGCCGTTCTCGATCGCCCTCAAGGTCTCGCTCGCCGCCGGTGTGGTGCTCTCCGCTCCGGTGTGGCTCTACCAGCTGTGGGCGTTCACCGCCCCCGGCCTGCACGGCCACGAGAAGAAGTACGCGATGAGCTTCGTCGCGATCGGCGCGCCCCTGTTCGGCGCCGGTGCCGTCCTCGCGTACAAGATCCTCCCGCAGACCGCCACGATCCTGCTCGAATTCACCCCCGATCACGCGCGCAACCTGCTGCCGGTCGACGACTACCTCGACCTGGTCACGCGCATGGTCGTCGTCTTCGGCCTGGCCTTCGAGCTGCCGCTGCTGCTGATCCTGCTGAACTTCACCGGTGTGCTGACCGGCAAGCGGCTGGCGAGCTGGTGGCGCGCCATGGTCCTCGGCATCACCGTCTTCGCCGCCTTCGCGACCCCCACCGGTGACCCGCTCACCATGCTGTCGCTGGCCGCCCCGATCGTGGCCCTCTACTTCATCGCGCTCGGCGTCTGCCTCGTCAACGACCGCCGCCGCGCCCGCAACAACCCCGACGCGGGCCTCGACGACGACGAAGCCGCCCCGCTGGACCTGACCCCGGCGCCGATCGGCGCGATGGAGCCGGTCGCCGCCCCCTCCACGCTGCCCGAACAGGCCGACGGCGGGCGCCAGCGGATCAACGGTTACGACGACGCGACCTGACGGGTACATTCCGCAGGGTGACCGCTGAGATCACCCTCTTCGTCAATCCCACCGCGGGACGCGGCCGGGGCGCGCAGGCCGCGCAGCCGGCCGCCGCCGCGCTCCGGGCGGCCGGATACGCCGTACGGACCGTCGTCGGAACCGACGCCGCCGACGCGCTCGCCCGGCTGCGCACGGCCGTCCGCGGCGGCACCGGAGCGGTGATCGCGGTCGGCGGCGACGGGCTGGTCTCCCTCGCGCTCCAGGCCCTGGCCGGCACGGACGTCCCCCTCGGCGTGGTCGCCGCCGGCACCGGCAACGACTTCGCCCGCGCGCTGGGACTGCCCGTACGGCAACCCGCGCGGGCCGGGCGGCTGGCCGCCGGAGCCCTCAAGGAGGGCCGGATCCGCGAGGTCGACCTCGGCCGCGCCCACGGCGCCTTCTACGGGACCGTCCTGTGCTCCGGCTTCGACTCCCGGGTCAACGACCGCGGCAACCGGATGCGGCTGCCGCTCGGCCGCTTCCGCTACGACCTGGCCATCGCCCTGGAACTGGCCGCCTTCCGGCCCGTGCCCTACCGGATCACCCTCGACGACGGGCCGCCCGTCGAGACCGAGGCCGCCCTGGTGGCCGTCGGCAACGGATCCTCGTACGGCGGCGGGATGCGCATCTGCGCGGACGCCGTCCCCGACGACGGGCTCTTCGACGTCACGGTCGTCGGGGACTGCACCCGCACGACCCTCCTGCGGGTGTTCCCGCAGGTCTACAAGGGCACGCACCTCGGCCACCCGGCGGTGACGGTCCACCGGGCCGCCAAGGTCACCCTGGAGGCGCCCGGGCTCACCGCCTACGCGGACGGCGAACCGCTCGGAGCCCTGCCGGTGACCGCCGAGTGCGTCCCGGGAGCCCTGCGCCTGCTCACTTAAATGACCGCGACTGTTGTCGGAGGCGGCGGGTAGGCTCGATACCAAGATGACCGAAGAACTCTCCCCCGCCGAGCGGTACGCCGCTGCCCGGATCCGCGCCGCCGAAGAGGCCACCTCCCTGGCCCCCTTCCGCGAGATGTACGAATTCGACCTGGATCCGTACCAGGTCGAGGCCTGCAAGGCACTGGAGGCGGGCAAGGGCGTCCTCGTGGCCGCCCCGACCGGCTCGGGCAAGACGATCGTCGGCGAGTTCGCCGTGCACCTGGCCCTCCAGCAGGGCCGCAAGTGCTTCTACACGACGCCCATCAAGGCCCTGTCGAACCAGAAGTACGCCGACCTCGTCAAGCGCTACGGCGCCGACAAGGTGGGCCTGCTCACCGGCGACAACAGCGTCAACTCCGAGGCTCCCGTGGTCGTGATGACCACCGAGGTGCTCCGCAACATGCTCTACGCGGGCTCGCAGTCGCTGCGCGGCCTCGGCTACGTCGTGATGGACGAGGTGCACTACCTCTCCGACCGCTTCCGCGGCGCCGTCTGGGAGGAAGTGATCATCCACCTCCCCGAGTCGGTGACCCTCGTCTCGCTGTCCGCGACCGTCTCCAACGCCGAGGAGTTCGGCGACTGGCTCGACACCGTGCGCGGCGACACCGAGGTCATCGTCTCCGAGGAGCGGCCCGTACCGCTGTGGCAGCACGTCATGGCCGGCCGCCGGGTCTACGACCTCTTCGAGGAGGAGTCCGACCACGGAGGCCGCGGCTCCGCCCGCCGGGAGGTCAACCCCGACCTGCTGCGCATGGCCCGCGAGGAGAACAGCCGCACCTACAGCCCGAAGGACCGGCGGCGCGGCAAGATGGTCCGCGAGGCCGACCGCGAGCGCGAACGCCGCTCCCGCAGCCGGATCTGGACCCCCGGCCGCCCCGAGGTGATCGGACGCCTGGAGAACGACAACCTCCTCCCGGCCATCAACTTCATCTTCAGCCGGGCGGGCTGCGAGGCCGCCGTCCAGCAGTGCCTGTACGCGGGCCTGCGCCTCAACGACGACTCGGCGCGCCTGAAGGTCCGTGAGATCGTCGAGGAGCGGACCGCCTCCATCCCCACGGAGGACCTGCACGTCCTCGGCTACTACGAGTGGCTCGAAGGCCTGGAGCGGGGCATCGCCGCGCACCACGCGGGCATGCTGCCCACCTTCAAGGAGGTCGTCGAGGAGCTCTTCGTCCGCGGCCTCGTCAAGGCCGTCTTCGCCACCGAGACCCTCGCGCTGGGCATCAACATGCCCGCGCGCACGGTCATCCTGGAGAAGCTCGTCAAGTGGAACGGCGAGCAGCACGCCGACATCACCCCCGGCGAGTACACGCAGCTGACCGGCCGGGCCGGGCGGCGCGGCATCGACGTCGAGGGCCACGCGGTGGTGCTGTGGCAGCGGGGCATGGACCCGGTGGCCCTGGCCGGCCTCGCGGGTACGCGCACGTATCCGCTGCGCTCCAGCTTCAAGCCCTCCTACAACATGGCCGTCAACCTGGTCAGCCAGTTCGGGCGGCACCGCTCGCGCGAGCTCCTGGAAACCTCCTTCGCGCAGTTCCAGGCCGACCGCTCCGTCGTCGGCATCTCCAAGCAGGTGCAGCGCAACGAGGAGGGCCTGGAGGGCTACCAGGAGGGCATGACCTGCCACCTCGGCGACTTCGAGGAGTACGCGCGGCTGCGCCGCGACCTCAAGGACCGCGAGACCGACCTGGCCAAGCAGGGCGCGGCGCAGCGCCGCGCGCAGGCCGCCGGTTCCCTGGAGCGGCTCAAGCCGGGCGACGTCATCCACGTGCCGACCGGCAAGTTCGCCGGGCTCGCCCTGGTCCTGGACCCGGGCGTGCCGGCCGGGCGGGTCAACGGGCACCGCGGGCACGAGTACACCGAAGGGCCGCGTCCGCTCGTCCTCACCGCCGAACGGCAGGTCAAGCGGCTCGCCGCGATCGACTTCCCGGTCCCGGTCGAGGCCATCGACCGGATGCGGATCCCCAAGACGTTCAACCCCCGTTCGCCGCAGTCCCGCCGGGACCTGGCCACCGCCCTGCGCACCAAGGCGGGCCACCACACGCCCGAACGGCACCGGCCCGGCCGGGCCGCGGCGGCGGACGACCGGGAGATCGCCCGGCTGCGGGCCGCACTGCGGGCCCACCCCTGCCACGGCTGCGACGAGCGCGAGGACCACGCCCGCTGGGCGGAGCGCTACCACCGGCTCAAGCGGGACACCCAGCAGCTGGAGCGGCGCATCGAGGGCCGGACGAACACCATCGCCCGCACCTTCGACCGGATCCACGCGCTGCTCACCGAGCTGGACTACCTGCGCGAGGACGAGGTCACCGTGCACGGCAAGCGGCTCGCCCGGCTCTACGGCGAGCTCGACCTGCTGGCGTCGGAGTGCCTGCGCGAGGGGGTCTGGGAGGGCCTGAACCCGGCCGAACTGGCCGCCTGCGTATCGGCGCTGGTCTTCGAATCGCGGCAGTCCGACGACGCGGTGGCACCGAAGGTGCCGAACGGCGCGGCGAAGGCGGCGCTGGGCGAGATGGTCCGCATCTGGGGCCGGCTCGACGCGCTGGAGGAGGAGCACCGCATCAACCAGGCGGAGGGCGTGGGCCAGCGGGAACCGGACCTCGGCTTCGCGTGGGCGGCGTACCAGTGGGCCTCCGACAAGAGCCTGGACGAGGTGCTGCGCGAGGCGGAGATGCCGGCCGGCGACTTCGTCCGCTGGTGCAAGCAGGTCATCGACGTCCTCGGGCAGATCGCGGCGGCCGCCCCGTCGTCCTCCGCCCCGCCGTCCTCGGCCGCTGGGAGCACGGTGGCGCGAAATGCCCGTAAGGCCGTGGACGCACTGCTTCGGGGTGTAGTGGCCTACAGCTCCGTCGGCTAGGCGCTTTTGGGGCTTCCTCCGAGACCCGGCCTGGCCGGATCTCATCTCTTGCCATGATCGATTCGCCGCGCGCTGTGCGACGATCGGCGTATGAGCGGGGGAACGGACGAAGGACCGAGACGGGTCGGTCGGCCACGCGCCGACCGGCTGAGACCGGACACCGGCCGGCCGCCGCGCGAGGAACTCCTCTGCGCGGCGGCCGAGCTGTTCACGGTGCGGGGATACGCGGCCACCACCACGCGGGCGGTGGCCGAACGGGCCGGGATGCGCCAGGCCACGATGTACCACTACTTCCGCGGCAAGGAGGAACTCCTCGCCGAACTGCTGGAGTCCACGGTCGCGCCCTCCCTGGCACTGTCCCGGCGGCTGCTCGCCGAGACCGGACGCCCGGCCGCGCGCCGGCTGTGGGAGCTGTGCCGCTCGGACGTCCTGCTGCTGTGCGGCGGGCCGCACGACCTGGGCGCCCTGTACCTCCTCCCCGAGCTGCGGGGGCCGCGCTTCGGGCAGTTCCGGCGGATGCGGGCCGAACTGCGCGACACCTACCGGGCCTTGCTGAAGGGGACCTCGGTCGGAGCCGAACTGGCCGGGGACAGGGCGGGGCTGACGCTGCGCAACGACCTCGTCTTCGGACTCATCGAGGGCGTCATGCTGATCCACCGCTCCGATCCGGCCCGCCCCGTGGCCGCCTTCGCGGAGGCCGCCGCGGACGCCGCGCTGCGGATCGCGGGCGTCTCGGAGCCGGCCTAGACCGTCTCTTCCGGCAACGGGCCGGTCTCCCAGCCGGGGCGGTCGTCCCAGGCCTGGAGGGTGAGGCCCGTTTCCAGCTGGTGGGACAGGCCCGTCACCGGGTCGGTGAAGGCGAGGGTCCGCGCCAGGAGCTGGAGCGGCCGGCGGTAGTCGGCCGGGTCGGCGGGCTCCGCGACCACCGGGTAGACCGGGTCGCCGAGGATGGGCAGCCCGAGGGCGTTCATGTGCACCCGCAGCTGGTGGGTGCGGCCGGTGCGCGGGGTGAGCCGGTAGCGGCCCAGGCCCTCGCGGACCGCGGTGAGTTCGACCAGGCTCTCCGCGTTGGGCTCCGCGCCGGGGACCTCGGCCGCCGCCATGACCCCGCGGACCTTCTCGATGTGGCTGCGGACCGTGCGGGGGAGTTCCACGGCCGGGTCGTGGACCGCGAGGGCCTCGTACTCCTTGCGCACCTGACGGTTCTGGAACAGCAGCTGATAGGCGCCGCGGTCCTCGGGCCGGATGCTGAACATCACCAGCCCGGCAGTCATCCGGTCCAGCCGGTGCGCCGGGCTCAGGGCGGGCAGGTCCAGTTCCTCGCGGAGCCGGGCCAGCGCGGTCTGGAAGACGTGGCTGCCGCGCGGGGTGGTCGCCAGGAAGTGCGGCTTGTCCACCACCAGCAGGTGCCCGTCCCGGTACACGACGCGGATCGGGAAGGGGACCCGCGGCTCGGGCGGCATGTCCCGGTGGAAGAAGATCCAGCCGCCCG
This sequence comes from Streptomyces sp. NPDC006512, assembly GCF_040611935.1. Taxonomy (NCBI): domain Bacteria; kingdom Bacillati; phylum Actinomycetota; class Actinomycetes; order Kitasatosporales; family Streptomycetaceae; genus Streptomyces; species Streptomyces sp. NPDC006512. The sequence continues at coordinate 21,086 of NZ_JBEXPG010000065.1, read as the reverse complement.
GCTCGTACGGGTCCTCGGGGCGCAGCACCCGGCCGCCGGGTCCCAGGACCCGGCCCGCGGCGAGCAGCCGGGCCATCGACTCGGCGCCGCGGGTGCCGGCATAACGCTCGGCCAGGTAGCTGCCGAGGGCCGGCCACCTGCCCTCCGGGTCGGGGGGAAGCCGCAGCCGGACCGGGTCGATGCCGGAGAGCTGGGGCAGGGGCGAGGGCGGCACGTGGGATCTGCGGGTCATCAGGGACCAGGGTAGGCGGCTGCCTTCGGGTGAAGACGCGGAGCGTACGCATACCGTCCCGCCGGACCCCCGCGCCCGCCCTTCGGCTCCGCCGGTGGGCGGAGGTCCGCCCGGGTCTCGGCACGGGGGGCGTGGCCGGGGTTTCCCCGGTGGGGCCGCGGGCTCGGGGGCCGGGGCCGGTCCGGGGAAAGGTTCCCTCAGGGGCTCAGGGGCTCAGGGGCTCAGGGGCTCAGGCGGCGGCGCGGGTGGGGTGGAGGTCCTGTTCGGCTTCGACCGAGGCGTTCCAGTCGCGCTTGATCGCGCGCCAGCCCTCGTCCGTCTCGCCCTGGCGCCAGTAGCCCGAGATCGACAGGCGTTCCCGCGGGACGCCCCGGTCCAGGCGCAGGTGCCGGCGCAGTTCCTTCACGAAGCCCGCCTCGCCGTGGACGAACGCGTGCACGTCCCCCGAGGGGAAGTCGAGGCCGGTCACCGCCTCCACCAGGGCCTCGCCCACTGGACGGTCGCCGCGGTGCAGCCACACCGGTACCACCCCGTCGGGGGTGGCGACCTTCTGCTCGTCGGCCGGGCCGTCGATCTCCACGAAGGCGTGCACCCGCGCGCCCACCGGCATCCGCTCCATCGCGGCCGCGATCGCCGGCAGGGCGCTCTCGTCACCGGCCAGCAGGTGCCAGCCGGCCGTCGGGTCGGGCGCGTACGCACCACCGGGGCCGAGGAAGCGCACCGTCTCGCCGGGCTGCACCCGGGCCGCCCAGGGGCCGGCCAGGCCCTCGTCGCCGTGGACGACGAAGTCGAGGGTCAGCTCCTGGTGCGCCGGGTCCCAGGCGCGGACCGTGTAGGCGCGCTGGCGCGGCCAGAACTCCCGGTGGTGGGTGGCGCGGATCCGCTCCAGGTCCCAGGGTTCCGCGTACCGCACGCCCTCCGGTGCGAACAGGAGCTTCACGTAGTGGTCGGTGTGGACGCCCGCGCCGAAGCCGGACAGTCCGTCACCGCCCAGCACGATCCGGACCATGTGCGGCGTCAGCCGCTCGGTGCGTACGACCACTGCGGTGCCGACTGTGCGGGCGCGTCCTTCTGCCACGGCGTCTCCCTGGACTCCCCTGAAACTTAGGATTACCTAAGTTAGCACCTCATGGGAGCAGTGCGCTGCTCAGGCGCGAGATCGCTCCGCCCAGACCCCACCGATGGGCGAGCGCGTCGACCACCTGGGGCTGCGCCGGAACCCGTGGGAGAGCGGGGTCGAAGGCCGGAAGGGGTACGTCCGAGGCCACCTGGACGACCTTGGGGGCCACCGCCAGATACGGCCGGGATTCGTCCAGCCGCTTACGCTGTGTGGGGGTCAGCTTCGACTTCGGATCGTCGATCGCGGCGATGATCCCGGCCAGGTCACCGTACGCGTCCAGCAGCTTGGCGGCGGTCTTCTCGCCGACTCCGGGAACCCCCGGAAGGCCGTCGCTCGGGTCGCCGCGCAGCAGCGCCAGGTTCGCGTATCCGGGGCCGTCCACGCCGTACTTCTCGCGCAGCCAGGCCTCGTCCGTCACCTGGAGCGTGCCCACGCCCTTGAGCGGGTACAGCACGCGGCGCTGACGGGCGTCGTCCACCAGCTGGTACAGGTCCCGGTCGCCGGTGACGATGTCGACCGGGCCGGTCGCCCGGGCGGTGAGCGTACCGATCACGTCGTCCGCCTCGTACCCGGCGACGCCCACGCGGGCGATGCCGAAGGCGTCCAGCGCCGCCTCGATGATCGGCACCTGGGGGGCGAGGGTGTCCGGGGTCTCCTCCACGTCGGGCCCGGATTCCGTTTCCAGGGCGACCCGGTGCGCCTTGTAGGAGGGGATCAGTTCCACCCTCCAGTGGGGCCGCCAGTCGGCGTCCATGCAGGCCACCAGGTCGTCCGGGCGGTGGTCCTGGACCAGCCGGCCGATGAAGTCGAGGAGTCCGCGCACGGCGTTGACCGGGGTGCCGTCGGGGGCCTTCACGGAGTCCGGGACGCCGAAGTAGGCGCGGTAGTAGAGGGAGGCGGTGTCGAGGAGCATCAGGCGTCGTGTCGTCACGCAGACGATGATGCCGCACCGTGCGCACCGCCCCGCGGGTCACCCGGGGTGATCGTTTCGTCACTCCAACAGGTCGTCCGCCGCGCGCGTCCGCGATCTTTCCCGGAGGGTGTGATCACTGCCGGGAGGTCCTGCCCGCCCGGCCCCCGACGCGAGGAGTCCCGACGCCCGTCCCCGCCATCGAGACGGCCCCGCCGTCCCGTCATCCCGCCGTCGCCGACGGCGAATTGGCGGCCGGAACCGCCGGGTGGCCCCGCGCGCCGGCCCCCGGCAGGCGCGGCCCGTCCCGGTCGCCGGCCGCGCACCCCGTTCCTCCGCGTCGCCGCTCTTCCCCCGCCCCCCACCCAGGAGCCCTCATGGACGCCGCCCCGCCCTTCGGCCCCGCCCGCAGATCCGTCCTGGTGGCCGGAGCCGCCACCGCAGCCCTCACGGCGTGCCCCCGGGCCGCCGCGGCGGCCGTCCCCGCGGCCGCTCCGCCGGCGGCGCCCGCCGCCGTCCGCGCCGACGGGCGCGCGGCCGCCGCCGAACTGCCGCTGCGCGCCGACCGCGACAGCCAGGGCGACATCCTGGCCGGCTCCCGCAAGGACCACGCCTGCCTGCTGCTCCTGCACTTCCGCGGCGCGGCCATGGCCCGCCGCTGGCTCGGCCGGCTGCTGCCCGAGATCTCCACCACCGAGGAGATGGCCCGCTTCAACGCCGCCTTCAGCGCGGCCCGGGTGAAGTCCGGCGGCACCGACCCGGCCTCCCTGTCCGCGCTCTGGACGGGCCTGTCCCTCACCCACCCCGGGCTGCGCCTGCTCGCCGGGCGCGACCCCTTCCCGGCCCTGCCCGCCGGCGGCACCGCCGAGGCGTTCAGCCAGGGCGCCGCCCAGCGGGCCGAGGCCCTCGGGGACACCGGCGCCAGCGCCCCCGACTCCTGGCTGTTCGGCGCCGAGGAACCCGGACGCGCCGTCCACGCCGTCCTCAGCCTGGCCGCCGACGAACCGGACCGGCTCGCCGAAGCCGTGGCCCGCCACAGGGACGCCGTCAGAGCGGGTGGAGGCTCGGTCGTGTTCCGGCAGGACGGGGCGACCCTGACCGGAGCCCTGCGCGGGCACGAGCACTTCGGCTTCGCGGACGGGATGAGCCAGCCCGGCGTACGCGGCTTCGACGCCCCCGACCCGGCGAGTACGGCCACGGTCCTGGGGAAGCCCGGCACCCGGCTGGTGCCGGCCGGGGAGTTCCTCGTAGGGCAGGAGAAGGCGGGGCAGCGGCCCGCCGGGCTGCCGGCCTGGGCCACCGGAGGCTCCTTCCAGGTGGTCCGCCGGCTCGCGCAGGACGTCCCCGGGTGGTGGAAGCAGGCCGGGGAACTGGTGGCCGGACTGAAGAAGGCCGGGGCGGCGCCGCCCGAGGCGGACCCGACCTGGTTCGCCGCCCGCATGGTGGGCCGCTGGCCCGGCGGAACCCCCATCGCGGGCTGCCCGGCCGCCGAGCGGCCCGGTCCGCCCGGCCGGGACCCCGACGCTGACCTCGCGTACGCCGACGACCCGCAGGGCTGGCGCACCCCGCTCTTCGCGCACATCCGCAAGGGCAACCCGCGCGACGGCCTCGTCACCGTCCCCGGCCGGCCCCCGCTCGCCGCCGCCGAACTCGACGGGCGCCGCATCATCCGGCGCGGCATCCCCTTCGGCCCCGCCTACGATCCCGCCGCGAAGGAGGGCGAGGGCGGCCCGGACACCCCGCGCGGCCTGCTGTTCATCGGCTACCAGGCCGACCTGGTCCAGCAGTTCGAGTTCGTCGCCAAACGGTGGATCAACGACGCCGACTTCCCGCCCGGCCGCAACCCCCGCGTCGGCGCCGACCCCGTGCTCGGCCCCGACACCCCGGCCACCTTCGAGACCCCCGCGCAGAGCGGCAGCCGGGCGACCCCCCTGCACTTCGGCCGCTTCGTGCGCACCGAGGGCGCCCTCTACGCCTTCACCCCCTCCCTGCCCACCCTCCGCGCCCTCGTCGACGGCGACCTCGACGCCTCCGTCGAGGTCCACCCCGGCACCGTCCTGCGCGCCGGCGACGTCCTCGACGCGGGCGACGCCCGCCTGGCCTTCGGGGCCGACGGCGACCTCGTCCTGCTGGACCCCGAGGGCGGCCGCCCCTGGAGCGCGGGCACCGGCGGCGGCGGGCACGACGCCGTCTTCCGCGACGGGGAGCTGGCCGTGCGCGACGACGCCGCCCGGACGGTGTGGAGCAGCGGCACCGGCGGCCACCCCGGGGCCCGGCTGCTCGTCCGGCCGGAGGGTGACGTGGTGATCGTCGACGGCGACCGTGTGCTGTGGCGGGCCCCCGACGGCCACGCAGGGTGACCGAGGAGGCGCGGGACGTCGCCGGGGCGGGGTCCGGTCCGCTCTTGCACGCGAATCCGGGGGCGGTAGCTGCGTAAGGTGCTTACAGCACACCGATGTGCGCCGAGGACAGGGGAGGGCAGCCCCGACATGAACGACAAGGAAGACGGGAACATCGCGGACGGCACGGACGGCGGGAGCTTCGGGAACGGGCCCGCCGTCGGAAACGACAAGGAGAAGGACTCCAAGGAACCGCTCCGGGTGGGAGTGGCCGTCCGCAAGCGGCGCCGCGCCCTGCACCTGACGCTGGCCGCCGTGTCGGCCCGCAGCGGCCTGTCGGTGCCCTTCCTGAGCCAGATAGAGAACGAGCGGGCCCGCCCCAGCATGCGTTCCCTGGAGCGGGTCGCCGACGCCCTGGAGACCACCGCCGTCGAGCTGCTGGCCGCCTCCGACACCGCCCGCACCGTGGACCTCGTACGGGCGGGCGACGAATCCGCGCTCACACCGGTGCCCGGCGTGCGCCCCCTCGTCCGCGGACACCACCAGCTGCACGCCCTGGAGTTCACCGGGGAGCAGGACGCCGGACGGGAGTACCAGCACCGCAACGACGAGCTGATGTACGTGGTCTCCGGCTCCTGCCAGGTGGAGGCCGAGGGGCGGGCGTACCGGCTGGAGAGCGGCGACGCCCTCTTCCTGTCGGGCGGGGTGCGCCACCGCTGGCGGGCCGCCGGCGAGGACACCCGGATCCTGGTCGTGGCGGTCGGCGACCACATCCACGCCACGTCCGAGCCCCCCTCGCCCGGGAACTGAGCCCGTGCGCGTCGTCTCGCTCGTGCCCTCGCTGACCGAGGCGGTCGCGGTGAGCGCGCCGGGCCTGCTGGTAGGGGTGACCGACTGGTGCACGCACCCGGCGGACCTCGGGGGCGCGGTGCGCATCGGGGGGACCAAGAACCCGGACGTACGGGCCGTCCTGGAACTGCGCCCCGACCTGGTCATCGCCAACGAGGAGGAGAACCGGGCCCCGGACCTGGCGGCGCTGCGCGCGGCCGGGGCGGAGGTACTGGTCACCGAGATCCGGGACCTCCCGCAGGCACTGGCCGAACTGGACCGGGTCCTCGTGGGGGCGCTGGGGCTGGAGCGGCCCGCGTGGCTGGCGGACGCCGAGGAGGCCTGGGCCCGGGCGGAGCCGGTGGGGGAGCTCACGGCCTTCGTACCGGTGTGGCGGCGGCCCTGGATGGTGCTGGGCCGGGACACCTTCGCCGGTGACCTCCTGGCCCGGCTCGGGGTCCGCAACGCCTACGCCGGGCACGCCGAGCGGTACCCGAAGGTCGCGGCGGCCGAGCTCGCCGCGAGCGGCTGCGACCTGGTGGTTCTCCCGGACGAGCCCTACCGGTTCACCGCCGACGACGGGCCCGAGGCCTTCCCGGGCCTGCCCGCGGCGCTGCTCAGCGGCCGCCACCTGACCTGGTACGGGCCCTCGCTGGCGCAGGCTCCGGCGGTACTGGCGGCGGCCCTGCGGGCGGCGCTGCGCTGAATCCCTCCCGGGGCGTCCGCGGGGGTGGTCAGCGCGGGGCGGCGAGCAGCCGGCCGCTGAACAGGCCGCGCAGGGTGTGACCGGCGGCGAGCAGCCAGGCGGTGAGCAGTCCGAGGAAGAGGGCCGCGGCCAGCCAGGAGAAGGCGGTCAGGCCGGTGTGGCGGGCCAGTCCGGCGGCGCCGGTGACGCAGGTGCCGACGGGGAAGGTCAGGGCCCACCAGGTCATCGCGAAGGGCATTCCGGCGCGGGCGGCGCGGACCAGCATCGCCGACGCGAGGGCCAGCCACAGCAGGGCGAAGCCCATGACGGGGACCCCGTAGACGACCGCGAAGGCGCCGAACGCGGCCGCGTAGGGGCCCTGGATGGACTGGTGGGCCACGTCGGCGAGCTGGTTCACGGCGGTGGTGGACTGGCCGAGGGGGCCCAGTACGAGGAACAGCGCGGGGGTCAGCGCCAGCGGCAGCGGACCGCTGACGATCAGCCGGCCGAAGACCAGGGGGAGCAGCAGCAGGGTGGCCAGCAGGCTGACGCCGAACATGGCGTAGCAGGCCAGCAGCATCGCCTCGCGGGCCTGGCCCGCGGGCAGGTGGGGTATCAGCAGGGGTCCCACGGCGGCGGAGACCATGGGGGCGACGACGGGCAGCAGCCAGACGGGGGTGGCCTGGGAGGCCTCGACCTTGTGGCGGACCACCATCAGGTAGGGCACCACGACGGCCATGACCAGGCCGATCGCGGTTCCGGCGGAGAACAGCACGGCGTCGGCGGCGAGGGCTGCGGGCTCCCCGATCAGGTCCTTGCCGACGAGCAGGGTGCCCGCGCCGACGGCCAGCAGTGCCATCGACAGGCAGCCGTAGAAGGGCGCGACGGCGGGATCGAGCAGGTGGGCCCGGGCCTGGTCGCGGTGGTGGAGCCAGTGTCCGGCGCGGGCGGTGAGCAGGACGGCGAGGGCGAGGGCGGACAGCGCCCACATGCCCTGGCAGACCAGGCGCTGGCCGGGGAGCTGGTACGGGAGGGTCGCGCCGGCGTTGGCGATGATGGCCGTGCCCATGACGGAGGCGTACCAGTTGGGGCCGAGGTGACGCAGGGCCGGGACCTTGTGGGTCCGGGGGGCGGTGCGGGTGGTGCGGGTGGCGCGGGTCGGCGCGAGGGTGGTGGCCATGGGTCCAGCGTCGCCCCGGCGGGAGCGGGCGGGCAGAGGTCGCATCCCTATGAGGCCATAAACTGATGTTATGGGTAATGAGGAGTGGGTTCCGCTTGCGCACCGCGTGCCGGACCTGGGCGCGCTGGAGCTGCTGCTCGAAGTCGCGCGCGTCGGCAGTCTGAGCGGGGCGGCGCGGCGGATGGGCATCACGCAGCCCGCGGCGAGCAGCCGGATCCGGGCGATGGAGGTCCGGCTGGGCGTGGCGCTCGTCGACCGCTCCCCGCGCGGGTCGACCCTCACGGCGGAGGGCGCGCTGGTCACGGACTGGGCCCGGCGGGTCGTGGAGGCGGCCGAGGCCTTCGACGCGGGGGCGCAGGCGCTACGGGGCCGGCGGGACTCGCGGCTGCGGGTGGCGGCCAGCATGACCATCGCCGAGTACCTGCTGCCCGGGTGGCTGATCGCCCTGCGCGGGGCGCGGCCCGGAACGGCGGTGTCCCTGTACGCGGGGAACTCGGCGGACGTGGCGCAGCGGGTCCTCGCGCACGGCGCGGACCTCGGCTTCGTGGAGGGGCTGTCCGTGCCGGAGGGACTGGACTCGGCGGTCATCGCGCAGGACCGGCTCGTGGTGGCCGTGGCCCCCTCGCACCCCTGGGCGCGGCGCACCCGGCCGGTGTCCGCGGCCGAGCTGGCGCAGACCCCGCTGATCCTGCGGGAGTGGGGCTCGGGCACCCGGCAGGTCCTGGACGCGGCGCTGGCCGGCTGCGGCGGGCTGGCGGATCCGCTGCTGGAACTGGCGTCGACCACGGCGGTGAAGGCGGCCGCGGTCAGCGGCGCCGGGCCGTGCGTGCTGTCGGAGCTCGCGCTGGGGGACGAACTGGCCGGGCGCCGGCTGGTGGCGGTCCCGGTGGCCGGGGCCGGGCTGGACCGGGCGCTGCGCGCCGTGTGGCCCACCGGCTCCCGCCCGGCGGGCCCGGCCCGCGACCTCCTGTCACTGACCCGGGCCCGCCCCTAGTTCCGGCCCCGGCCCGCGGCCCGCGGGAGGTTCCGGCCCTGGTCCGGCGCGCGGCCGCCGGGTCCCGCGGGCGGTGCGCGTGATCCGGCGGGCCGGGTCAGCCGGCGGTGGCGCCCGTGAGGACCGGGGTGTCCGTGTGCGCGGAGCGGTCGGCGGCCGCTTCGATCAGGGCCGCCATCACGCGGGTGTCCTTGTCGCGTTCCGGGTGCCACTGGACGCCGAGCACCCACGGGCCGGGGGCGGGGAGCTCGATGGCCTCCACCGTGCCGTCCAGGGCGTACGCGGAGACGAGCAGGTCCCGGCCCAGGCGGTCCACCGCCTGGTGGTGGTAGGTGGGTACGTCCGCCTCCTCCGGGACGAGCGCCCCGTACCGGGTGCCCGGGACCGGCCGGACCGGGTGCCAGGAGGTGACGCCGGGGGTGTGGACGTGGCCGTCGATGTGCTGGACCAGCGTCCCGCCCAGGGCGACGTTCAGCGCCTGCATGCCCCGGCAGATGCCCAGGACCGGCAGGCCGGATTCCAGGGCGGCCGTGAGCAGGGCCAGTTCCCAGGTGTCGCGGACCGTCGCCGGGGCGCCCGTGCGCGGGTCGCGCGGGGCGCCGTAGTGGACCGGGTCCACGTCGGGTCCGCCCGCGACGACCAGGCCGTCCACCCGCTCCAGCACCTCCGCCGCCCGCCCCGGTTCGTCCGGGGGCAGCAGCACGGCCGAGCCGCCCGCCGCCTGGACGAGTTCGTGGTACCCGGTGGGGACGAGGGACGTGGGCAGGTCCCACACGCCGTAGCGGGTGGATTCCTCCACGTACGTGGTGATGCCGATGAGCGGCCTGGGCACGGTTCTACCTCCGAAGGTGGTGCCGAACGGTGGGGCTCAGGGGTCGGGGGCCCGTCGACGGGCCTGCTGACGGATCTGCGGACGGTTCTGCCGGGGCCGGTCCGGGCCTGCCGGTCGGGCCCAGGATTTCAGTCGCGGGTCAACTCCGCCTCGGCTTCCGCCAGCGCGGCGAACTCTTCCTCCGGAGCCGAGGCCACCAGCCGGTGCCGGCTGTAGAAGGCGAAGTAGGCGAGCGCGACGGCGTACACGGCGACCGCGATGAACGCCGCGTCCTTGTCGACCAGGAAGGTGGCGACCAGCGCCGACAGGGCCAGCACGAAGGCGACGGACGAGGTCAGGACGCCGCCCGGGGTGCGGTACGGGCGCTCCAGGCCGGGCTCGCGGCGGCGCAGCACGATGTGCGAGAGGGCCATCAGCGCGTACGAGATCGTCGCGCCGAACACGGCGATGTTCAGCATGCGGGCGCCGTTGCCGGTGGACGCCGCGAGAGCGAAACCGATCGCACCGGGAATCACCAGACCGAGGTACGGGGCCTTGCGCTTCGAGGTGAGCGACAGGAACCGCGGCAGGTATCCGGCCCGGGAGAGCGCGAACAGCTGGCGCGAACCGGCGTAGATGAGGGAGAAGAAGGAGGCGACCAGACCCGCGAGGCCCGCGTAGTTGACGAACCGGCTCAGCGCGGTCGGCCCGCCGTCCCCTTCCAGGGCCACCACCAGCGGGTTGCCGGCGGTCCTCACGGCGTCGGCGCCCTGCGCGCCGGTCGCGGCGAAGAAGGTGATCAGGGCGAGCAGGGCGAGGATGCCCATGGAGATGGCGAGGGCCTTCGGCATGGAGCGGACGGGGTCCTTGGCCTCCTCGGCGGCCAGCGGCACGCCCTCGACGCCGAGGAAGAACCACATGCCGAACGGGAAGGCGGCCCAGATCCCGAGGACGCCGAAGGGCAGCCAGGAGCCGGCGCCGAACGCGCTGGTGTCCACCGCGATGTCGTTCAGGGAGGAGGCGTCGAACTCGGTGAAGGCCCCGATCGCGAAGATCAGCAGCGCGGCGACGGCGATGGCGGTGACCACCAGGCTGAAGCGCAGGGCCTCGCCCACCCCCCACAGGTGGACGCCGATGAAGACGACGAAGCAGCCGAGGTAGACGGGCCAGCTGGAGGTGAGCCCGAACAGGCCCAGGGATTCGACGTAGTCACCGATGAAGATGACGATCGCCGCCGGGGCCAGGATGTACTCGATCAGGATGGCGGTGCCGGTCAGGAAGCCGCCCCAGGGGCCCAGTGCCCGTCGGGCGAAGCCGTAGCCGCCGCCCGCCGTCGGGAGGATCGTGGACAGCTCGGCGAGGGAGAACACCAGACAGGCGTACATGACGCCCATCAGGACGGTGGCGATGGCGAGGCCGCCGAACCCGCCCTTGTCCAGGCCGACGTTCCAGCCGGAGAAGTCCCCGGAGACCACGTAGGCCACCCCGAGTCCGGTCAGCAGCAGCCAGCCGGCGCTGCCGCGGCGCAGGGTGCGGCGTTGCAGGTACTCCGCGTCAGCGCCGCCGGGGGAGCCGGAGCCGGACCCGGGGGGTGTCTTGACGGGCACGGGTGCGATGTCGTCGGCCATGTGCGCTCCTGCCTAGGGCAATGGTTGTGAGGCGTACCTTTGCGTCAGGTGAGTGGAGCGCGCAAGACCCGTGCGTTAAACAGGGGTTACGAAAACCTCTCCCGTCACCCGGCTGCCCACCCCTCGTCACGGGGAGTGCGCGCCGGGGCGGACGCGAGGAGGCGGGGAAACCGGCCCCCTCGCGAGGAAGCCCGCCCTCACGCGAGGAACCCGCGCAGCAGAGCCGCCGTGCCGCAGCAGTGCTCGCGCATCGTCTCGCGCGCCCCGTCGGCGTCGCGCTCCAGCACCGCCTCCACCAGCGCCGTGTGCTGCTGCTGGGAGTGCTCCAGGTTGCGCACCAGCAGCGGGATGCAGTCCAGCAGGTCGTTCACGGTCGCGCGGACGGCCGCGTACTGGGCCGTCAGCGTGGGGGAGCCCGCCAGCTCGCACAGGGTCAGGTGGAAGAGGGTGTCCTGGCGGCGGTAGTCGGCGAGCGGGGCGTCGTGGGTGGCCGCCAGGGCGCGGAGCAGCCGTTCGGAGCCCTCCTCGGTCAGCCCGTGCGCGGCGCACAGCCCGGCCGCGCCCACCTCCAGCACCTCGCGGAACCGCAGCGCGTCCTCGATGTCCACACCGGCGACCCGCCGCCGCAGCTCCTCCTCGGCGCCGCTCGCCGGGGTGTCCGGGCGGGCCAGCACAAACGTTCCGCCGTACCGGCCGCGCCGGGCCTCTACCAGGCCCTGGTCCTGGAGCACCTTCAGCACCTCGCGCAGGGTCACCCGGCTGATCCCCATCCGCTCGGCCAGTTCACGCTCCGGCGGAAGTCGTTCCCCGCCCGGCACCAGACCCAGCCGGACCACCTGGAGGATCTGCTCCAGCGCCTCCTCGAAACCGTTGCCCGCCCGCACCTGCCGCAGCACGGGATTCAGCCGCGCGATCGCGCCGTCCTCGCTCGCCGTGTCGGTCATCTCGGCTCCTCCCCTTCCCAAGCAATGGTTCTGTTCAATACCTTAGGCGCACTCGGCTCACCGAAGGAGAGATTCCAGTGGTAGACCGCAAGCCGCCGCTCGCGCCCGAGGAGCTCCGTGCCCTCGTCGCCAGCGGTGAGATCGACACAGTCGTCCTGGCCTTCCCCGACATGCAGGGGCGGCTCCAGGGCAAGCGGTTCGCCGCACAGTTTTTCCTCGACGAGGTCCTCGCCCACGGCACCGAGGGCTGCAACTACCTCCTCGCCGTCGACACCGACATGAACACCGTCGACGGGTACGAGATGTCCTCCTGGGACCGGGGCTACGGCGACTTCGCCATGCACCCCGACCTCGCCACCCTGCGCCGCATCCCCTGGAACCCCGGCAGCGCCTTCCTCCTCGCCGACCTGGCCTGGAGCGACGGCACGCCCGTGGTCGCCGCCCCCCGGCAGATCCTGCGCCACCAGCTGGAACGCCTCGCCGAACAGGGCTACACCGCGATGGTCGGCACCGAGCTGGAGTTCATGGTCTTCCAGGACACCTACGAGCAGGCCTGGAACGCCAACTACCGCGGCCTGACCCCCGCCAACCAGTACAACATCGACTACTCCGTGCTCGGCACGGGCCGCGTCGAACCCCTCCTGCGGCGCATCCGCAACGAGATGCAGGCCGCCGGGCTCGTCGTCGAGTCCGCCAAGGGCGAGTGCAACCTCGGCCAGCACGAGATCGCCTTCCGCTACGACGAGGCGCTCACCACCTGCGACCAGCACTCCGTCTACAAGACCGGAGCCAAGGAGATCGCCGCCCAGGAGGGCGTCTCGCTCACCTTCATGGCCAAGTACGACGAGCGCGAGGGCAACTCCTGCCACATCCACCTCTCCCTGGCCGACGCCGACGGGCACAACGCCATGGCCGGCGACGGACACGGCCAGGAACACGGCATGTCACCCGTGATGCGTCATTTCCTGGCCGGCCAGCTGGCCGCGCTGCGCGACTTCTCCCTTCTCTACGCCCCGAACATCAACTCGTACAAGCGTTTCCGCCCGGGATCCTTCGCCCCGACCGCCGTCGCCTGGGGCGTCGACAACCGCACCTGCGCCCTGCGCGTCGTCGGCCACGGCCGCTCCATGCGCTTCGAGAACCGCCTCCCCGGCGGCGACGTCAACCCCTACCTCGCCGTCGCCGGCCTGGTCGCGGCCGGCCTCTACGGCATCGAGAACCGCCTGGAACTCCCCGAGTCCTGTCCGGGCAACGCCTACACCGCCGACTACGCGCACGTCCCCGCGACCCTGCGCGAGGCCGCGGAACTCTGGGAGAACAGCGAGATCGCCAAGGCCGCCTTCGGCCCCGAAGTCGTCGCCCACTACCGCAACATGGCCCGCGTCGAACTCGACGCCTACGACTCCGCCGTCACCGACTGGGAGCTGCGCCGCTCCTTCGAACGCCTGTAACGGCCGCACCCCACGCACCGCCCCACCCGAAGAACCAGAGAGGCACCACGTGTCCGACGAGCGGGCCCCCGTCCACCTGACCGTGCTGAACCCGGCCACCGAGGAGGTCGTCGCCACCGTCCCGGCCGCCACACGGGACGACGTCGACGCGGCCGTCCTGAGAGCCGCCGCCGCCCAGCGCGGCTGGGCCGCCGCCGCCCCCGCGGACCGGGCCAGAGTCCTGCGCCGCTTCGCCGCGGCCGTCGACGCGCACGTCGAGGAACTCGCCCTCCTGGAGGTCCGCGAGGCCGGCCACACCCTTGGCAACGCCCGCTGGGAAGCGGGCAACGTCCGCGACCTGCTCGACTTCGCCGCCGGGGGAGTCGAACGCCTCTCCGGCCGCCAGATCCCGGTCGCGGGCGGCATCGACGTCACCTTCCTCGAACCCCTCGGCGTCATCGGCGTGATCGCCCCCTGGAACTTCCCCATGCCGATCGCCGCCTGGGGCCTGGCCCCCGCCCTCGCCGCGGGCAACGCCGTCATCCTCAAGCCCGCCGAAACCACCCCGCTCACCGCCCTGCGCCTCGCCGAACTCGCCCTCGAAGCCGGGATCCCCGAGCACCTCTTCCAGGTCCTCCCCGGCCACGGAGCGGTCACCGGAAACGCACTGGTCGAGCACCCCGGAATCGCGAAGATCGTCTTCACCGGCTCCACCCGCGTCGGCAAGCAGATCATGTCCAAGTGCGCCGACCGGGTGAAGCGCGTCACCCTCGAACTCGGCGGCAAGAGCCCCAACATCGTCTTCGCCGACGCCGACCTCGAAGCCGCCGCGGCCGCCGCCCCCATGGCCTTCCTCGACAACACCGGCCAGGACTGCTGCGCCCGCACCCGGATCCTCGTCCAGCGCTCCGTCTACGACCGCTTCCTCGCGCTCGTCACCCCCGCCGTCGAGTCCGTCCGCGTCGGCGACCCGCTCGACGACAAGACCCAGATGGGCCCGCTCATCTCCCGCGCGCAACTCGACCGCGTCCGCGCGTACGTCACCGACGACCTCACCGCCGTCCGCGGCACCGCCCCCGAGGGCCCCGGCTTCTGGTACCCGCCCACCCTCGTCACCGACGTCGCCCCCACGGCGCCCGTCGCCGTAGAGGAGGTCTTCGGGCCGGTCGCGGTCGTCCTCCCCTTCGAGGACGAGGAGGACGCCGTACGCCTGGCCAACGCGACCGAGTACGGCCTCTCCGGCTCCCTCTGGACCCGCGACGTCGGCCGCGCCCTGCGCGTCTCGCGCGCCGTCGCCGCCGGCAACCTCTCCGTCAACTCCCACAGCAGCGTCCGCTACTGGACCCCCTTCGGCGGATACAAGCAGTCCGGCCTCGGCCGCGAGCTCGGACCCGACGCCCTCACCGCTTTCACCGAAACCAAGAACGTCTTCATCAGCACGGAGGCCTGACCAGCATGTCGAACGAAGAGATCATCTGCCGCCGCCTCGTCGGCCGCACCGCCGTCATCACCGGAGCCGGCAGCGGCATCGGCCTGGCCACCGCCCGCCGACTGGCCTCCGAAGGCGCCAACGTCGTCTGCGCCGACATCGACCCGGCCGCCGGCAAGGCCGCCGCCGAAGAGGTCGGCGGCACCTTCGTCCAGGTGGACGTCACCGACAAGGAACAGGTCGACGCCCTCTTCAAGACGGCCTACGACACCTACGGCTCCGTCGACATCGCCTTCAACAACGCGGGCATCTCGCCCCCCGACGACGACTCCATCCTCACCACCGAACTCGACGCCTGGCGCCGCGTCCAGGACGTCAACCTCACCTCCGTCTACCTGTGCTGCAAGGCCGCCCTGCCCTACATGCAGCGCCAGGGCCGCGGCTCCATCATCAACACCGCCTCCTTCGTCGCCATCATGGGCGCGGCCACCTCCCAGATCTCCTACACCGCCTCCAAGGGCGGCGTCCTCGCCATGTCCCGCGAACTCGGCGTGCAGTTCGCCCGCGAGGGCATCCGCGTGAACGCCCTGTGCCCCGGCCCGGTCAACACCCCCCTCCTCCAGGAACTCTTCGCCAAGGACCCCGAGCGCGCCGCCCGCCGCCTCGTGCACATCCCGCTCGGCAGGTTCGCCGAACCCACCGAGATCGCCGCCGCCGTGGCCTTCCTCGCCAGCGACGACTCCTCCTTCGTCAACGCCACCGACTTCCTCGTCGACGGCGGCATCGCCGGCGCCTACGTCACCCCCCTGTAGCCCGCCCCGCCGGACGCCGCCCCGGGCGTCCACCCGTACCGCACCTCCCGACAGCCGGGCGTCGCACGACGCCCGGCTGTCGTGCTCCACCGTCCCCGACGACCTTCACCGGAATCAGGAGCGTCCACCCCGTGACCAGAACCGGCACCACCCGGCGCCTCCAGGCCCTCGCCGCCGCCGCCGCGGCCGCCGGCGGCCTCCTCGCCGCCGGGCCCGCCGCCCACGCGGCCCGCCCCGCCGCGCACTGCACCACCCCGAAGCTCGCGGCCGGCTGGTACGGCGACAACCAGGCCCGGCTCCAGCAGCTCATCGACCGGTACGGCAGCTGCGGCCCGCACCGCCCGGGCCGCGCCAAGCCCGTCGCCGTCTTCGACTGGGACAACACCGTCGTCAAGAACGACGTCGGCGACGCCACCATGTTCTGGCTGCTGCGCAACGGGAAGATCCGCCAGCCCGCCGGCGGGAACTGGGCCACCACCAGCCGCCACCTCACCCCGGCGGCCGCCCGGGCCCTCGCCGCGGCCTGCGGCCCCCTCGCCCGCCCCGGCACCCCCCTGCCCACCGGCACCCCGGCGGGCGCGGCCTGCGCCGACGAGATCAACGCCGTCTACGGCACCGCCGCCACCCGCACCGGAGCCGCCGCCTTCGCCGGCTGGGACCGCCGCACCACCGAACCCGCGTACGCCTGGCTGCCCCAGCTGATGCAGGGCTGGACCGCACGCGAGGTACGCGGCTTCGCGGCCGCCGCCCGCACCGAGAACCTCGCCGCGCCCGTCGGCGCCACGCAGCGGGTCGGCACCGGCACCGCCACCGGCTGGGTCCGCTACTACGACCAGCAGAAGGACCTCGTCGAACAGCTCCGACGGGCCGGCTTCGACGTCTGGATCAGCTCCGCCTCACCGCAGCCGGTCGTCGAGGTCTGGGCCCGGGGCGTCGGCATCGACGCCGACCGCGTCATCGGCATACGCAACACCACCACCCGCGGCGGCACGTTCACCCCGCACTTCCAGGGCTGCGGAACCGTCGAGGACGGCGCCGACACGATGATCACCTACATCGACGGCAAGCGCTGCTGGATCAACAAGGAGGTCTTCGGCGTCCGCGGCGCGGCCGCCGAGAAGGTCCAGCCCGCGGCCCGCCGACAGGTATTCGCCGCCGGTGACTCCGACACCGACATCTCCTTCCTGCGCGACGCGACCGCCCTGCGCCTGGTCGTCAACCGCAACAAGAACGAGCTCATGTGCCGGGCCTACGACAACGGCGACGGCAAGTGGATCGTGAACCCGATGTTCATCGACCCGAAGTCCCGCAAGACCAGCCCCTACCCCTGCTCCACGACGGGCTACGTCGACCACGACGGAACCCCCGGACCCGTCCGCCGGGGCGACGGCGGCGTCATCCCCGACCAGACGGACACCGTCTTCTAGTGCCGTGACCGCGCACGTCCTGCCGGCGCACCCGCCGCCGGCGCGCCCGCTACAGGAAGGTGCGGCCCTCGCCCCGGTACGTCGGGGCGGTGGCCGTCACCCGGTCGCCCTCGACCAGGTGCAGGGCCTCGAACCGCTCGCACAGTTCACCGGCCTTGGCGTGCCGGAACCACACCCGGTCCCCGATCAGCAGATCGTCCGCCGGGCTCCCCAGCAACGGCGTCTGCACCTCGCCCGCCCCCTCCTGGGGGTCGTAGCGCAGCCCCTCCGGCAGGTACGGCACCGGCAGCCGGTCCGCACCCGGAGCCCCCGACGCCGGATAGCCCCCGCCGAGCACCGTCACCACGCCCACCCCCGGCCGGCGCACCACCGGCTGCGCGAACAGCGCCGCGGGCCGGCCCCGGAACGAGGTGTAGTTGTCGAACAGCCGCGGCACGTACAGCCCCGACCCGGCGGCGATCTCCGTCACCGCCTCCTCCGCGGCCGTCTGCTGCACGCTCCCCGTGCCGCCGCCGTTGACGAACTCCAGGTCCGGCACCACCGACCGGACCGCCCGCACCGCCTCGGCCCGCCGCGCCGCCAGCTCCTTGCGGGCCGCGCCCTGCATCAGCCGGATCATCCGCGACCGCACCGGCCGCCCGGCCAGCGCGTCCCCGACCCCGGCGACGTGCCCCTCGTAGCCCATCAGCCCCACCACGCGGAACCCGGGCCGCGCCGCGACCGCCCGCGCCAGCCCGGCCAGTTGCTCCGGTTCCCGCAGCGGCGAGCGCCGCGCCCCGACGCGCACCCGGCCGCCGAGCAGGTGCAGCGCGGTGTCCAGCTCCAGGCAGACCCGGATCTCCTGCGACCCGCCGTCCCGCGCCCGGTCGATCAGTTCCAGCTGCGCGGGATCGTCGACCATCACGGTCACGGCCTCCGCCAGCTTCGGGTCCCCGGCGAGCTCCGCGAAGGCCGCCCGGTCCGCGGACGGGTAGGCGAGCAGCACGTCCTCGAAGCCGGACCGGGCCAGCCACAGCGACTCGGCGAGGGTGTACGACATGATCCCGGCGAACCCGGGCCGCGCCAGGACCCGTTCGAGGAGCGCCCGGCAGCGCACGGACTTGCTCGCGACGCGGACCGGCTTCCCGCCCGCCCGGCGCACGAGGTCGTCGGCGTTGGCGTCGAACGCGTCGAGGTCGACGATGGCCAGCGGCGCTTCGAGGTGCGCCGTCGCCCGGTCGTACCGGGCCCGGTCGGAAGTCATGCCCGGCAGCTTGCCAGACGCCTCTACCGGTGGGTAGGCCCCGGCGCGGGGCGCGGTGGCCGCACCCTTCCCCGTCCCCGCCGGGGCGCGGGCCCCGTAGAGTACGGGCAGGCAGCCGTACGGAACGGGGGGCGGAGCCGCCGGATGACCACGTCGACACCACAGGCCGCGTTCCTCGGCGAGCCCGGCCCGCCCGAGCCCGAGCCCCACCCCCGGCCCGCACCCGAGGCCCGCCCGCCGCGCCGCCCCGGCCACGTCGCCGCCGCCGTCCTGAGCGCCCTCCTCGGCACCGGCCTGCTCGCCGGAGCCGCCGCCACCGCCTGGAGCGAACACCGCGCCGCGCACCGGCCGTTGCCCCCGGACGCCGCCTACCGCCAGGCCGCCTCGCTGTGGCGGTCCGCCCCCGTCGACAGCCTGTTCCCGCCCGTGCTCGACGGACCCGAAGCCGGCCCGGGCGGAGCCGCCCGCAGCTGGACCCGGACCGCGCTGGCGCCCGACGCGGACTGCGGGGCCGCCCTCGCCCCCGACTGGCGGGCCGCGCTCGCCGCCGCCGGCTGCACCCGCGTGCTCCGCGCCACCTACACCGACTCCACCCGCAGCTCCCTGATCACCGTCGGCCTGGTCTTCACCCCCGCCGACTCCGCCACCATGGACGGCCTCCGCGGCCGCCTGCCGGCCCCGCCCGCCTACGCGTACGCCGACACCCGCCGCGCCGCCTGGAGCACCGCCGTCGTCGCCGGGGCCCCGGTCCTCGTCTACACCGTCTCCGCCTTCGCCGACGGCCGCAGCATGGACGCGCCCGTCCCCGCCGAGGAGGCGGCGGCCCAGGGCGCGACCGGGGTCGTCGCCGAAGCGGGCCTCGGTTACGAGGCCAAGGCCCTCGCGGCCCGCTTCGAGCGCGGCCTGGCCACCCTCGCGGCCCCGCCCGCCTCCACACCCCCACCCACCGCGACGGCCGCCCGATGACCCCCACCCCCACCACCCCGCCCACCCCCGGCGCGCGTGGCCCCCGTACGGCCGCCCGGCTGACCGTCCGCTCGGCCGGAGCCGTGGTCCTGGCCGCCCTGCTCGCCGCCACCGCCGCGCACCCCGCCGCCGCCGACACCATCCGCGACCGCCAGTGGGGCCTGCTCGCCCTGCGCGCCGAGGAGGCCTGGGGCACCACCCAGGGCGACGGCGTCACCGTCGCCGTCCTCGACACCGGCGTGGACTCCACCCACCCCGACCTCGCCGGCCAGGTCCTCGACGGCACCGACCTCGTCGGCATGGGCGCCGGCCGGGGCGACCGCGCCTGGGCCCGGCACGGCACGGCGATGGCCAGTATCATCGCGGGCCGCGGCCACGGCCCCCACCGCGGCCAGGGCGTCCTCGGCATCGCCCCGCAGGCGAAGATCCTGCCGGTCCGGGTGATCCTCGAAGAGGGCGACCCCGGCCGCGCCCGGGCCCGCGACGCCAAGTCCGGCGCCCTCGCCGAGGGCATCCGCTGGGCCGCCGACCACGGCGCCGACGTGATCAACCTGTCGCTCGGCGACGACAGCGACTCCGCCCACCACGAATCCGCCGAGGACGAGGCCGTCCAGTACGCCCTCGGCAAGGGCGTCGTCGTCGTCGCCTCCGCGGGCAACGGCGGCGAGCGCGGCGACCACACCTCCTACCCCGCCGCCTACCCCGGGGTCATCGCCGTCGCGGCCGTCGACCGGCAGGGCCACAAGGCACCCTTCTCCACCCGGCACTGGTACGCCACCGTCAGCGCCCCCGGCGTCGACGTGGTCATCGCCGACCCGGACCGCTCCTACTACGAGGGCTGGGGCACCAGCGCCGCCGCCGCCTTCGTGTCCGGAGCCGCGGCCCTGGTCAAGGCCGCCCACCCGGACCTCTCCCCGGCCCAGGTCAAGAAGCTGCTGGAGGACACCGCCGCCGACGGCCCGGCCGGCGGCCGCGACGACGCCCGCGGGCACGGCACCGTGGACCCCGTCGCCGCCCTCCAGGCCGCCGACGCGCTGCGCCCCGAGGCGCCGGTGCCGTCCCCCGTCCCGGCCGCGGGCCGCTGGTTCGGCCCCGGCCCCGAGCCGGTCCGCCCCGCCGAGCGGCCCGCCCGGCTCGGCGCCCCGGCCGCCGCCGTCGCGGGGATCGCCCTGCTCGGGGTGGCCGGCGTCCTGGCCCGGCGCCCGCGCACCGCACGGCGGGATAGGCTCGGGTAACTGTGGCGACCAAGAACATTCCCGATCCCGGTTTCTCCGACGACGACGGCACCGCCGATCCCCGGCTGAGCGCGGCCCTGGCCGCCTGGGCGGCGGACCGGGCGGCCGAACCGCAGGTGCTCGCGGCCCTGAAGGACGCCCGCCTGCTGGTGCCCGTCGTGGCGATGCTCGGCGAGGTCGAGACCGACCCCGAGACCGGCCTGAAGCGCGAGAAGACCAGCGACATGGCCGTCCCCACCCTCACGGCGGGGAACCGGCGGGCCCTGCCCGCCTTCACCTCGATCGCCTCGCTCGCCCTGTGGGACCCGGCGGCCCGGCCCGTGGCCGTCCCGCTGCACCAGGCCCTCGCCGCCGCCGCGCACGAGAAGGCCGACACGATCGTCGTCGACCTCGCCGGCCCCGTCCCGTACCAGCTCACCGGCTCCGCGCTGCTCGCGCTCGCCGAGGGCCGCACCGACGCGGACCCGCTGGCCGACCCCGCCGTGCGCGAGGCCGTACGGGCCGCCGTGGCGGCCGAGCCCGCCGTGCTCCGCGCCCACCTGGTCCCCGGCGGCCCCGGCTCCGACGGCACCCTCGCCGTCGTGCTCTCCGACGAGGACCGCGAGCGGGCTTCGGCCGCCGCCCGCCGGGTGGCCGGGGCGCTCGCCGCCGACGAAACCCTGCGCGGCAGGCTCGTACGGGGCCTGGACCTGGCGCTGCTCCCGCAGCAGGGGCCCGTACCGCCGGGCGAACCGCTCTTCAGCCGCTAGGGCCTGTCGTCAAACTCCCGTCTGCCCCACGACGCCTGGCACGCGCTCTCGCCGCACCGGGCGAAAGCCAAGTACGTCCAGTACGCGGGCTTCCGCCCGGCGCACCGAGAGCACGCACCAGACG
>NZ_JBEXPG010000064.1:0-52977 GCF_040611935.1 Streptomyces sp. NPDC006512 | reverse complement strand
TCCCCAACCCGACGCTCTTCCGATGTGCCCGCGGCCGCGTCCAAGAGGCCCGCGCCCCGGCGGGGGTCGCGGACGTCGCAGACGGCGGCCGTCACCCGGCCCGCGCCGGGGACGGCCGCCAGTTCCGCGCGGGCCGCCTCCAGTTGCCCGGCGCGGCGGCTCGCGATCACCAGATCCGCGCCGAGCCGGGCGAACTCGGCGGCGATGGCCTTGCCCAGCCCGGATCCGCCGCCCGTCACGAGGACGACCTGCCCCGCGTAGGTACCGGCGGGCAGGGCGGCGGAACCGGACGGGGGAGGCGCGGGCAGGCCGCGCTGCGGATTCTCCATGCGCCCATCGATAGCGTGCGGACGCTCAGATCACCATGCCCGTGACCCGTGCCCTGTGACCCGTGACTCGTGCCCCGCATCCGGTGCCCCGGCCCCAGAGGGCGGCGGCCTGCTTGCCGGCGCAGGTCCACACGACGGCGTTGCCCGCGCGCGCCTCCCGGTCGAGGACCGTGCCGCCCACCCGGTCGCCGTCGTACCCCTTGATCCGGCCCGGGTCCGCGGGCAGGGCGTCGTACGGCTTCTTCCACACGGCCGGCATCAGCTTCGGGTCGTTGCGGTAGTGGTAGTCCTCCAGCCCCACCACCCGGCCCCGGCCGTCATCTGCCGCCCGGTGTCGAGTGGTTGCGGTGATCAGACCGTCAACCCTGCGGAACGGTTGCCTGCCTGGAGGCGCACGTCCACACGAGCAGGGCGTGGGGGACCGTCCACGAGGCTTCGGATCCGGCCACCCGGTCGTCGTCGGACACGGCGGTCGCCTCGCCGTGCGTGCCGGCCGTCGGCGTGGGCAGGGCCTTCACCGGGCCGCTCCCGGTCCAGTAGGCGGCCTGTGTGGGCTTCGGGTAGTCGAAATCGGACCAGGAGTACGCCATGCCCACCACCGCCTTGCCGTTCGGGCTGATCGCGCTCGTCTGCAGTTCGGTCTGGCCGGCCAGGTCGGGGGCCGCGGCCGCCGCTGCCGTGTACGGCGCCTTCCACAGGTGGCCGACGTCGCGCCGGACGTCGCGCCAGCCCTCCGACTCGTAGCCGACCACCGTGCCCCGCTCGTCGATGCCCTGCGGATGGGTGGTGCGCGTGTAGTCGTTCTCGCTCACCGCGGGAAGCCCCTGCGCGGGGCCGCCTCCGGCGGGCCACACCACGGGGTAGGACCGGTAGACGAATCCGGGCCATTCCTCCACCTCGTAGTGCACGAGGGCGGAGCCGAGGACGTCCCCGCGCCCGTTGATGCCGTTGATCTCCGTGATCTTCGTCTGGGGGTCGGTTCCCGGCGGCAGTTCGAGCGTGCGGACGGGCTTTCCGTCGACCCATTCCCGGGGGACCTCGCCGTCCAGTCCGGCCACGCGGCCCGCGTCGTTGACGAAGGCCTTCCCCTCGCGGGGGGAGTCGGCCGGGGCGCTGATCAGGCGTACGGACGCGGCGCCCTTCTGGTAGGTGAACAGCACCCGCTTGCCGCCGTCCGCCTGCTTCAGCGTGCCGGCCATCAGCCCCTTCGCGTTCACCGAGCGGACCTCGCCGGTGGTGTACCCGGCGGGCAGCGGCACGCGGTACACCCGGGTGCCCTGCCAGTAGACGGGCCGCTGCTTGGAGGTGCCCACCGCGAGGTCCCCCCTGCCCAGCGCGTTCACCCGGTCGGTGAAGGGGCTCCCCGAGGTCCCGTCGGGCAGGGCCTGCAGGCGCAGGACGTCCGGCTTGCAGAGCGGCGGTGCGGCCGCGGCCGGTCCGGCCGCCGTGATCAGTCCCGCCAGAGCGACGGCGGCCCCCGCCGCTGCCGTGGTGCGCTTCATCCGTTTCCCCCCAGGTCAGATGCCGTGCCCCGTTGAGTCATGACGCGTACGGGTCACTTGCTGTTCGAGGAGACGCGCGACGCCGTCCGGAAGGATGCGCGCCGTTCGCGGGTCGTCCGGATTTCGCCCTGGACGGGCCGGTTCCCAAGACTGCAAGCGACCGCTTAGTATGCCGCGGAGTGTGGTTCCTTGACGGCGGCTGGAGGCCCCGGATGCAGGCATGGCGAGTACACACACCCGGAGAGCCCCGCGAGGCCATGCGCCTCGAAGAGGTCCCCGAACCGGTGCCCGGCGAGGGCGAGGTGAGGCTCAAGGTGCTCGCCGCCAACGTCAACTTCCCCGACGCGCTGCTGGTCCGCGGGCAGTACCAGATCCGGCCCCCGCTGCCCTTCACCCCCGGCGTGGAGATCTGCGGCGAGACCGAGGACGGCCGCCGCGTCATCGCCAACCCGAGCCTGCCCCACGGCGGATTCGCCGAGTACGTCACCGCCCCCGAACGGGCCCTGCTCCCGGCACCCGACACCCTCGACGACGCCGAAGCCGCGGCCCTGCACGTCGGGTACCAGACCGGCTGGTTCGGCCTGCACCGCCGCGCCCGCCTCCGGAGCGGTGAAACGCTGCTCGTGCACGCCGCCGCCGGCGGGGTCGGCAGCGCCGCGGTCCAGCTCGGCAAGGCCGCCGGAGCCACCGTCATCGGCGTCGTCGGCGGCAAGGCCAAGGCGCGCACCGCCGAGGAACTCGGCTGCGACCTCGTCATCGACCGCACGACCGAGGACATCGTCTCCCGCGTCAAGGAGTTCACCGGCGGACGCGGCGCCGACGTCGTCTACGACCCCGTCGGCGGAGACGCCTACACCGCCTCCGCCAAGTGCGTGGCCTTCGAGGGCCGCATCGTCGTCGTCGGATTCGCGAGCGGCACGATCCCCGCCCCCGCCCTCAACCACGCCCTGGTGAAGAACTACGCCGTCCTCGGCCTGCACTGGGGCCTGTACGCCACGAAGGAACCCGCCGCCATCCTCGCCTGCCACACCGAACTCACCCGCCTCGCCGCCGACGGCCTGATCACCCCCCTGATCAGCGAACGCGTCCCGCTCACCGCGGCCGCCGACGCCGTCCAGCGCCTCGCCGACGGCGCCACCACCGGCCGGCTGGTCGTCGTACCGGCCCTCGACGGCGGTGCCCGATGACCGTCACCGCCGAGGCACTCGCCGCCCGCACCCGGGACCTCCTCGCCGCGCACCCGCCCGCCACCACCGCCCGCGCCGACTTCCTGCGCGCCCGCTTCGACGCCGGACTCGCCTGGGTGCACTACCCCGAGGGCCTCGGCGGTCTCGGCGCACCCCGCTCCCTCCAGCCCGCCGTCGACGCCGCACTGGAGGCCGCCGGAGCCCCCGACAACGACCCGCGCCGCATCGGCATCGGCCTCGGCATGGCCGCGCCCACGATCCTCGCGTACGGCACCGGGGAACAGAAGGACCGCTTCCTGCGCCCCCTGTGGACCGGCGAGGAGGTCTGGTGCCAGCTGTTCAGCGAGCCCGGCGCCGGCTCCGACCTCGCCGCGCTCGGCACCCGGGCCGTGCTCGACGAGGAGCACGGCGAGTGGGTGGTGGACGGGCAGAAGGTGTGGACCTCCAGCGCCCACACCGCCCGCTGGGCCATCCTGATCGCCCGCACCGACCCCACCCTCCCCAAGCACCAGGGCATCACCTACTTCCTGTGCGACATGCACGCCCCCGGCGTCGAGGTCCGGCCCCTGCGCCAGATCACCGGAGAGGCCGAGTTCAACGAGGTGTTCCTCACCGGGGTCCGCATCCCCGACGCCCACCGCCTAGGCGCCGTCGGCGAGGGCTGGGCCGTCGCCCGCACCACCCTGATGAACGAGCGCGTCTCCATCGGCGGCATGCGCATCCCCCGCGAAGGCGGCATGATCGCCCCCGTCGCCGCGCTCTGGCGCGAACGCCCCGGCCTGCGCACCCACGCCCTGCACCAGCGGCTCCTCGACCTGTGGGTCGAAGCCGAGGTGGCCCGCCTCACCGGGGAACGCCTGCGCCAGCAACTCGTCGCCGGACAGCCCGGCCCCGAAGGCAGCGGCATGAAACTCACCTTCGCCCGCCTCAACCAGGAGATCAGCGGCCTGGAGGTGGAACTCCTCGGCGAGGAAGGCCTCCTGTACGAGGACTGGACCCTGCGCCGCCCCGAGATCGTCGACTTCACCGGCCGCGACGCCGGATACCGCTACCTGCGCGCCAAGGGCAACAGCATCGAGGGCGGCACCAGCGAAATCCTCCTCAACATCGTCGCCGAACGCGTCCTCGGCCTGCCCCCCGAGCCGCGCGACGACAAGGACCTCGCCTGGAAGGACCTCTCCCGATGACGGCCGAGCGCGCCCCCTTCGACCTGCTGTACTCCGAGACCGAGGAGGAACTCCGCTCGGCCGTACGGTCGCTGCTCGCCGACCGCTGCGACGCCGCGGCCGTCCTCGCCCGTGCCGAAACCGGCCGGCCCCACGACCCGCAGCTGTGGACCACCCTCGCCTCCGGGATCGGGGCCGCCGGACTCCTCGTCCCCGAGAAGCTCGGCGGCCAGGGCGCCGGCCACCGGGAAGCCGCCGTGGTCCTGGAGGAGCTCGGCCGGTCCGTGGCCCCCGTCCCCTACCTGACGAGCTCCGTCCTCGCGACGGAGATCCTGCTCGGCTGCGACACCTCCACCCCCGAAGTGGCCGCGCTGCTCGGGGAACTCGCCGCCGGACGGCAGGTCTGCGTACCCGCCCTGCCGCTCACCCTCGCCCCGGGCGCCCCGCTGCCGGCCCCCGTACGGGATTCCGGCGGCGGGCTGCTGACCGGCACCGTCACCTCCGTCGCCGACGCGGTGGCCGCCGACGTCCTGCTGGTCCTCGCCGACACCGGACTCCACGCCGTCCCCGCGGCCTCCGCCGCGCTCACGGCGCCGGTCCCCCTGGACCTGACCCGCCCCCTCGCCACCGTCCGCCTCGACGCGGCGGCCGGCACCCGCCTCGCGGACCCCGCCACCGCCCGCGCCGCCGTCGCCGGAGCCCTGCTCAGCGGGGCCGGCCTGCTCGCCTCCGAACAGCTCGGGCTCGCCGAGTGGTGCCTCGCCGAAACCGTCGGATACGTGCGCGGCCGCCACCAGTTCAACCGCCCCGTCGGCTCCTTCCAGGCCCTCAAGCACCGCCTCGCCCGGCTCTGGCTCGACGTGGCCTCCGCCCGCGCGGCCGCCCGCGCCGCCGCCGACGCCCTCGCCACCGGCGCCCCCGACGCCCCGCTCACGGTCGCCGTCGCCCAGGCCTACTGCTCCGGGGTCGCCGTCCGCGCGGCCGAGGAGTGCGTCCAGCTCCACGGCGGCATCGGCATGACCTGGGAACACCCCGCCCACCTCTACCTCAAGCGGGCCAAGGCCGACTCCCTGACCCTGGGCACGTCCGGCCACCACCGCGGCCTCGTGGCGGACTTCGCGGAACTCCCGGCCCCCTGACCCGGACGCCTCCCCCGACCCGGGGGAGGCACCTTCCCGGGCCAGGGAGACCGGCCGAACGGCCGATGTGCGGGGCGGGCCCGGTGCGGCAGCCTCTACGAGTCGCCCGTCCGGCCGCCGTAACCCGCCCGCCCCGTGAAGGAGGCGCCATGCTGCACGCCCTCTACCTCCTCGGCATCGCCGCCTTCGCCGCCTCCGGCGTCCTCGCCGCGCACCGCGCCAACATGGACCCCTTCGGCGGGTTCGCCCTCGCCTTCGCCGCCGCCATCTCCGGCGGCACCCTGCGCGACCTCGTCCTGGACCGGCATCCGCTGTACTGGACGCGTGACTGGCTGCTGCTCGTACTGATCGCCTCGGTCGCCGCCCTCACCATGTTCTACCTGCGGCGCCGCAGCCTGCCGCAGCGCACCCTGATGGTCGTCGACGCCGTCGGCCTCGCCGTGGTCACCGTCATCGGGGCCCGCGCCGCCCTGGACGCGCACGTCACGCCCGTCGCCGTCCTCATCCTCGCCGTCGTGACCGGAGTGACCGGCGAGGTGATCCGCGACGTGCTGTGCGGCGAGTTCCCGCCGCTGCTGCTGCGCGAGGAGGTCTACGCGACCGCCGCCCTCGCCGGCGCGGCCGCCTACCTGGGCCTGCACTGGGCCGGAGTCCCGGACACCCTGAACACGGCCGCGAGCGCCTCCCTCGTCTTCGCCCTGCGACTGGCCGCCGTTTTCGGCGACCTCCACCTGCCCCGCCTCCAGCGGGCCACCGGCTGATCCCGGCCCGCCCTCCACGAGCACCCGAAGGACGACCGTCCCGAGAGGTGACCTCGCCCGCCGCTCCGCGTTAGACCCCGTAACGCGGACCACCGAGCGAGGGAGACCGCATGTACGCACACCCCGGCGCCGCACCACTCACCCGCCGCGCGCTCCTCCGTACGGCCTTCACCGCGGCCGTGCTCGCCGGCACGGCCGCGGCCGTGGCCCCCGTACTGCGGGCCCGGCGGCCCCGGCAGACGCTCACCCCGGCGCCCCTCGCCGAGGAGACGTACCGCGGCCGGCACATCGCGGTCGACCTGGCCTCGGCGGCGGTCCGCATCGACGGCCGCCCCCTGCACGTCATGCGCCGCGCCGACGGCAGCTACCTGAGCGGGATCAACCACTTCCAGTCCTACGCGACCCCGCTGGAGCTGGCCCGCGCCGCCGTCGACGAACTCGGCACGACCCAGCTGGCCCTCGCGGCCCCGCACCACGGCTGACGGACGGGAATCGGGAGGGACCCCTTGTACACCCGGCAGAACCAGAAGAACCTGACCAGCGCCCAGAAGAAGCGGTTCACGGCGGCCGTGCTGGAACTCAAGCGGAGCGGCGTCTACGACGCGTTCGTGCGGACCCACGACAAGTACTTCGTACCGGACCGGGACCGCAAACTCCGCGTCGGGCACATGTCCCCGTCGTTCTTCCCCTGGCACCGGCGCTACCTGCTGGAGTTCGAGAAGCAGCTCCAGGCCGTCGACCCCGGCGTGTCCATCCCGTACTGGGACTGGACCACCGACACCAGCCCCGTCTCCTCCCTCTGGGCCGACGACTTCCTCGGCGGGACCGGCCGCGAGAGCGACCGCCAGGTCATGACCGGGCCCTTCGCCCACGACCGGGGCAACTGGACGATCACCGTCGGCGTCACCGAGGCCAGATTCCTGACCCGGAACCTCGGCCGCCCCGGAAACCCGATCGCCCTGCCCACGCCGGCCGAGCTCCAGTGGGCCCTGGACGACCCCGCCTACGACACCTCGCCGTGGGACTCCACCACGACCGCGGGCGGCTTCCGCAACAAGCTGGAGGGCTGGGCCGCACCGAAGAGCGAACGCTGGCGCAACCACAACAAGGTCCACCAGTGGATCGGCGGCCACATGACGGGCGGCACCGCCCCCAACGACCCGGCCTTCTGGCTGCACCACGCCTTCGTGGACCTGATCTGGGACCGCTGGCAGCAGAAGCACCCGCGCTCCGGCTACCTGCCCGCCGCCCCCCTCCCGCTCGGCGACCTCCAGCGCGGCCGGGTCATCGCCCTCGACGAGCCGATGCCGCCGTGGGACGTCACCCCCCGCGAGATGCTCGGCCACCAGGGCACCTACCGCTACGCGTGAACCCGGAGCCGCCCGGTCCCGTACGTGCGAAGGGCCCCCAGCCGCGCGGCTGGGGGCCCTTCGGTCCGTGGGGGAGGCGATCAGCCGCCGTAGCCCTCGGTGTGGTGGTCGCCGCCGCCGCCCGAGGCGTTGACGCAGGTGTTGCCGAAGGCCGGGTTCAGCAGGGCGATCACGTTGACGGTGTTGCCGCAGACGTTGACCGGAACGTGAACCGGAACCTGGACCAGGTTGCCCGACAGGACACCGGGGGAGCCGACAGCCGCACCGTGCGCTCCGGCATCGGCGACGGCCAGACCCGCACCGGCGACCACTGCGCTACCGGTGACAGCGGTGATGGCGAATGCCTTCGCGATACGCGACATCAAGATCTCCTCGTGAGATGTGGGGCGCCGCAGAGACTGCGGCATTTGACATGGCGTACAACGCCGCGGCCGCCGAGTGGTCACGGCTCCTGGGCCTACCCGGTGACCGGAAAACGGGTGGAGGCGAAGTACGGCCGCACCTGGGTGACGGTCCCCGGCCCCAGCTCCGCGACCGCCTTGCCCCGGCAGCCCGGCTCGCGGTAGAGGACGGCGGTTCCCCGCGTCCGGTTCGTGACGGCCCGGCCGCCGCCGCCCTCCGCCGCGACGCAGCCCTTCGGCGCGGTCAGCCCGTGGACCTGGTCGTCCTGGCCCACGTACTGGAAGTCGGGCCCGGCCGCGGCCAGGGCGGGACCGGCCGTACCCGCCGCGGCCAGCAGGAGGAGGGGGAGGAGCCCTTGGAGGGCGCGGGGCATGAGGATCGCTCGCATGGCCGGTCAACCCGGGACGCCCCCGCCCGGGTCACGCCTTGTCACCCGTTGGACGGCTGTGCGACCGTGCCCGGAAGGACCGGGAGCCGGGCCGGGGCGAGACTTGACCGAGATCCCGGACAGGACTGCGGGACAGGACGGCCGGACACGGCCCCGGGCGGGCCCCGGAGCCGGACCTGACGTACGGCGGAGGCGGGAGAGGGACGCATGAGCGCAGCGGGCGGCGACCGGCCCCGGGCCGGCACCGGACACGGCATCGTGGAGGGCCGCTGGGAGACCGGCGGCATCGCGGTCTTCCGGGGCGTCCCCTACGCCGCCCCGCCGGTCGGCGCCCGCCGGTACGCCGCCCCCGTGCCCCCGGCCCGCTGGGACGGCGTACGGGACGCCGGCGCGTTCGGGCCCACCGCCCCCAAGGTGCCCTACCCGCCGAAGTTCGCGGCCCTGCTGCCCGATCCGCAGATCCCCGGCGAGGACTGCCTGAACCTCAACGTGTGGACCCCGGACCCGGCCCCCGGGGCCCGGCTGCCGGTCATGGTGTGGATCCACGGCGGCGCCCACACCCGGGGCTCCTCCGCCGTACCCGTCTACGACGGCTCGGCCTTCGCCCGCGACGGCGTCGTGCTCGTCTCGGTCAACTTCCGGCTCGGCGCCCTCGGCTACGGGCTCTTCCCCGACGCCCCCGCCAACCGTGGTCTGCTCGACCAGATCGCCGCCCTGGAGTGGGTCCGGAACAACATCGAGGCCTTCGGCGGGGACCCCGCCCGCGTCACCCTCTTCGGCGAGTCCGCCGGCGCCATCAGCATCGGCGCCCTGCTCGGCGCCCCCCGCGCCGCCGGCCTCTTCGCCCGGGCCGTCCTGCAGAGCGGCGCCCCCGAGGCGACGCCCCGCGAGAAGGTGCGCGCGATGGTGCGCCGGATGGCATCGCTGCTCAAGGTCCCCGCCACCGCCGCCGCCTTCGAATCCGCCGGCCTGCCCGCCGTGCTCACCGCCCAGGCCGCCGTGCTGCGCCGCTCCTCGCCCGTCATGGGTGGTCCCGCCTTCGGGCTGGTCACCGACCCGGACACGCTTCCGGCGGACCCGCTGGAGGCGGCCGCCGCCTCGGACGTACCGCTCCTGCTGGGCTGGACGGCGCAGGAGCACCGGCTCTGGCTCGCGCCGACCGGGGGCATGCGGCTGCTGGACCGGCTCGGTCCCCCGGCCGTGACCCTGGCGCGCGTGCGCAGCGGCAAGGACCGGGCCGCCGTACGGGCGCTGCGCACCGCGCACCCCGGGGCGTCCCCGGCCGACCTCGCCGGACAGCTGCTCACCGACCGGCTGCTGCGCGACCCCCTCAGGCGGCTCGCCGGAGCCCGCCGGGCGGCGCCGAGCCACCTCTACGAGTTCCGCTGGAGCAGCGGAGTACCGGGCCTCGGCGCCTGCCACGCCCTGGAGCTGGGCTTCGTCTTCGACACCCTCGGGGTTCCGGAGTCGTCCTGGCTGGCCGGGCCCGACGCCCCGCAGGCGCTGGCCGACGAGATGCACGGGGCCTGGGTCCGCTTCGCGTCGACCGGCGACCCCGGCTGGGCCCCCTGGGACGGCAACGGCCCGCCGAAGGGGTTCGGCGGGCCGGAGCGGGAGGAGCGGGGCGTGGGGCCGGAAGCGGGAGCGGTGCTCACCCCGTAGGCGGGCCCGTGCGGGGGCTTCCCGGTGTTATTCGACGGGGCCTTCCATGACCTTGCTGATGAACTGGATCGGGCCCTCGCCCATGTTCGGCACGTACGTCTTGGCGTTGTGCTGGCCGCCGGGTATCACCCTCAGGCTGGTGTGCACCGGGCCCTTGCCGTAGGTGGCGACGAACTTCTGCACGTCGGGCAGGGTCTTCTTGTTGTTCTCGTTGTCGCCGACCTGGAAGGCCAGGTAGACCTCCGGGCCCTTCTTGTCGATGAGCTGCTTGGCCAGCAGCTCCGGGTTGTTCTCGGCCTTCTCCTTGTCGTGGCCCTTCCACAGGGAGGAGTCCGGGACGATGTCCGGGCCGGAGGCGATCACGGCCTTGAACTTGTCCGGGTGCTTCAGCACGGCCTTCAGGCCCGCGAACCCGCCGGTGGAGGAGCCCATGAAGGCCCAGCCGTCCCGGGACTTGATCGTGCGGAAGTTCTCCCGCATGAGGTCCGGGACGTCCTCGGTCAGCCAGGTGCCCATCTTGGGCTGGCCGGGGATGTCGGAGCCGTCCCAGTAGACGCCCTTGTCGTCCGGGCCCGGGTTCAGGACCGGCATGGCCAGGATGAAGGGCTTGCTCTTCCCCTCGGCGTACCACTTGGAGATGCTGGTCTGCAGGCCCAGGTCGGTGCCCATCCAGTAGTTGCTGGGGTATCCGGCACCGCCCGGCAGGGCGATCATGACCGGGAAGCCGCTCTTGGCGAACTTGGGGTCGTCGTACTCCTTGGGCGCCCAGACCCACACCTTGCCCTTGAAGCCGGACTTCTTGCCGTCGAGGGTGGTGACGGCCACGTGCGTGCCGTCGGGCAGCGTCATCGAGTTCTTGAACTCGGCCGTGGGATTCGTGGGCATCGTCATCTTCGAGTTCGCCGCGGGCTTGGCGTCACCGCCCTTGCCGCCCGGCTTGCCGAAGGACACGGCCTTGCCCTTGTCGGTGAAGGGGGGTATCTCGAAGTGGTTCAGCACGAGCGCCGCGACGCCCGCGAGGGCGACGACCGTGGTGCCGGCGATCACCCAGCGCTTGACCCGGGACTTGCGCCGGGGCGGCTCCTCCTCGTACGGCGGCTCGTACCCGTCGTACGGGTCGTACTGGTCCTGCGGCGCGTAGCCCTGCTGCCCGTGCTGCTGGTGGCCGTACGGCTGCGGGCCGGGCTGCCCGTGGGGCGGCCCGCCCTGCGACGGCCGGGCGTACTGGGGCCGAGGGGGCTGACCGTACGGGGGCTGCTGCCCTTGAGGTGCCTGCCGGCCGCCCTGCTGCTGGCCGTAGGGCGGCGGAGGCGGCTGTGGAGGCTGCCCCTGCGGCCGGTACGGCGGCTGGTGCTGCCCGTCGGGTGAGTACGACATGTGCGGTGGCTCTCCGGCTGTTGCTGCCCCGTCGGGGGGTGGACGCTTCCGTTCGAATGATGAACGAAAGATCCCCGGGGTTCCTCATTTTCCCTTCTCTTGGGATTCCGTAGGGGATGCCATTGCCAAGGCCGTCGCCGGGACCGTCGCCGACGACCCCGCCTTCCCCCGGCGCGGGGCCGGGGGACGACGGGGTCGCGGGCGAAACGGAGGAGAGCGGTCCGAGCCGGCGGGCCACCGATGGGGCCGGCGGGGCCGCTCCGCAGGACCGTTACGCCGGGATCAGGGTCTTGCGGCGCCGCTTGCGGGGCGCGGCACCCGAGAGCCGCAGTTCGATGACCGACCGGACGGTGGGCCACTCCTCGTCGAGCACCGAGTAGAAGGCGGTACTGCGCACCGCGCCGTCCAGCCCCCGCGAGTGGGCCCGGCGGACCCCTTCGCAGGTGAAGCCGAGGCGTTCCATCGCGGCGCGCGAGCGGCCGTTGCGGGCGTCGGCGCGCAGCGAGATCCGGCGCACGCCCCAGGTCTCGAAGGCGTGCCGCAGCATCAGCAGCTTCGCCTCGGTGTTGATCCCGGTTCCCTGGGCGCCCGGGGACAGCCAGGTGTTCCCGATCTCGGCGGCGTCGGGCACGGCGGTCGCCGGATCACCGAAGGGGACCCCGGGAACGGCGGGCCACACCAGCGGACCCTGCCAGTAGTCGAGTTCGAGGAACCGGGTCGAACCGACGACCCGCCCATCGGTGGCTCTGACCACGGCGAACGCCAGCGATCGACCCGCCGCCTGATCGGCGAGCGCGCGGTCGATGTACTCGTGGGACGCCTGCAACCCGTGCGGCACGGGAGTGAAGGCGTAAGTCGTACGATCCTCGGCCCCGGCCACGGCCAGGGCCTCGGTGTGGTGGGGGGCGAGGGGCTCGAGCCGCACGGAGCGGCCGGCGAGGAGTACGGGTACGGGCACGGAGCCTTCGGTCCTTCTGGGCGGTGGGGTGGTTGCACAGTCTGCGCTCCTGACGTCACCCCCCGCGCAAAACGCGGGTGAAAGGCAACGGGCTGTCAGGTGAACGCGAGTGGCTCAATGTAGCCCCTTAAAGTCCTCTCATGAACCCCCAATTCGGCAACGACGCGGCACTGATTTTCGACGACTTCGGTCCCCGCGACGCGGAGCCCGTGATCCTGATCCACGGACATCCGTTCAACCGGTCCATGTGGGCTCCCCAGGCGTCGGCGCTGGTCGCCGCCGGATACCGGGTGATCGCCCCTGACCTGCGAGGATACGGGGACAGCCCGGTCCGTCCGGGCAAGGTCATGCTCGCCGACCTCGCCGACGACCTGGCCGCCCTGCTCGACCGCCTGGACGTCGAACAGGCGGTCGTCGGCGGAGTGTCCATGGGCGGGCAGATCGCGCTGGAGGTCAGGTTGCGCCACCCGGGTCTGGTACGGGCCCTGGTGCTCTGCGACACCTCGCCGGCCCCGGAGACCGGGGACGGCAGGAAGCTCCGCCTGGAGCTCGCCGAGCGGCTCCTCGCGGAGGGCATGGAGCCGTATGCGAACGAGGTCATGGACAAGATGCTGGCGCCTTACAACGTGATCGGCCTGCCCGAGGCGGCCGCGCGGGTGAGGGCCATGATGTGCGCCACCGATCCGGAGGGGGCGGCGGCCGCCCTGCGGGGCCGGGCCGAGCGGCCCGACTACCGGCCCGTCCTGCGGGCCCTGCCCCCGACCGTGCCCTGTCTGCTGCTCGTCGGCGCGGACGACGTCTACACGCCGGTCTCGGAGGCCGAGGGCATGCGCGAGCTCGCCCCGCACGCCCGGCTCGCCGTGATCGACCGGGCCGGCCACCTGCCGGGCGTGGAGCGCCCCGAAGCCGTCAACCGCGAGTTGCTGGAGTTCCTCGCCGCGCTCTGAGCGACCGGCCGCGGGCCCTCGTACGGCCGCCGCCCCAGGCCGCGCCCCAGGCCGCCCGGGGCCTTCCGGGGCCTGAATGGGTCGACGCGGCGGGCGAGCCCCGGCTCGCGGTGCTGAACGGGGCCGCCCGGCGCGGGGAGCGGTACGCCGTCCTGAGATCATCCGGGCATGGACATGGACGACGTACTGGGCAGACTGGCCGCCGTCGGGCCGTTCTTCGCCGTGCCGTACGGCGCGGAGCCGCCCGGGCCCGGCTTCCGGCCGCTCACCGCGCTGTACGGGGAGCGGCTCGGCCCCTACGTCGGGGAAGTGGGCCGCCGGATCGGCACCGGCCCCGACCGGGTGGCGGCCTCCACCGCCCAGTTCGGCATCGCCTCGCGGCTGTGGTCCCTGGGCCTCGGCTGCGCCGCGCTGGCCGGCCGGGTGCCGGACCTGGCCGCCGACCGGGTCTGGTGGCGGCTGCCCGGGGCGGGCTCGCTGGAGCTGTGGCTCCCCGATCCCGGCGAACTGCCCGCCGGATCACTGGGGGAGACGGTGCTCGGCAACCTGGCCCTCCTGGAGGCCCCGCTGCGCCGGAGCTTCGGAGTCTCGGCGAAGGTCCTGCGCGGCAACGCCGCCTCGGGGCTCGTCGGGGCCCTGCGCGTCCTGCTGGACCGGGTCGAGGGCGGCACCGCCGTCGCCCTGGCCGGGGCACTGCTCGCCGACGGCGGACCCCTGGCCGGCACCGGGACCTTCGTCCACGAAGAGGGCCTCGGAGTGGCCTTCGTACGGCGCAGCTGCTGCCTGTACTACCAGGTCCCCGGCGGCGGGTTCTGCGGGGACTGCGTCCTGCGCACCCGGCGCGCGTAGGCGGGAACGGCGCGGGGCCGCCGGGGAGCGGTCGCGCTGCTCCCCGACGGCCCCGCGGTGGTACCGCGACCCGGTGTCTTCGCTAGAAGGTCAGGTTCCAGGAGTCGATCTTGCCGGTGTCGCCGCCGGCGTTGTCGTTGACGCGCAGCTTCCAGGTGCCGTTCGCGGCCTCGGAGGAGGCGTTGACGGTGTAGGTCTGGTTGATGTTGTCGGTGCTGCCGCCGGCGCGGTTGTGGACCGTGTAGACGGAGCCGTCGGGGGCGACGAGGTCGACCTTCAGGTCACCGATGTAGGTGTGGGCGATGTTCACGCCGACCTTCAGGGCGGCCGGGGCGTTGCCCGTGACGCCGCTGACGGTGATCGGGCTCTCGACCGTGGTGTTGTCACCGATGGCGAAGTCGCCGGTGTTCTCGAAGAACTTGCCGGGCGGCGGGGTGGACCCGACCGCCTTCAGCGCGTCGACCTGGCCCTCGCCGAAGAAGCCGTTCTTGGCGGTGGTGCCCTTGCAGCGGCTGTCCGACGGGCAAGCGACGTCGTTGGCCTGGGTGGCCAGCTTGTCGCGCAGCTGCGCCGGGGTGATGCCCGGGTTGGTGCTCGCCAGCAGCGCGGCCACACCGGCCACGTGCGGGGACGCCATCGACGTACCGCTCATGCTGCCGTACTTGCCGCCCGGCAGGGTGCTGTAGATGCCGGTGGCGTCGCCGCCGGGGGCCGTCACGTCGACCACGTTCAGGCCGTAGTTGGAGTACGAGGCCTTCGCGGTGGTGCCCATCGCCGAGACCGTGACCACGCCCGGGAGCTCGGTCGGGATGTCCAGGCAGGCGTTGGTGATGGTGCGGGTGACCGGGGTCGAGTCGTTCGGGCTCTCGGTGTCGGTCGTCTTGTTGGCCAGGTCCAGGTTGGAGTTGCCGGCCGCGGCGACCTGGAGCGAACCCTTGCCCTCCGCGTACTCCTGGGCGCGCTTGACGCCCTCGATGATGGCGGCCTGGTCGGCGTTGTCCGGGCAGTTGAACTGCCACGGGTCGGTGTAGTAGCTGTTGTTGGTGACCTTGAAGCCGTGGTCACCGGCCCACATGAAGCCGCAGATGGTGTTCTCGGCGAAGAACAGCGAGGAGCCGGGCTCCGCGATGCGCACCGAGGAGATCTTCACGCCCGGTGCGACGCCGATGACGCCCTTGCCGTTCTTGGCTGCCGCGACCGTACCGGCCACGTGGGTGCCGTGGGTGCCCACGTCACGCCAGGAGCCGGAGCGGGTGTCGGCCTTGCCGTACGCGCAGGACGCGGAGTCCGCGGCGTTGAAGTTCGGCGCCAGGTCCTGGTGCTGGTCGTCCACGCCGGTGTCCAGGATGCCGACCTTGACGGTGGCGGAGCCGGTGGTCACGGCCCAGGCCTGGTCGGCCTTGATCTGCGTCATGTCGGCGCGGACCGGCTCGCCCGCCGGGGTGGTGGACTGCGCCGGGTTCGCGGGCAGCGCCGGGTTGTAGGCGTCCGCCGGCACGTCGGACGTGCGGGTGGCGCCGACCTGCTGGACGCCGCTGACACCGCGCATGGTGGCGGCGAAGGCGGCCGAGGAGGAGTGGGCGACGATGACGCCGATGGCGTCGTAGTTCGCGAAGACCGTGCCGCCGTTGGCGGTCACGGCGTTGCGCACGGCCGTGCTGTCACCGGGAGCGGTGATCACCAGGTAGGCACGGGTGCCGGCGGCCCAGGTCGCACTCTGGGAAGCGGGCGCCGCGGACTTGGCCATGGCAGCGGGGGCGGACGGGGCGGGCGAGACGGGGTCCGTGCCGGCGAGTGCGGCGGGGGCTCCGAAGGTGAGGGCGGCGCCGAGCGTCGCCGCCAGCACCAGGGCACGTCGAGGTCGGCTGGATATGTGGGGTATCAATGCGTCCTCCGATGACCCGGTGCTGCGGGTGGCAGTTACCGGGCCGTACGAAACGAGTGGTGGACGCAAGATGTCAGACGCGCGGCCCCGTAGGGAAGTACCTTTTACCGCAGCAGATTTGGCGGGCCGATGGCTGAAAATCGCCGTCGGCCGGGCTGGGCACCGTGGGGGCGAGCCCGGCCCGGCCGACTTCGGTGGATTCGCGCCGGACGCACCGTCCGTCAGGGCGCGGATCCACGTGCCGGGGCGCTCCGGTCAGGCCGGGACGCCGTTCTTGGTGGTGTTGACCGACTCGTCCTCGCCGACGGGCGACGGGGCCGGCAGCGGGGCCTGCGGTTCGGTGGGCGGCGCGGCGTGGACGTCGTCCACCAGGGTGGCCTCGTCGAAGGGGACCCGGCCGGCGAGGACCTCACCGGCGCGCTCGCGGTCGAACTCCTTCGTCCACGTCCCGATCAGGACGGTGGCGATCGCGTTGCCCGCGAAGTTCGTCAGGGCCCGCGCCTCGCTCATGAAGCGGTCGATGCCGACGATGAGTCCGACTCCGTCGACCAGTTCCGGCCGGTGCGACTGGAGGCCGCCGGCCAGGGTGGCCAGGCCCGCGCCGGTGACCCCGGCCGCACCCTTCGAGGCGATGATCATGAAGAGCAGCAGGGAGATCTGCTCGCCCAGCGCGAGCGGCTTGCCCATGGCCTCGGCGATGAACAGCGAGGACATCGTCAGGTAGATCGCGGTGCCGTCCAGGTTGAAGGAGTACCCGGTCGGCACGGTGATGCCGGTGACCGGCCGGGACACGCCGAGGTGTTCCATCTTGGCGATGAGCCGCGGCAGCGCCGACTCCGAGGAGGAGGTCGACAGGATCAGCAGGAACTCCCGGCCCAGGTAGCGCAGCAGCGAGAAGACGCTGATGCCGGTGCAGACCCGCAGCAGCGTGCCCAGCACCACGAAGACGAAGAGCAGGCAGGTGAGGTAGAAGCCGATCATGATGACGGCGAGCGACTTCAGGGCGTCGATGCCCGTCGCCCCGACCACCGCGGCGATCGCCCCGAACGCACCCACCGGCGCCGCCCACATGATCATCGCCAGGACGCGGAACACCAGCTTCTGTACGTGGCCGATGCCGCGCAGCAGCGGTTCGCCGGCCGGGCCCATGGCCTGGAGCGCGAACCCGCACAGGAGGGCCACCAGCAGCGTCTGGAGCACCTCGCCGCCGGTGAAGGCCGACACCAGCGTCGTCGGGATGATCCCCAGCAGGAACTCCGGGGTGCTCTCCGCCCCGCCCGCCTTGGCCTGCGCCTCGCCGGCGCTGCGCGCCGCCTCGGTCAGGTGCAGCCCGCTGCCGGGCTCCAGCAGGTTCCCCACCAGCAGTCCGATGGCCAGCGCCACCGTCGACATCACCATGAAGTAGCCGAGGGCGAGCCCGCCCACCGCCCCCACCTTGGCGGCCTTGCGCACCGAACCGATGCCCAGCACGATCGTGCAGAAGATCACGGGCGAGATCATCATCTTGATCAGGTTCACGAAGCCGGTGCCCAGCGGCTTGAGCTCCACGGCCACGCCGGGCGCGGCGAAGCCGACGGCGATGCCGAGGAGCACCGCGGCGATCACCGCGATGTAGAGGTAGTGCGTCTTGTCGCGTCTGGCGGCCACGTCGCCTCCTGGTGGTGAATGTGTTCCGGGAGACCATCGCCCAGCCTGTGACCCCGGTCACCCTTCCGTTCATTGAGTTCACGGCCGGGTGCACACTGAGCGCCATGTTCCGCTTCCCCCGGGCGCCCCGGAGCCTCGCCGGCCAGCTGTTCGCGATGCAGGTCCTGCTGGTCGCCGTCGTCGTCGCCGGCTGCGCGGTCTTCGCCTACGTGGCCGCCCGCGGGCAGGCCGAGGACGCCGCCCGGCGGCAGGCCGGGGCCGTCGCGCGCGCCGTCGCCGACTCGCCGTCCGTGCAGCAGGCCGTCGGGGCCGCCGCGCCCGGAACCGACCCCTCCGTCGCGCTCCAGCCCTACGCGGAGCGGGTGCGCACCGACGCGGACGTGGACTTCGTGACGATCATGGCCCCGGACGGGAGGCGCTGGACCCACCCCGACCCGCGCCGCATCGGCGAACGCTTCCTCGGCAACACCGCCCCCGCGCTGCACGGCGAGACCTTCAGCGAGACCTACACCGGCACCCTCGGCCCCTCCATCCGCGTGGTCACCCCCCTGCGGGCCGCGGACGGGCGGATCACCGGACTGGTCAGCGCCGGGATCACCGTCCGCGCGGTCAGCGACCGGCTGGCGGCGCAGCTCACCGCGCTGGCCTGGGTGGCGGCCGGGGCGCTGGCCCTGGGCGGGGTGGGTACGTACGTCGTGAACGCCCGGCTGCGACGGCACACCCACGGGATGAACGCCGCCGGGCTGAGCCGGATGTACGACTACCACCAGGCGGCCCTGCACGGGGTCCGGGAGGGGCTGCTCATGCTCGACGGCCACCGCAGGATCACCCTCATCAACGACGCGGGCCGCGAACTGCTGGGCCTGCGCGGCGAGATCACCGGAACCGGCGTCGCCGACCTCGGCCTGCCCGCCCCGCTCACCGGCGCCCTGCTCGCCGACCGGCCGCGGGTGGACGAGGTGCACCTCACCGACCAGCGGGTGCTGGTCGTCAACAGCTCGCCCGTGGCGGGCGGCGGCCGCCGCGGCACCGTGGTGACGCTGCGCGACCACACCGAACTCCAGGCGCTGACGGGCGAGCTGGACCACGAACGCGGGTTCACCCAGGCCCTGCGCTCGCAGGCGCACGAGGCGGCCAACCGGCTGCACACCGTGGTCTCCCTCATCGAACTGGGCCGCAGCGACGAGGCGGTGGAGTTCGCCACCGCCGAACTGGAGCTGGCCCAGGCCCTGACCGACGAGGTGGTCACCGCCGTGGGCGAACCGGTCCTGGTGGCGCTGCTGCTGGGCAAGGCCGCGCAGGCCCACGAACGCGGCATCGAGCTGGTCGTCACTCCGGACAGCGGGGCCGTCGACGCGGCGCCGGGGATCCCGCCCGCCCGGGACCTCGTCACGGTGCTCGGCAACCTCATCGACAACGCCGTCGACGCCCTCACGGGAGTGCCGGGAGGGCGGATCGCCGTCACCGTGCGCCGGGACGGCGCCGGACTGCTGCTGCGGGTCGCCGACAACGGTCCGGGCCTGCCCGAGGGGGTGGACGTGTTCCGCCGCGGCTGGTCGGGCAAGGGGGAGGGGCGCGGCCTGGGCCTTGCGCTGGTCCGGCAGGTCGCGCACCGGCACGGAGGGGACGTGGACGCCGCCGAGCGGCCCTCGGGCGGCGGCGCGGAGTTCACCGTACGGCTGCCACTGGACAGCCCGCCCGGACCGGAACGGGCACCGGGGGCGGAGACGGAGCCGGGCGCGGAGGCGGAGCCGCCGCCCACGGGTCCGGCCGTGTGGATCCCGGGTCAGCGGCGCGGCGAGGGAGGGCCGCAGTGAGCGCGCCGCAGGTGCGGGTCCTGGTGGTGGAGGACGACCCGGTGGCCGCCGACGCCCACGCCCTCTACGTAGGCCGGGTGCCCGGCTTCACCGCCGTCGCCGCCGTCCACACCCTGGCCGAGGCCACCCGGGTGCTGGAGCGGACCCGGGTCGACCTGCTGCTCCTCGACCTCACCCTGCCGGACGGGCACGGGCTGCGCTTCGCGCGCGGACTGCGCGCCTCCGGCCACCCCGCCGACGTGATCGCGGTGACCTCGGCGCGGGACCTGGCCGTGGTGCGCGAGAGCGTGTCGCTGGGCGTCGTGCAGTACGTACTGAAGCCCTTCGCGTTCCCGACCCTGCGCGAACGCCTATTGCGCTACGCGGAGTTCCGGGCGTCGGCGGGCGAGGCGGCCGGCCAGGACGACGTGGACCGGGCGCTCGCCGCACTGCGCGCGCCCGCTCCGGCGGAACTGCCCAAAGGGCTCAGCGCCCCGACCCTGGACCGGGTCGCGGCGCTGCTGCGGTCGGCGCCCGAGGGGCTCACCGCCGCGGGGGCGGCCGAGGCGGCCGGGACCTCCCGGATCACCGCCCGGCGTTACCTGGAACACCTGGTGGACACCGGCGTCGCCGACCGGGCCCCCCGGTACGGCCAGGTCGGCCGCCCCGAACTGCACTACCGCTGGCGGGCGGCGGCCACCGGCTCGGTGTCGAACGTGTAGAACTTCCGGTGGTCCAGCATGTCCGCCGGGGTCACGTCGTTCCACGGCCGCATCGTGTCGCGCAGGTCCACGACGTTCGGCGTGCCCGCCGCGGGCAGGTACGTGGAC
The DNA here is from genome assembly GCF_040611935.1 of Streptomyces sp. NPDC006512. Lineage (NCBI taxonomy): Bacteria > Bacillati > Actinomycetota > Actinomycetes > Kitasatosporales > Streptomycetaceae > Streptomyces > Streptomyces sp. NPDC006512. Next base: position 32,782 of record NZ_JBEXPG010000064.1, on the reverse strand, counting down.
TGCGGGTGGCGGGCCTGCCAGTCGGCCCACAGCTTGTCGATGAAGGCGTGGTGCATCCAGAAGACCGGGTCGTTGGGGGAGACGCCGGTGGCCATCTGGCCGCCGACCCACACGTGCACCCGGTTGTGGAGGTTGGCGCCGCGCCAGCCCTCCAGGTTGTTGCGGAAGCCGTTCGAGGCGCTGTTCCAGGGGGCCATGTCGTAGACCGGCATGGCCAGGACGGCGTCCACCTCGGCCTTGGTCGGCAGTTCGGCGACGCCGCTGCCCAGGGCCCGGCGCAGGTAGGCGCGGCCGTCCACGCGGACGTTCACGTCCCACTTGCCGGTGGCGTAGGCGAAGGGTCCGTCCATGACCTGCCCGTCGCGGGCCCGGCCGGTTCCGCCGAGGAAGTCGGCGGCCCAGAGGGAGGAACGGGTGGTGCGGTCGACGCTCCAGTCCCAGTACGGGATCGCCACGCTCGCGTCCACCGCCTGAAGAGCCGCTTCGAACTCGAGCAGAAAGCGGCGGTGCCAGGGCAGGAACGAGGGGGAGCGGTGGCCCACCCGGTCGCCCGAGTCGGTGTCGCTCATGATGAAGCCGTTGTGGGTGGTGACGAAGCGGTCGTAGCGGCCGGTGCGCTTGAGTTCGAGCAGCGCGTTGGTGAAGGCGCGCTTCTCCTCGGGGGTCAGCGCGGCCTGGTTCTTGCGGACGGTCATGCCGCGCCTCCCATCGGGGCGAACGGGGCGAGGACGGCGCCCTGGAGCTCGCGCACGGCGGCGCGGGCCAGCGAGGCCGGGTCGGCGAAGGTCTCGTAGTGGTTGACCACGCTGATCCAGGTGCCGTCGGCGTTCTGCATGACGTGCAGCTCGCGGCCGTCTATGCGGACGGTCGGCATGCCGGGGCCGTGGTGGCCGCCGTGGTGGCCGCCCTGGCCGGGGGTTATCTGGATGCGGCGGCCCTTGTACACCTCGTCGACCGTGCCGGCGGGGGTGGCGGCGGCCCGGGAGTCGGTGGCGGCGGCGTGCGCGGTGGCGCCCGCGAGGCCGAGGACGGTGAGTGCGCCGGCAGTGGTGCCCAAGGCCTGCCGACGGGTGATCTTGTTCATGGCCGAAGAACTACCAGGGCGCCACGGGTAGTTGACCGCTATCCGGACATCATCCGATAAGTTGCACATACAACAAATGAGATGATCTTCCCGTCCGGACCGGCTCCAGCGGTCAGGACGGGAAGATCTCCGGGATGAATGCTACCTGTCAGTAATTTTTACGGCGAGCCCCCGGCCCTATGGAGAGGATCACACCCTGGAGTCGGCCGGAAGCGGTGCGTGGGCGGCGCCGCCACGACCCCGCACCGGCAACCGGGTTTGGGATGATCTGCATCGTATAGTCCCGATATGGCTCTGCATGAGACGAAGGACGCGCACGACCGGGACGCCGACGCGGACGTGTTCGCGTCGGTACTGAGCGGCCAGATCCTTCCGAAGTTCAAGATGCCCGACGACCCCTCGCCCTCCGAAGTGGTCTACTCGCTCCTCCACGACGAGCTGCTCCTCGACGGCAACGCCGCCCAGAACCTGGCCACCTTCTGCACCACCTGGTCGGACGACGGCGTGCACCGGCTGATGAACGAGTGCCTCGACAAGAACATGATCGACAAGGACGAGTACCCCCAGACCGCCGAGATCGAGGCCCGCTGCGTCAACATCCTGGCCGACCTCTGGAACGCCCCGGCCGGCAGCGCGGGCACCGGCTGCTCCACCACCGGCTCCAGCGAGGCGGCCATGCTGGGCGGCCTCGCCCTCAAGTGGCGCTGGCGGGCCCGGCGCCGGGCCGAGGGCAAGCCCGCGGACCGCCCGAACCTGGTGTGCGGACCCGTGCAGATCTGCTGGGAGAAGTTCGGCCGGTACTTCGACGTCGAGCTCAGGCAGGTCCCCCTGGAGCCGGGCGCCACCGGACTGCAGCCCCACCAGCTCGCCGCCCACGTCGACGAGAACACCATCGGCGTCGTCGCCATCCTCGGCGTCACCTACACCTGCGACTACGAGCCCGTGGCCGAACTCGCCGCCGCACTCGACCGGATCCAGGCCGAACAGGGCTGGGACATCCCCCTCCACGTCGACGCCGCCAGCGGCGGCTTCGTCGCCCCCTTCCTCCACCAGGACGTCGTGTGGGACTTCCGGCTCCCGCGCGTGGCCTCCATCAACACCTCGGGGCACAAGTACGGGCTCGCACCGCTCGGCGTCGGCTGGATCGTGTGGCGCACCGCCGACCTGCTGCCCGCCGACCTCGTCTTCGACGTCGACTACCTCGGCGGCGACATGCCGACCTTCGCCCTCAACTTCTCCCGCCCCGGCGGAGAGGTCATCGCCCAGTACTACCTCTTCCTGCGCCTGGGCCGCGAAGGGTACCGGCGCGTCCAGCAGGCCTGCGCCGACACCGCCCGCTACCTGGCCGGGCAGATCGCCGACATCGGGCCCTTCACCCTGCTCTACGACGGAGACGGAGCCCTGCCCGCCGTCTCGTACACCCTCACCGACCCGGCCGGGACCGGCTTCACCCTCTACGACCTCTCCGACCGGCTGCGGATGCGCGGCTGGCAGGTCCCCTCGTACCCGCTGCCCGCGGACCGGCAGGACACGGTCATCCAACGCGTCCTGGTCCGCCACGGTGTGACCCGGGACCAGATCGCCCTGCTCGTCGCCGACCTGCGCCGGGCCGTGGAACACCTCGGCGCCCACCCGCAGCCGGTGCCCGAGACCGAGCCCCGGTCCGGCTTCCACCACTGACGCGCCCTCCCCGTCAGCGGGACGCCGGCCAGCGCATGCCGAGGTCCGTCAGGGCCGCCACCCGGTCGGGGGTGAGGGAGCCCGCCCGGGAGCGCTGGTTGGCGATCCACGCGCCGAGCCGGACCTCGCGGCCGCCGACCCGCTCCACGTGCGTACGGGGCACCCGCAGGTGCCGCTCGCGCGCGTGGAACCGCCGGGCGGCCTCCAGGTGCTCGGCCCACGCCGCGGCGTGGCTGCGGCGCGGCGCCGGACGCTCCGCCTCGGCCGCCGGGGCCAGGCCCAGCGTGTGCTCCAGCAGCCACCGCTGGGCCCAGGCCAGCTTGTCCCAGCCCAGCCGCTGGGCCCGTACCCACCGGCCCAGGTCCTCGCCCTGGACCACCACCCGGCCCGAACCGGCCGGCAGCGGGCCGCCCGCGTCCAGGTGCGCCCGGGTCAGCCGGTAGGCCCGCTGCCAGCCGATGTCCCACGCCGGACACCATGACGGGTCGATCTCCTCCAGGGCCTCCCGCCGCTCCTGCGACAGCGCCCCCGGACCCTCCCGCCGCGCTGCGGCCCGGTTGTTCTTCACCCACACCCCGACGGGCAACCCGTGCCAGGTCGCCTCCACCGGAGGCAGCAGGTGCCCGTGCTCGGCAGCCCAGGCCCGGGCCGCCGCGAGCCCCTCGTCGAAGGCCACGTCGAAGTGGCTCCACACCATGCCGAGTTCGTCCAGCTCCCGGGTCCGCTCCCGGCCCAGGGCCCCCCTGCGGTACGTGCGCCGCGCGTCGGCGATCCACTGGCCCAGCGGGAACCCGGCCAGGGCCGCGGGCCACTCCTCCCCGCCCTCCGGCACCCGGTAGGCGAACGGCACCCTCAGGTCCCCGGCCGTGACGGTGTAGATCCGGGCCGCCTCCGCGCCCCGCCGCCACCGGGTGTGCTCCGGGTTCAGCACGCGCAGCCGGATGAACGCCGCCAGCAGCGCGGGATCGCGGGGCGTGGAGAAACTCAGCAGCGCCCGCGCGCCCGGGCCGGGACCGGCCGCCGTACCGACCCGTTCCGGGGCCGGGGACGGCGGCGTCGTACGGCTCGGAGCCTGCGGCTGGGCCAGGGACTCCACGAGCCGGGAGTCGTGCGCCCGCAGCGCCTCCAGCAGCCGCGCGAGGTCACCGTACGCCCGGGAGGTCAGCATCGAGTCGGGGCTCTCACCCGGACCCAGCAGCACGGGCACCACCAGCGAGGCGACCTTCCCTTCCCCGGGCCGGATCCGCAGGGCCCGGCCGACCGCCTGCACGAGGTCCGGCATGGACCCGCGCACGTCGGCCCAGAAGACGGAGTCGCACTCCTTGGTGTCGACCCCCTCGCCCAGTACCCGGACGCTCCCGAGGAAGGCCTTGTCGGCGATCCGGTCCGCGGCGAACGCCTCCAGGACCCGCCGCCGGTGCGCCGCCGGGTGCTGACCGCTCAGCCAGTCCGCCCACACCGTCCGGGGGTACGCGGGCTGCGGGCTGCGGCTCGTGGCCCGCAGCCGCGCCGCGACGGCGGGAAGTCCCGCCGCGAAGGCCTCGGCCTCCTTCGTCAGGTGGTGGAAGACCAGCGTCCGGCGGAAGCCCTGGTCCGCCGCCGCCGTGACCAGCGCGGCCTGCAACGCGGCGAGCCGCATCCCGCGCACCGCGTCCGAGCGGCCGTCGGCGCCCAGCAGCAGCGCCGACCGGAATCCCGGATCCGTGACGTCCACGCACACGACCCGGTACGGGGCGCAGATGCCCCGGTCGATCGCCTCCGACAGCGACAGGGTGTGGCAGCGGGCGCCGAACGGCCCCTGCGGATCGTCCTCCATCGACGCGACGAGCGTGCCGCCGCCCCGGAGGTCCTCGCCCCCCTCCTCCGGCTCGTCCCCTTCCTCAGGGCCCTCGCCGTCGCGCCACACCCGGGGCGTCGCCGTCATGTACAGCCGCCGGACGGACGCGATCCGGGTGTTGTCGTGCACCACCGCCCACGGTTTGCCGATCCGCCCGGACGTGCGGTGCGCCTCGTCGACGACGATCAGGTCCCAGGACGGCAGCCCGGCCCGGTGCGCCCGCTCGATGGTGCCGAGGCCCAGCGAGGCGTACGTCGCGAACACGGTCACCCGCCGCACCGGCCCGGCGGCCCAGCGGGCCAGCTCGTCCGGATCCGTGGTCGTGGGCAGGCCCACGTCCTCGCCGCGCAGTGAGCACACGGCGAGGGCCCGCCCCGTGCGGCCGCCCTCGCGCCAGGCGGCCACCGTCTGCACCAGCAGGTCCAGGGAGGGCACCAGCACGAGCACCCGCCCCGCCCGCAACTCCTCGGCGGAGCGCACCGCGACGAGGGACTTGCCGGAACCCGTGGCCATGATCACCTGGGTCCGCAGGCCCCGCTCGGGGACCCGGCCGTCGGCGGGCAGCTGGAGCGCGCGCAGGACGGCGTCGACGGCCTCGCGCTGATGCGGGCGCAGTTCCTTCCTCGCCACCGGTGCCACCCCCACTCTCATCTGCCCCTTCGGCTCCAGGTCCTATCTTGCCCGGATTCTGAATCAAAGGGGGGACGAGAGCCGCCACGTGTCAGGTGTGGCCGGGAGGCCGGCGCGGAGCGGTCAGCGCGCGCCGAAGTTCTGCGTCCACCACGGGCCGCCCGCACCCGGCTGCATGCCCACGCCGAGGTCCTTGAAGGAGCAGTTGAGGATGTTCGCGCGGTGGCCCGGGCTCTTCATCCAGGCGTCCATCACCGACTGCGCGGTCTGCTGCCCCTTGGCTATGTTCTCGCCGTACGTCGACCAGCGGTACCCGGACGCGGTGGTCCGCGCCCCCGGGTCGGCCCCGTCCGGGTTGGTGTGCGAGAAGAAGTTCCGCTGCGCCATGTCGGCCGAATGCGCCTGCGCGGCCGAGCGCAGCTGCGCGTCCTCCTTGAGCGGGCCGCAGCCGGCCGCCGCCCGCTCGGTGTTGACCAGGGCCAGGACCTGGCCGCTCACGCCGGCCGGGGCGGGTGCGGGAGCCGGCGCCGCGGCCTTCGGGGACGGCGGGACGCTCCGGGCCGGCGTGGGCGCCGCCGACGAGGAGGGGCTGCCGGACGGCGACGGAGAGGCGGACCGCGAAGCGGAGACCGACGGGGAGGGCGAGGCTGACGCGGACACGGAAGCGGAGGGCGAGGCGGAGGGCAGCGGCGCGCCGGTGTCGGGCGCCGAGAGGGCCGCCAGCGGGGACGCGGGCGCACCGCCGGCCGCCTCGCTCTGGCCCGAACCGGGGAGCGAGCCCAGGTAGACCAGACCGCCGCCGGCCACGCAGGCGGCGACCACCGCGCCGCCGATCGCCCGGCGCCGGTTCTGGCGCCGCTTGCGCAGCACTCCGCGGCCGCCGGCCGCATCGCCGTCGTTGCCCGTGTCCCCGCCCTTGCGGCGCGCGGCCCGGCCCGGACCCGACACCACCGGGGTCAGCTGGGTCGCCGCGTCGGCGAAGGAGGCCGCGCCGACCGGCGCGTAACCCGCGGTGACGGCCGACCGTACGCCCGCCAGCAGCGCCGCCGTGACCGGCACGAGGGCCAGCCCGGCCAGCAGCCCCTCCGCCGGCACCAGGCCGTTCCACAGCCCCGAGCAGCGCAGGCACTCGCGGGCGTGCCGGGCTATTCGCTTGCGCCACAGGGCCGAGGGCCGCCCGTCCCAGCCGCCCGTCAGCGCGCGCAGCCCGTCGCACGGCGGCTGCGCCCCGAGGGCCCGCTCCACCACTCGGGCGGCCTCCAGCTGGGCCTTCATCCGCTGCACCCGGACGGCGGTGTGCTGCGGCGTCAGCTCCAGCGCGGAGGCGACGTCGGCCCGGGTCACCTCGCCGGCGCACTCCAGCCACCACAGGGACAGCAGCGCCCGGTCGTCGGGCTCCAGCCAGCGCGTGGCCCGGGCCGTCTCACGGCGCTGCCCCGACAGGTGGAGCCGTACGACGGTGAGGTCGGCGAAGTCGGCGCCCGGGTCGGCCACGTCACCGGCCTCCTCCAGCCCGCTCTCGCCCGGGCCGCTGCTGCGGGCCTGCCAGTGGGCCCGGATCCGGTTCATGGTGATCGCGACCAGCCAGGAGCGGAAGCTCTCGTCCGTGCGCAGGCCGCCGAGCCCGTCGAGTGCCCGCAGCATGGTGTCCTGCACGACGTCGTCCACGTCGCAGGACCCGTTCAGGGCCCGGCCGACGATGTTGTAGACGAGCGGCAGGTGGGCGCTGACGAGCTCGTCCTGCGCGCGGGGATCGCCCGCACGGGCCGCTGCCACCAGTGCTGCCGTGTGCTGTGTGCTCATGTGAAAGTCCCTGTCCGTACCGGCGGTCGATGATGCCCAATAACTGGGAGACCGTCGAGTGGGGCCCCGATAACACTTATCCGGAAGAAGATGCCGCCGCCACTTCGGGGGACGGGGTCACAGCAGCGGGCCCAGCGCCTCCGTGGCGGTGCGCAGGGCCGGCGCGTACGCCTCGATCTCCTCGCGGGAGACCAGGAAGGTGACGGTGGTCACCGACACCCCGCCGACCGGACGGCCGTCGGCGCCGAGCACGGCCGCGCCGATGCAGCGGATGGTGGGCTCGTTCTCCTCGTCGTCCACGGCGAACCCGCGCTCCCGGACCGCCTCCAGCTCGGCGGCCAGTGCCCGCTCGGTGGTCAGCGTGTTCGGTGTCCGTGCGGGCAGCCCGGTGGCGGCGAGCAGCTCCCGCACCTCCTCCCGGGGGAGGTGGGCGAGGACGGCCTTGCCGATGGCCGTGGTGTGCAGCGGCATCCGCATGCCGATCCGGGAGGCGGTGCGGAAGGGCTGTCCGCTCTCCAGCTTGCGGATGTAGGTGATCGTCTCCCCGCTGTGCAGGGCCAGGTGCACCGTCTGGCCGGTCGCGAGCCGCAGTTCGTCCAGGATCTGCTGGACGCTCGCCGGCTCCCCGCCGCTGACCAGGGCCGACAGGGCGCGCAGCCGGGGACCCGCCCCGTAGCGGCCCTCGCCGTCGGAGCGTACGAAGCCCTGCTCGACCAGCGCCGCCAGGATGCGGAAGGTGCTCGACTTCGGCACGGCCGCCGCCGTCATGACGTCGGTCAGCCGGTGCGGCCCGCCGGGTGCCGCGACCGCCTCCAGGATCCGCAGCGACTTCTCCAGCGCCGACCCGGCCGCCGAAGTCCGCCCGCCGGGGCGGCCCTTCGCCCCCTCTCCGTCGTTCCCGGGGTCCGCCGCCCGCCCTCGCTCCGTTGACACGCCGGCTCCCTGAGTGTGTAAGGTCTGGACCACTGAGTTCCGGCACACGATACGCAGTTCCACTACGTGGAACAAATCGGGGGTCCGTTCGATGTCCTGTCATCCGTACGCGGTGATGGCCGCACAGCGCCTGCTCCCCGTGCTGCGCGACACCGGCCCGGACGAGGCCGTCCGCCGCACCGAGGCCCTCCTCGCCGCGGGATGCCGCGCCGTCGAGCTGACCACCTCCACCCCCGGCTGGGCGACGGCCGTCGCCCGCACCGCCCCGCTCACCGACGCACGGGGCCGCCCCGCGCTCATCGGCGTGGGCACCGTCACCACCGCCGCCCAGGCCGCGCAGGCCCTCGACGCCGGCGCCGGATTCCTCGTCTCCCCCTACCCGGCCCCCGAGGTCCGCGCGTTCGCCGGGCGGCACGGCGCCGTGTTCGTCGAAGGCGGCTTCACCCCCGGCGAGATCGCCGCCGCCGCCCGCCACGCGGGAGCCGCGAAGGTGTTCCCGGCCCACGTGGGCGGCCCCGGGTTCATCCGCTCCCTCAAGGCCGTCCTGCCCGGCGCCCTCCTCGTCCCCACCGGCGGGATCCGGCCCTGCGAGGTCCGCGACTGGCTCGACGCCGGGGCGAGCGCCGTCGGAATCGGCAGCGGCCTCCCCGACGACCCGGCCGAACTCGCCGCCGTCTTCGCCGGCCTGGCCGGACCGTGCTGCGCCGGCTGCGCCGCGGAGCGCTGACATGGCCCCGCCCTCCGCTCCGGAGTACGACGTCCTCGTCCTCGGCGAGGTCCTCGTGGAGATCCACACCGACACCGCCCCGCGCGAAGCCGTCGACGGCACCCCCGCCCGCATCTCCTACTCGGGCGACGCCCTCAACGCCGCGGCGGCCGCCGCTGCCGCCGGCGCCCGTACCGCCCTGCTCGCCGTGGTCGGCGACGACGAACTCAGCGTCCCGCTGCTGCGCCGGGCCACCGACCTCGGTGTGGACGTCGCCCACGTCCGCCGCGCCCCGCGCCCCAACGGGGCCTACCTGCTGTGCTCCGACACCGGGGGCGAGCGGGAGTTCGTCTACTGGCGCACCGCGGGCGCCGGCTCCACCCTGGCGCCGTCCCACGTCGACTCCTGGCGGCCCCTGCTGACCCGCGCCCGCTCGCTCGTCACCAGCGGCATCACCGGTGCCCTCTCCGCCACGGCCCGCGCCGCCGTGCTGGACGCCGCCCGGGCCGTCCACGCGGCCGGCGGACACCTCACCTACGACCCGAACTACCGCGCCCGGCTCACCGGCCGGGACGAGGCCCGCGACCTGCTGGCCCGGATCGCCCCGCTGACCGGGCTGCTCAAGACCTCCTGCCCGGCGGACGCGCTCGCCCTGCTGGACACCGACGACCCGGCCACCGCCGCCGCCCGCGGCCGGGCCCTGGGCGCCCGCGCCGTCGCCGTCACCGCCGGAGCCGGCCGGCTGTTCCTCGACGACGGCACCCGGACGGCCCATCACCCCGTCCCCGTCAACCCGCGTGCCGTGGACGCCACCGGCGCCGGGGACTGCTTCACCGGCACCACCACCGCCCGCCTCGCCCTGGGCGACACCCTCGCGGACGCGGTGGCCCACGGCGCGGCGGCCGCCTCCCTGTCGGTGTCCGGCCGCGGCGGAACCGGTTACGTCCCCACCCTCACCGAGACGGCCGCCCTGGCCGCGGCGCACCGCCGGGCGACGCGGGAGGGCGTCTAGTGATGCACCGCACCGGACGCCGCGACCCGGCAAACCTTCCCGGCCACGGCACTAGTACGCCTCGTCGTAGTCCTCGTGGTCCTCGTAGCCCTCGTACTCCTGGTGTTCGGGGTACGGGAGGGGTTCCGCGACCCAGCCCGAGGCCAGGACCAGCCGGGAGACGCGGTGGACGGCGAGGAAGGCGAAGGGCCGGTGGAAGCTGACCTCGGCCCGCCGGACGCGGTAGCGCGGACGGGGCATGGCGCAGCCCCCGACGGCGCCGATCGCCGTCACCGCGGCGGCTTCGAAGCCCCGCGCGTGGAACCGGGCCAGCGCCGCCTGCCGGGCCGAGCCCACCGCGAGGGGGCGCGGGCTGATCCCGGGGAAGTGGCCGTGCCCGGTGTCCAGGGCGCTCGTCAGGCCGAACACCCCGGGCCGTGCGAGGAGGTCGTGCTCCGCCCGCACCTCGAAGGCCGGGGTCACGACGCGCAGCTGCGTCTCGGGCCGGTCGGACAGCACCCGTCCGACCAGCAGCCCGGGGCCGGGACTTCCCTCCGGGAGGCTGCGCGCGTCCGTGGCCGGGACGGTCCTGTCCACGACCCCGATCCCGGTGCCGATCACCGCGGCCGGCCGGGCGCCGGGTTCCCCGAGCACGAGGTGGACGTCCACCCCGGTGTCGCCGATCATGTCCAGTACGGTGACCGCGCCCGCCGGGCCGTGCGCCACTCGGACCCGGTCCAGCAGTGAGGTGGTACGGCCCAGCATCAGCAGGTCCCGGCCCTGCCACGGCCCCTCGGCCGCACTGCCGCAGAAGTCCTGGAACGGCTGGATCCACTTCAGCCGCAGCGCCAGGGCGCAGGCGAGCACCAGCAGCACCGCTCCGGGTCCCGGCGGCAGGGCGACCGGCATCCGCTCGACGAGGCCGTCCGTGTGCTCCGCCGCCCACCCGTCCAGGGCCTTGCGGTCGGTCTCCGCGTCGCCCGTCAGCGTCCCCCGGGTCCCTGGAGGCAGCCGCGCCGACCAGGTCTCCTCCAGTGGCAGGTCCGCCCGCGCCCACACGCCCGTCGCCGCGCGCAGGCCCCGTACTCCGCCCAGCGCGGCCAGCAGCTCCCGTGCCGCCCCGGCCGCGTCCCGGGCGGGTATGCCGAGGGCTTCGGCCAGTTCCTCGCGGGCCGGGCCGGCCGCGCCGTCCGCGAGGAGGGCGAGCAGCGGCCAGACCCCGGCCGCGGTGAAGACCGTGTGCGTGCCGTCCCCGAGCGGGGAGGCCGCCGCCCAGCGTGCCGTGAGGCGGTTGACCGCCCGAACCGTCGAGTTCCTCATTCCGGGGAGGGTACGTGGTGGGCGCCGCCGGGCCGGTGCGGTTTTCGCGGCCCGGCGGCGCCGGTCAGGGGGCCGGGCCGGATGCCGGCCCGGCTCTGGCGTCCCGTCAGCGGCCGCGCAGGCCCCGGTCGACGGCCGCCGTCAGCTCGCCGTCGGCGGTGTCGGCGTCCAGGGACCAGAACATCGCGCCGCCCAGGCCCTCTTCGCGGACGTACCGGGCCTTCGTGCGCAGCACCTGCGGGTCGTCGTACGTCCACAGGGTGGTGCCGTCGAACAGCCAGGCGTGCCCGCCGCGCCGGTCGCGGTGGACCTGGTACGTCCCCGAGGCCGCCAGCTCCTTCAGCGCCTTGTAATCCTCGTACCCCGCCGCCCAGGTCGCCGGGGCCGGTCCCGTCGCGGGCTGCCCCAGACCGTCCCCGCCGCCGCTGACCCCGGTCCAGCCCTGCCCGTAGAACGGCATGCCGACCACCAGCTTGTGCGCGGGGGCTCCCCGGTCCCGCCAGGCCCGGACGGTGCCGTCCACGCTGAAGTCGCCCCGGGCGTACAGCGCCGACTGCTGGGCGGTGGTCTTCTCGCCCGACACGTGGAAGTCGTAGCCCTGGAGGTTGACGAAGTCCAGGTCGCGCATGATCCGGCGGACGTCGAAGCCCGCGTCGATCTTGGCGGGGGCGGTCGGGACGAAGGCGGTCAGCTCGTACTTCCGCTTCTGCGTGCGCCCGTAGGCGTCGAGCTGGGTACGGAACTCCTTGACCAGCTCCGTGAAGTTCTGCTTGTCCTCCGGGCGGTACCTGGTGTCGGCGTCGCCTTCCGAGCCCGGCCACTCCCAGTCGAGGTCGATGCCGTCGAACACGCCCGCCGCGGCCCCGGCCCCGCCGCGGGCGCCGTCCTGCGGCAGGTTCCCCTTGATGTACAGGTCGATACAGGACGTCACGAAGGCCTTGCGGGAGGCCGAGGTGAGGGAGGCGTCCGAGAAGTGAGTGGACCAGCTCCAGCCGCCCAGTGAGATCAGCACCTTGAGGTTCGGGTGCTTGGCCTTCAGTTCCCTGAGCTGGTTGAAGTTGCCCGCGAGGGGCTGCTCGGCGGTGTCGGCCACCCCGTCGACGGAGTTCGCCGCGTCCAGGGGCCGCGCGTAGTCCGCCCAGGCGTCGGCCTCGCCGGGCACGTTGCCGGTGAAGCACTTGCCCTCGGCGCTGACGTTGCCGAAGGCGTAGTTGATGTGCGTGAGCTTGCCGGCGGTGCCGTTCGCGTCGAGGGCCTGGACCTGGAAGTCACGTCCGTAGACGCCCCATTGGGTGAAGTACCCGACCTTCTTGTACGAGCGGCCGTGACCGGCCGCCTCGCCCTGCGCGCCGGTGGCGGCGGGGGCGAAGGCCGTCAGGAGGGAGAGGGAACAGGCGGCGACGGCGAGCCTGCCGATCGTGCTGCGGCGCATGGGCTTCCTCTGTGGATACGGGGAGCGGATACGGGGAGTGGTGCTCCTGAGCCGTGCGTAACGCGTGAGCGATGCAAACCGGAAACTATTGGTCTGGACCATCTGGGTCAAGGGGGCGTTCACCTCGGGTTCCCCCGCGACACCGGTCCGTCCGAAAAACATCCTTCACGGCCCTGGGCTCCTCAGGACCGCCTCGCTACCCTCCGCGCATGATTTCCACGGTGGTCTGGGGAACAGGCAACGTCGGCCGCGCCGCGATCCGCGCCGTCGAGGCCCACCCGGCGCTCGAACTCACGGCAGTGATCGTCCACAACCCCGGCAAGGTCGGCCGCGACGCGGGCGAACTCGCCGGACTCGACCGTCCGTTGGGGGTGGCGGCGACCGACGACATAGAAGCGGTGCTCGCCGCCCGTCCCGCCGCCGTCGTCTACGCGGCCTCCGGCGACGTACGCCCCGACGACGCCCTCGCCGACATCGCGCGCGCGATCTCCGCCGGGGCGGCCGTCGTCAGCCCCGCCCTGTACCCGCTCTACGACCACCGCAACGCCCCGCCCGAGTTCCGCGAACCGGTGCTCGCCGCCGTCGAGGCCGGCGGGGGCTCGCTCTTCGCCTCCGGCGTCGACCCCGGCTGGGGCAACGACGTCCTGCCCCTGCTCCTGAGCGGCCTCGGCACCACCGTCGACGCCATCCGCTGCCAGGAGATCTTCGACTACTCCACGTACGACCAGCCGGACTCGGTCCGCTACCTCGTCGGCATGGGCCAGCCCATGGACTTCGAGCCGATGATGCTCATGCCCTCGGTCCCCACCATGGTCTGGGGCGGCCAGATCCGCATGATGGCCCGCGCCCTCGGCGTCGAACTCGACGAGATCCGCGAGACCTCGGACCGCCGCGCACTCGACACCACCGTCACCACCCGCACCATGGGTGAGTTCGAGGCCGGCACCCAGGGAGCCATCCGCTTCGAGGTCCAGGGCATCGTTGAGGGCGAGCCCCGCATCGTCATCGAACACGTCACCCGCATCCACCCCTCCTGCGCCCCCGACTGGCCCGTTCCGCCCGACGGAGCCGGGGCCCACCGGGTGGTCATCGAAGGCCGCCCCCGCATCGAGGTCACCATCGAAGCCACCGACGAGGGCGAGAACCGCTCCGCGGGCGGCAACGCCACCGCCGTGGGCCGGCTGGTCGGAGCCATCGACTGGCTCGTGGCCGCCGGACCAGGACTCTACGACGCGCTCGACATCCCGCTGCGTCCCGCAGTCGGCAAACTCGGAAGGAAGCAGCCGTGAACATCGACATCCCCGAAGGCCAGCACCCCATCGAGTACGTCTGGGGGGACATGGTCCCCGGCATCGGCATGGCCGCCGCCAACTTCTCGCTCTCCGTGTACGCCCACACCACCCTGGGACTGCGGGAGTTCGAGGCGGCCCGGCTGCGCATCGCGCAGATCAACGGGTGCGTGTTCTGCCTCGACTGGCGCACCGACCGGGACGGCGAGAAGGTCGAGGAGGAGTTCGCCGACGCGGTCACCGAGTGGCGCACCACCAAGGCCTTCGACGACCGCACCCGCCTGGCCGCCGAGTACGCGGAGCGCTACGCCCTGGACCACCACAACCTCGACGAGGAGTTCTGGGAGCGGATGACCGCCCACTACAGCCAGTTGGAGATCGTGGAGCTGAGCATGAGCATCGGCTCCTGGCTCGCGTTCGGCCGCCTCAATCACGTGCTGGGCCTCGACAGCGTCTGCATGCTGCCGGGGCGCTGACCCCCGGTCCCGAGCCGCCGGCGGGCTCCGGGGAGCCGACGGGCTCCGGGGGAGCCGACGTGCTGCGGGGCCGGCCGGAGGTTCCGGCCGGCCCCGCAGTCCGGTCGCCGTCAGAGGTCAGTGGCGATGATCTTCTCGATGTTGCGCTCCGCGAGCGCCGTGATCGTCACGAACGGGTTGACGCTGGTGTTGCCGGGGATCAGCGCTCCGTCGATCACGTACAGACCGGGGTGGCCGTGCAGGCGGCCGTAGTTGTCGGTGGCCTTGTTCAGTACCGCACCGCCGAGCGGGTGGTAGGTGAGGTGGTCGCCCCAGATCTTGTTGGTGCCGAAGAGGTCGGTCCGGTAGATCGTCCCCTCCTTGGAGTTGATCTTGTCGAAGATGGTCTTCGCCATGTCGATGGACGGCTGCTTCCAGGAGGTCTGCCAGTTCAGGACGGCCTTCCCCGCCGCCGCGTCGTAGCTGAACTCGGCACGGTTCGGGTTCTTCGTGATCGACAGGTAGAAGGAGGCGTACGTCTCGATCCCCGTCGGCAGCGGGGCGACCTCGGCGAAGGCGCCGCCCGCGTCCCAGTTGTCGATGCCCCCGCAGGGAATGGAGGCCTGCACCTTTCCGGTCGCGTCCCACATGTGGTTGGCGCGGCCGCACATCACGTTCCCGTTGTCGCCCCAGCCCTTGCCGATCTCGTTGTTGAGGTTCGGCAGCGCCCCGGTGGCCTTCAGCTTCACGAGGAGCTTGCTCGTGCCGACGCTGCCGGCCGCGAAGAACACCTTGTCGGCGACGACGGTCTTGGTGGCGACGGTGTCGCCGGTGGTGTTCAGCTGCTCGATGACGACCGTGTAGCCGCCACCGGCCGAGGGGGAGACGGTGGTGACCCGGTGCAGGGGCGAGATGCTGACCTTGCCGGTCGCGCGGGCGGCGGCGATGTAGGTCTGCTGGAGGGACTTCTTTCCGGCGTTGTTCCCGTAGAGGATCTCGCCGGCCACCGCGGACTTGGGGACGGTCCCGGCGACCTCCTTCTTCATGTAGTCCCAGTCGTAGACGTCCGGCACGAACACGAAGGGGAAGCCGGAGCGCTGCGCGTGCTTGCGGCCGACGCGGGCGAACTGGTAACAGTCCACCGTCTCGAACCAGTTGGGGTCGATGAGCCCGACGCCGAGACCGGCGTTGGCCCGCGGGTAGTAGGTGTCGTACATCTCGTCGGCGTTCACCGACGGCAGGATCGAGGCGAAGTTCTGCCGCTTGGGAGTAACCGCCATGCCACCGTTGACGAGCGAGCCGCCGCCCACCCCGCGCCCCTGGTAGACGATGATCCCGCCCATCTCCTCGGCGTCCAGGATGCCCGTGTACTTCGGGACGTCCTTGTCGATCGGGAAGCCGAGGAAGTTGCTCAGGGGCGCCTTCGTCCTGGTGCGCAGCCAGTAGGAACGGTAGTCCGGCTTGGTGGTGTTGGCGAAGATCTTCCCGTCGGTGCCCGGGGTGTCCCAGGCCATGCCCATCTCGATCATCTGTACGTCGACACCCGCCTGGGCGAGGCGCAGCGCGGCGACGGAACCGCCGTACCCGGTGCCGATGACGAGGACCGGGACATGGGCCCCGGACTCGATGGGGGCGTTGGCGACGGCGGTTCCGGCGGAGGCCCTCGCCTGGGCCGGTGTGGTGTTGACCGCCAGGGCCATGGCTCCAAGAATAGAACCAGTTCCAGCGAGAAATCCGCGACGGGAAACACCCTGGGAAACCTTGCTGTTCAGGCTTTTGTCACTCATGTGACGTTCCTCACTCTCGACGGAGTGAGAACAAGTTCTAACCGCGCCTGCCTGGTAAGTCACTACATACGTCGAGGTAACTTGTGACTGATTCCGGCTGCTGTGGCCTGCTGGGCCTGATGGTTCGTCCCGCACGCCGGGCGGGCGGGGCGGCGGCGACACCCGCCGGGGCGCAACGGGCGGCGGCCGCCCGGGAGTCCGTACCCCGTACCCTGGGCGCATGCCGGTACTCGAAGCGGACGACCCGCTGGCCGTCGCCGTCACCACCGCCATCCGCGCCGGCGACCTCCCCGAACTGCGACGCCTGCTGGACGCCCACCCCGGGCTCGCGGCCACCCGCATCGTCCGGCGCGGCCCGGCGGCAGGAGAGCGCAGCCTGCTCCACGTG
This sequence comes from Streptomyces sp. NPDC006512, assembly GCF_040611935.1. NCBI lineage: Bacteria > Bacillati > Actinomycetota > Actinomycetes > Kitasatosporales > Streptomycetaceae > Streptomyces > Streptomyces sp. NPDC006512. Next base: position 16,447 of record NZ_JBEXPG010000064.1, on the reverse strand, counting down.
GCGACCGACTGGCCCGGCCACCACCCGGACACCGCCGAGGTCATCCGTACCCTCGTGGCCGCCGGCGCCGACCCGGCCGCGCGGTTCGTCGGCGCGCACGAAGAGACCCCGCTGCACTGGGCCGCCAGCAACGACGACGTGACCGCCCTCGACGCCCTCCTCGCCGCCGGCGCCGACATCGAGGCCCCGGGAGGCGTCATCGGCGGCGGCACCCCGCTCGCCGACGCCCGCGGATTCGGCCAGTGGCGGGCCGCCCGCCGCCTCCTCGCCCACGGTGCCCGCACCGACCTCCACGACGCCGCCACCCTGGGCCTGCTCGACCGTGTCACCGCCCTGCTCGCCGCTTCCCCGCAGCCGGAGGGCGAGATCACGAGCGCCTTCTGGGGAGCCTGCCACGGCGGCCAGCTGTCCACGGCCCAATACCTTCTGTCTCAAGGGGCGGACGTCAACTGGATCGGCTACGACGACCTGACCCCCCTCGACATCGCCCTGACCAGCACGAACACCCGCCTGACCGGCTGGCTGCGCGATCGCGGCGCGCTCACCCGGGCCGAAATCCCGCCGAGTTGACACAAGAAACGTGTGGATCTTCGGCCCGGGCCGTGTCATGGTTGGTCTCGCCGAAGGGGTGTAGCTCAGATGGCCAGAGCAACGGTCTCCAAAACCGTAGGTCGCAGGTTCGACTCCTGCCGCCCCTGCCACACGTGAACAGCGGGTTCACGCCGAACGCCCACGCGGAAGCCGTTCCCGCGTGGGCGTTCTCCGTTGCCCCAGTCGCCGATGCCGCCGCTGCCCGCCGGTCACGGGGAAATGTGGGTGGCAGGGGTCCGGTGCGCGGATAGCCTGGTCCGGACACCGAACCGGGGGATCAGCATGAGCGACACCACCGCGCTGGGCGACCGCATGAAGCGGTACGAGGCCGCGCACAAGACGGTCCTGCCCCGCCGCACCTACACCATCCTCCGGCTCGACGGCCGCGCCTTCCACACCTACCTGCGGGACGCGGAGAAGCCGTTCGACATGACGTTCGTCGGGGACATGGCCGCCGTCACCGAGGCCCTCTGCGCGGAGGCGGCCGGTGCCGCGATCGCCTACACCCAGTCCGACGAGATCAGCCTGCTCCTCACCGATTTCGCCACCCCCGGCACCGAGCCGTGGTTCGGCGGGGTGGTGGCCAAGCAGCTGTCCGTCTCCGCGTCGCTGGCGACCGCGGTCCTCAACGAGCGCCGCCCCGGCCGGCGGGCGCTCTTCGACGCGCGCGTGTTCACGATGTCGGATCCGGTGGAGGTGGCCAACTACTTCCTGTGGCGCCAGCGAGACGCCGTCCGCAACAGCATCTCCATGGCGGCCCAGGCCCACTTCTCCCACAAGCGCCTCCACCGCGTGTCCACCGGCGAGATGCAGGAACTCCTGTGGTCGGAGAAGGGCGTGAACTGGAACGACTACCCCGAAGCCTGCAAACGCGGCCAGGTCGCGACGAGGCTGACCGGCGAGCGCGCCGTCGAGTACGTCGACAAGCGGACCAGGGAGACCACGCGTACGACGGCGGTCCGCTCCTGGTGGGAGGTCGACGGGGCGCCGCACTTCACGACCGAGCCCACGGGGTGGCTGGCCCGGATGATCCCCGCGATGCCGGTCCTGACGTCGGCAGCCCCGTAGGGCGGCGGCGCGGACGGCCGCCTCCGCGCGGCCGGCCCGTCAACGCTGGGTGCGGTGACGGGCGGAACCGGGCCGCGGCACCCGCGCGGGCTGCCGGGCTACTGCGGGGACGGGGTGTGCTGCGTCACCTCGTCACGGATCAGGTGACGGTGCTGCTCGTACACGAGGCGGGCGTCGTCGCTGGGAATCGGGTCGCTTCGCATGCCGCAGGCGCACGTCACGGTGGTGAGTCCGGTCAGGGTCTGGTGGACCTGGCCGTGGCTGTCGGTGTAACTGTCGCCCTGGTGGTTCTCGAGGCGGAGGCGGTGGCGGGAGGCAGGGGGCTTGCTCATGGACCCATCATCGCTGCTGGGAGGCCCCGGTACCGGCTGCGGCTCGTTCCCGGACACCCGGCGGGGCCACCTGCCCGCCCCGTGAGCAGCCGCGGAACGAGCCGGGCCGTTTCCGTCAGCCGCCGTACGGACGGGTGATGATCTCCATCCCATGCCCGGAGGGGTCCGTGAAGTAGCAGCCGCGGCCGCCGTCGTTGTGGTTGATCTCGCCCGGGTGCTTGCCGTGAGGGTCGGCGAAATACGGTACGCCCCCCGCCCGGATCTTCTCGAACGCCGAGTCGAACTCCGCTTCCGAGATCAGGAACGCGTAGTGCTGCGCGACGATGGACTCCGCCGGGATGGTCGCGAAGTCGAGGGTGACCCCGTTGTCGGTGCTCACCGGGATGAACGGGCCCCATTCGGGGCCGACTTCGAGACCGAGGATGTGCGCCAGGAATTCGGCGGACTCCCGGTTGTCCCGGGAGTGGATGATCGTGTGGTTCAGCTGGACCGACATGTGTGAATGCCTCCGCAAGGCACGTCACGGACACCTCCATGCCTCACCCGGTCGGTGACCGACACGCGATGCCGTCTCATGATCCTAAACAGGCCATCCGGGTGAAGTCCAGCGAAATCCGACCTGCCGGTCCCCGGCCCGGGGAGGTTCCGTACCCGTTCCTCAGGGGTTTCCGCGGCGCCACCAGCCGCCCCTTGGCCCATGGACCGCCTAGGCTGCCCTCCGTACAGGTGATCGCCAACTGCCCTCGGGGGAGAGCAACATGACAACCGGCACGCCGCACGGCGGACCCCACGAGCCGACCGCGATCCGGAAGCTGTGGCAGCTGCTCGAACCGCTCCACGCCCTCGCCTACTTCGCTCCCGAGTCCTACGAGGAGGCGGGCTCCCTCGGCTACGACACCGGCGAACGCTGGCCCCTCTACTTCGCGTTCCGCGCCGCACCCCTCGGCCCGGTCACACCCCGGCTGGTCACCTCCCTCTTCTACGGCTTCGCCCCGCCCATGGTGGAACGCCACGTATCCCGGGCGTGGCGGACCGCCCCGCCGGAGCGGGTCCTCGCGGCCCGGGCCACCGCCACCGACCGGGCCCTGCGCGCCCTGCTCGGCCCGCGTACCGACTCCCGCGACCTGGCGGAAGCCGCACGGATCGCCCGCCGGGCCGCCGAGGCCGCCCCGACCGCCGGCCGTCCGCTGGCCGCGGCCAACGCCGCACTGCCCTGGCCGCAGGCCCCGCACACGGTGCTCTGGCATGCGGCGACCATCCTCCGCGAGCACCGCGGCGACGGCCACCTCGCCGCCCTGCAGGCCCATCACCTCGACCCCGTCGAGTCGCTGGTGCTCCAGGCCGGGGTCGGGGCCGCCCCGGTGGAGGCCTTCGAGAACCGCGGCTGGTCGGCGGACGAGTGGAGCGCCGCCGAGGGCCGGCTCACCGCCCGGGGGCTGCTCGCCCCGGACGCCTCGGCCACCGAAGCGGGCCTCACCCTGCGCACCACCGTCGAGCGGCTCACCGACGAACTCGCCACCGCCCCGTGGGCCGGACTCACCCTGGACGAGACGGCGCGGCTCGCGGAACTGCTCCTCCCTCCCGTGCTCGACGTCGTCGGCACCGGCCTGCTGCCGGCCCAGGGCACTCTCGGCATCGGCATGAAATACGACTACACGGCCTGAGCCCGCCGCCCCGCCGGACCGCACTGTGTTCCAAGCGCTGCGTATTCCAAGCCTTCCGTGTTCCAAGCGCTCCGTGTTCCAAGCCCCCGTGCTGCAAGCCCTCCGTCCGGTCTGCTCCTGGGAGTACGACCGGGCGAAGCCCGCCGCCCGCGCGGTTCATCGCCTACTCGACGTGCCGCCGGTACCGGTCGACCACCTCCCGGAGCACCTCGGAGCCGTCCCGCGCCCACAGGCCCGGATGGAAGATCTCCACTTCCACCGGCCCCCGATAGCCGCAGGCGTCGGCCAGTTCCCGGAATCCCCGCAGGTCGACGCAGCCGTCGCCCAGCTGCCCCCGGCCGAGCAGCACCCCCTCCGGGAGCGGAGTCACCCAGTCGGCCACCTGCACCGACACGAGCCGCCCGCCCCTCCCGGCCCGACGCAGGTCGGCGGGCAGCCGCTCGTCCCACCACAGGTGGTACGAGTCGGCGACGACGCCGACCCGGTCCGCCGGGAACCGCTCGGCGATGTCGAGGGCCTGGCCCAGGGTGGAGACCACGCAGCGGTCCGCCGCGAACATCGGATGCAGCGGCTCGATCCCCAGCCGCACGCCGAAACGGGCGGCCCAGGGCGTCAGGTCGCCGAGCACGTCGACGATCCGGTGCCGGGCCCCCACCAGATCGCGGTCACCGGCCGGCAGGCCGCCCGAGACCAGGACCAGCACCTCCGCGCCCAGCTCGGCCGCCTCCTCGACGGCCCGCCGGTTGTCACGGAGCGCCGCGGCCCGCCCGGCCGGATCGGCGGCGGTGAAGAATCCGCCCCGGCACAGCGAACTCACCCGCAGCCCCGCCCCGGAGACCAGCTTCGCCGTCTTCCGCACCCCGAACTCCCGCACCGGGTCCCGCCACAGCCCCACCGCGCCCACGCCCGCCGCCGCGCACCCCGCGACCAGCTCGGGGACCGACCACTGGCGGATCGTCTCCTGGTTCAGGCTGAGCCGGGCCGGGGCCGTCGCGGCCTTCACGAGGACACCCCGTACACGTCCAGGAGCCGGCGCATCCGGGCTTCGGCGAGCCCGGGATCGGGGAACAGACCGAGCCGGTCGGCCAGTTCGTACGCCGTCGCCAGGTGGGGGAGGGAACGGGCGGACTGGAACCCGCCCACCATCGTGAAGTGCTCCTGGTGGCCCGCCAACCAGGCCAGGAGAACCACTCCCGTCTTGTAGTGGCGGGTGGGCGGGGAGAACAGGTGCCGGGCCAGCGCGACCGTCGGATCCAGCAGCTCCCGGAAGCGGTCCGCGTCACCCCGGTCGAGGGCGGACGCGGCGCGGGAGGCAATGGCGGCGATGGGATCGAATATCCCCAGGAGGGCGTCGCTGGCCAGATTCCCGTCCCCGGCGATGAGCTCCGGATAGTGGTGGTCGTCGCCGGTGTAGCACCGGACCCCCGCCGGCAGCCGCCGTCTGATCTCGACCTCCCGTTCCGCGTCCAGCAGCGACACCTTGATGCCGTCCACCTTCTCCGGACGCTCGGCGATGACCTTCAGGAAGACGTCCGTGGCCGCCGCCGGATCCTCGTGGCCCCAGTAACCCGCCAGTTCGGGATCGAACATCGGTCCGAGCCAGTGCAGCACGACCGGGCGGGCGCTCTGGCGGAGCAGCCCCGCGTACACCTCCAGGTAGTCCTCCGGGCCGCGGGCGGCCGCGGCCAAGGCCCGCGATGCCATCAGAACGGCACGGGCTCCGCACGCCTCCGTATGCGCGAGCTGCTCCTCGTAGGCACCGGTGATCGAGGCCAGGGAATGCGGCCGGCCCGGAGCCAGCTGATCCGTGCCCGTTCCGCAGACGATCGCGCCTCCCGCCGCGCGGGCCTCGGCCGCCGAGCGGCGGATCAGTTCTGCCGCTGCCGGCCAGTCGAGGCCCATCCCGCGCTGGGCGGTGTCCATGGCTTCGGCGACCCCGAGCCCCCGCTCCCACAACCGGTGCCGGAAGGCGAGCGTGGTCTCCCAGTCGACCGCAGGGCCGCTGTCGGCCGAGGAGGCGAGCGGGTCGGCGACCACGTGGGCGGCGGCGTAGAAGGCACGGCTGCGGGCCGGGCCGGCGACGAGGGCCGGCAGCGGGGCGGTGTTCGGCCGGTGCAGCCGGAACCCGCCGTCCACCGAAGGGAGCCGGATGCCGTTCACAGGGTCACCTCGGGGACCACGAGACGCCGTCCCTCGGCGGAGGAGCGGAGCCCGAGCTGGGCCAGCTGCACCCCACGGGCTCCGGCCAGCAGGTCCCACCGCCAGGGTTCGTCCCGTACGACGTGGCGCAGGAAGAGCTCCCACTGGGCCTTGAAGCCGTTGTCCGAGGGGGTGTTGTCCGGTACCTCCTGCCACTGGGAGCGGAAGGGCTCGGCCTGCGGCAGGTCCGGATTCCACACCGGTCTGGGTGTCGTGGCCCGGTGCTGGATCCGGCAGCCGCGCAGCCCGGCGACGGCCGAGCCGTGCGTACCGTCCACCTGGAACTCCACCAGTTCGTCACGGTGCACCCGCACCGCCCAGGAGGAGTTGATCTGCGCGACGACTCCGCCCTCGAGCTCGAACATGCCGTAGGCGGCGTCGTCCGCAGTGGCCTCGTAGGGCTTTCCGTCCTCGTCCCAACGGCGGCCGATGTGCGTCCGGGTGAGGGCCTGCACCGTGCGGACCCGGCCGAACAGTTCGTGCAGCAGGTACTCCCAGTGCGGGAACATGTCGGCGACGATTCCGCCGCCGTCCCTCGTCCGGTAGTTCCAGGACGGGCGCTGCGCCGCCTGCCAGTCCCCCTCGAACACCCAATAGCCGAACTCTCCGCGTACGGAGAGGACCTCTCCGAAGAAGCCGCTGTCCATCAGCCGCTTCAGCTTGAGCAGGCCCGGCAGGAAGAGCTTGTCCTGGACCACGCCGTGCTTGACCCCGGACGCCGCAGCGAGCCGGGCCAGTTCGAGGGAGGACTCGAAGGTGAGCGCGGTCGGTTTCTCGCAGTACACGTGCTTCCCGGCCGCGATGGCCTGCCGGACCGCCGGCTCGCGGGCACCGGTCACCTGGGCGTCGAAGTAGACGTCCACCGTGGGATCGGCCAGTACTGCCTCCAGGTCGGTGCTGACCCGTTCCAGGCCGTGCCGCTCGGCGATGGCCCGCAGCGCGTCCTCCCGGCGGCCGACCAGAACGGGCTCCGGCCAGATCACCGATCCGTCGCCGAGGTCCAGCCCGCCCTGCTCGCGCAGTGCCAGCAAGGACCGGACCAAGTGCTGCCGGTATCCCATCCGTCCGGTCACGCCGTTCATGGCGATCGTGATCGTCCTGCGTTCCACGGGGTCCCCTCCGTCTTCTCGTCGGTCGTGCCCATTCGATAGAAAGCGCTTTCTGTCTCATCAGCCTAGGACCTGAATTCAGTGCAGGGCAACACTCGTTCGAGGGATAGAAAGCGCTTGCTGAATCGGTGACGATGGAGATCCACACACCGGATGAGACGATGACCGGGGGCAGCCCGAGAGGGCAGAAGGAGAGGTGCGGCATGGCGATCACGCTTGCCGAGGTCGCGGCGCACGCGGGCGTATCGGCCGCGACGGTCTCGCGCGTACTGAACGGCGGCTACCCGGTGGCGGGCGGCACGCGGACCCGGGTGGAACGGGCCGTCGAAGAACTGGGATACGTCGTCAACGGTCCCGCCCGGGCGCTCGCGGCCGCCACCTCCGATCTGATCGGGGTGCTCGTCCACGACGTCGCCGACAGTTTCTTCGGGGTCCTGGCCGGCTCCCTCCAAAGGGCCCTGGACACCACCGACCGGGCGGAGCCGCGCCGACTGGCCGTCGTCTGCAACACCGAAGGCGCCCCCGCCGCCGAAATCGCCTACCTCACCCTGCTGGAAGGGCAGCGGGCCGGCGGCGTCGTCCTCACCGGCGGCGCAGTCGAGGATCCGGACCACACCGCCGCGCTGGCCGCACGGGTCTCCCGGATAGCGTCCACCGGATCGCCCGTGGTCCTGTGCGGCCGCCCGCCGCTGCCCGTCGACGGCGGACTGCCGGTCGCCACCGTCATGTTCGACGACCGAGGAGGCGCCTTCCGGCTCGCCGAACACCTTCTGGCGCTCGGCCACCGGCGCATCGCCTACGTGGCCGGCCCGCCCGGACTGAGCACCAGCAGGGAGAGGCTCGCCGGACACCAGGACGCCCTGACGCGTCACGACCCCGCCTTGCCCGAGGCCTGTGCTCCGCTCACCGTGCACGCCGGCTTCGAGCGGTCCGCCGGTTACGACGCGGCGCGTGAACTGCTCCGGCGCGGGAAGCCCTTCACGGCCGTCGCGGCCGCCAACGACACCGTCGCCACGGGCGTCACCGCCGCCCTGCGTGAAGCGGGCCTACGCATCCCCGAGGACGTCTCCGTCGCCGGCTTCGACGACCTGCCGTTCTGCGTGGACACCGCACCCGCCCTCACCACCGTCCGCGTGCCGCTGCGTGAAGCCGGAGTGCTGGCCGCCCATCTGGTGACCGGCCGCCGGTCCCCACCCCCGGGAGGCATCACCACGTTGCCCACCGAGCTCATGGTGCGCGGCTCCACGGCCCCGCCGCCCGAGGGGAGCGGGCCGTGAAGTACGCCTTCTCGACGCTGGGGATGCCCGGAACCCCGCTCGCGCGGAGCGCCGCGCTGGCTGCCGAACACGGTTTCGACGGCCTCGAAGTGCGCGCCCACCCCGAGGAACCGCTCCACCCGGGGAGCCCGCCCGCGGACCGGGCCGCAGGGCTCGGGGCCGTCACCGGAGCCGGAGTGACCGTGCTCGGCGTGGCCGGCTACGCCCGGGTGGCGGCGCCCGGGGAGGACGAGCCCGTCCTCGCCGAGCTGAGGGCCCTCGTCCGGCTCGCCTCCGATCTGGAGGCCCCCCATGTGCGGATCTTCCCAGGAGGCGGGGAGCTGCCGCCGGCCCAGGCCGATGCCAACGCCGTGCGCCGGCTGCGGGAGGCGGCACCGTTCGCCGACCGGCACGGGGTGCGGATCCTGCTGGAGACCCACGATTCGCACCGCAGCGCGGCGGCTGCCGCCCGGGTACTGGACGAGGTGGCGCATCCCGCGGCGGGAGCCCTGTGGGACGTACTGCACACCTGGCTGGCGGGGGAGGAGGCGCGGGAGTCGCGAAGACGGCTGGGCCGGCACCTGGGCTACGTACAGGTCAAGGACGTGGCGTCGGCGCGGGAGCTCACCCCGCTCGCTCTCGGCGCGGGTGTGCTGCCGCTCGCCGAGGCGGTGGCCGCCGCACCGACCGACGGCTGGCTCTGCTGGGAGTACGAGCGGCGTTGGTACCCCGAGGCCGCCGAACTGGCCGGACGGCTGCGGGCGGGCCGGGAGCACCTGGAGCGGCTGGTGGCGCGAGGCCGCCCGGCGAAGTAGGGGAGGCGGCCCCGGTCCACGGGGTGACGGAAGCCCGGGCGGCGCGGGTACCGCCCCAGCTCCTCGACTGCGGTGGCCGCCGGCCGCTCCACCTCGCCGCCCAGTGATCCGGTCGCACGGGGCGGCCTGGAATGAGCGTTTCGATCGAATCAGATGGCCGTTCGGGGCGACCCGGCCGCTGCCCCTGCGTGCGGATGGTCAGGCGCGGAAGGAGTCTCACGTACAGGAACGGGCTTGCCTGTCGGCGCCGGTGAGGCCTTCCTGTGGGCGCACCCTACGGGGCCGTCCCCGGCGTCGTGAACAACCGAATCGATCGATTCGATTGATTTCGTTCAACCGGTCATTGACGGGGTGGAGGAGACGTTCATATATTCGGCGGCATCCCGCACCTCACGGCAGCTCGACCTCTTCCGGGAGACACCGCATGCTCACGCACGACCAGGACGGATTCCGCCGGGCGGGGCGCCCCCACCGCATCGTCTCGGGGGCCCTGCACTACTTCCGGGTCCATCCCGAGCTGTGGGAGGACCGGCTGCGTCGGCTGCGGGCCATGGGGGCCAACACCGTGGACACGTACGTACCGTGGAACTTCCACGAGACCGCCCCGGGCAAGGCCGACTTCACCGGCTGGCGCGACATCGGACGCTTCCTGCGAACGGCCCAGGACCTCGGACTCGACGCGATCGTCCGGCCCGGCCCCTACATCTGCGCCGAATGGGACTTCGGAGGCCTGCCCGCCCGCCTCCTCGCCGTCGACGGACTGCACCTGCGCTGCTCCGACCCCCGCTTCCAGGCCGAGGTGGACGGCTGGTTCGACCTCGTCGTCCCCGAGCTGCTGCCCCACCTCGCGAGCCGCGGGGGCCCGGTGGTCGCCGCGCAGATAGAGAACGAGTACGGCTCGTACGGCAACGACGCGCGCTACCGGGCCCACGTCGACCGCGCCCTGGTGGAACGCGGCCTCGACTGCCTGCTGTTCACCGCCGACGGCCCCGAGGACGCCATGCTCCAGGGCGGCACGCTCCCCGGCCGGCTGGCGACCGCCACCTTCGGAGCACGGCCCGCCGAACGCCTCGACGCCCTGCGCCGCTACCAGCCCACCGGCCCCCTCGCGGCGATGGAGTTCTGGATCGGCTGGTTCGACCACTGGGGCGAGGGCCACCACGTCCGCGACGTCCGGGACGCCGCCGACTCCCTGGACGAACTCCTCGCCACCGGAGCCTCCGTCAACCTCTACATGGCCCACGGCGGCACCAACTTCGGCTACGGGGCGGGCGCCAACCACACCGGATCACGCCCCACGGACCCCGGCTACCAGCCCACCGTCACCAGTTACGACTACGACGCCCCGATCGGTGAGGCGGGCGAACTCACCGCGAAGTTCCACGCTTTCCGCGAGGTCATCGGCCGGTACCTGCCCCTCCCCGACGGCCCGCTGCCCGCCCCGCCACCCCGGATGACCCCGGCCAGTGCGGTCCCGGCCGGGAGCGCGCCGCTCCTCGCCGCGCTCCGCCCCCTCGGCGGCGAGCCCGTCCCGCGCCCCGCCCCCGAGTCCATGGAGAAGCTCGGCCAGGACCACGGACTGATCCACTACCGCACCACCGTCACCGGCCCGCGCCCCGCCATGCCCGTCAGGATCGACGGGCTCGGGGACCGCGCGTACCTCTTCGCCGACGGCCAACCCGTGGGCGTCCTCGACCGCAATACCCCGGACGAGGGCATCGACCTGCCCGTCGGGGAGTCCGGAGTGGTCCTCGACATCCTCGTACGGGCGCAGGGCCGGGTGAACTACGGGCCGCTGCTCGACGACCGCAAGGGCATCTGGCGCGGAGTCCGCCACGGCCACCAGAACCTGTTCGAGTGGGAGATCACCCCACTGCCCCTCACCGACCTGACCGCCCTCGACTGGCCGACCGCCGACCGTGCGAACCCGACGGCCCCCGCCAAGGCGGGGGAGCCCGCTTTCCACCGCTTCTCCCACACCCTCGACGAGCCCCCGGCGGACGGGTTCATCGACGTCTCCGGCTGGGGAACCGGCCTGATGTGGCTGAACGGATTCCTCCTCGGCCACTACGACACCCCGCGCGGCCCCCAGCGCACCCTCTACGCACCCGCCCCCCTGTGGCGCTCCGGGGCCAACGAGATCGTGCTCCTCGAACTGGAACGCCCCGGCACCGAACTCCCGCTGCGCGACCGTCCCGACCTCGGCCGGCCCACCGCCGTCATCCCCCAGTGAGAGAAGATCCGCACGTGAAGCGCACGAGCACCCGCCTCGCCGACGGTCGCGAGATCCTCTACTACGACACCGGCGACGGCGCCGCCCGCGCCGTCCCCGACACCCGCCCCCTCGAAGTCGCCCGCACCTCCTCCGAGGTGCGCCGGGACCCGCTGCTCGGCGACGCCGTCGTCATCGCCTCCCACCGCCAGGGCCGCACCCACCTCCCGCCCGCCACCGACTGCCCCCTCTGCCCCTCCGCCCCCGGCCGCGCGAGCGAGATCCCGGCACCCGACTACGAGGTGGCCGTCTTCGAGAACCGCTTCCCCTCCCTCGCCGGGGACACCGGCCGCTGCGAGGTCATCTGCTTCACCCCCGACCACCGGACCTCCTTCGCCGAACTCGACGAGGAACGCGCTGCGCTGGTCTTGGCCGCCTGGACCGACCGCACCGCCGAACTCTCCGCACGCGACGGCGTCCGCCAGGTCTACTGCTTCGAGAACCGGGGCACCGAGATCGGCGTCACCCTCGCCCACCCCCACGGCCAGATCTACGCCTTCCCCTTCGTCACCCCGCGCACCACACGCATGCTCGCCACCGTCGCCGCGCACCGGGACCGCACCGGCGGCAACCTCTTCGAGGAGGTCCTCGCCGCCGAGCGGGCCGACGGCAGCCGCCTCGTCCTCGCGGGGGAGCACTGGAGCGCCTTCGTGCCCTACGCCGCCCGCTGGCCGTACGAGGTCCACCTCTACCCGCACCACCGCGTCCCCGACCTGCCCGCGCTCGGCGACGCGGCCCGCGCGGAACTGCCCGGGCTCTACCTGGAACTGCTCCGCCGCTTCGACCGGCTCTTCGGGACGCCCGGCCCGACCCCGTACATCTCCGCCTGGCACCAGGCGCCGACGGGGGAGGGGCGCGAGGACTTCGCGCTCCACCTGGAGCTGTTCACCGTCCGGCGCACCGCCGACAAGCTGAAGTACCTGGCGGGCACCGAATCCGGCATGGAGGCCTACATGAACGACGTCCGCCCCGAGGACGCCGCCGCCCGGCTGCGGGAGGTGGCCGGCCCGTGAGCCGCACCGCGCAGCAGTTCCGGGACCTGTACGGGATCCCGCCCGAAGGGGTGTGGGCCGCGCCCGGCCGGGTCAACCTCATCGGTGAACACACCGACTACAACGACGGCTTCGCGCTGCCCTTCGCGCTCCCGCAGCGCACGGAGGTGGCAGCTGCCCGCCGCACCGACCGGAGCCTCAGACTCCACTCCGCCGACGTCCCCTCCGGCGTGGTCACCCTCGACCTCGCCGCGCTCGACCCGGCCCGCCCCCCGCACGGCCCCGCCGGCTGGACCGCCTACCCCGCCGGGGTGGCGTGGGCGCTCCTCGACGCGGGCCTCCCGATCGGCGGCGCCGACCTGCACGTACGGTCCGACGTACCGGCCGGGGCGGGCCTGTCCTCCTCCGCCGCCCTGGAGGTGGCCACCGCCCTCGCCCTGACCGGGCTGTACGGGATCCCGCTCGCGGGCGCGGCGCTGGCGGCCCTCGCCCGCCGCGCGGAGAACGCGTACGTCGGGGTGCCCTGCGGGATCATGGACCAGACGGCCTCGGCCTGCGCCACCGAGGGGCATGCCCTGCGCCTCGACACCCGCAGCCTCGAACAGCGGCACATCCCCTTCGACTGCGCCGCCTCCGGGCTGCGGCTGCTCGTCGTCGACACCCGGGTCAAGCACGACCTCGTCGACGGGGCCTACGCGGAACGCCTCGCCTCCTGCCACCGGGCCGCCGCAGCCCTGGGACTGCCCGCGCTGCGCGACCTGCCGTACGCGGACCTGCCGGAGGCCCTGTCCCGGCTCGGCGACCCGGTCTCGCGCCGCCGGGTACGGCCCGTCGTCACCGAGAACGAACGGGTCCTGCGGGTCGAGGAGGTGCTGCGCGCCGGACGGCTACGGGCGGCCGGGCCGCTGCTGACCGAGGGCCACGCCTCGCTGCGCGACGACTACGAGGTGTCCTGCCCCGAGCTCGACCTCGCGGTGGCCACCGCCAACGCGGCGGGCGCGTACGGGGCCCGGATGACCGGCGGCGGATTCGGCGGCTCCGCCCTGGCCCTGATCGACGCGGACGCCGAGGCGGAGATCACCCGGGCCGTCGTCGCCGCCTTCGCGGCGGCGGGCTTCACCGCCCCGCGGGTGAGCCGGGCCGTACCCTCCGCGGGCGCGGGCCGGATCCTGTAGCCGTACCGCGGGCCAGGCGTGGCCGAGGCGGCACCGGCCGCGTCGGCCTGCCGTCCAGTAGGTTGGAAGCGGGGTGAAAGCGGCAATCAGGAGGAAATCGGTGAAGGCTCGGGTGCAGGACCTTTCGGACCGGCTCGTCGCCAAATGGACCTCGCCGACCGGCGTCGAGCTCATGGCCGCGGGAGCCGTCGTCGTCGACGGCCTCCTGCGGCACGGTCCGCTCTCCCCGGAGAAGGCGGGCGAACTGCTCGGCTGGCCGGCCGACGAGGTGCTCTCCCGCTTCCACGCCATGAAGTTCGACCTGGAGACGGAGGCGGAAACGGGGGTGGAGACCTGGCACGGCATCCAGGACTCCGGACCGGGATCCGGTGACATCGTCGGCGCAGGAGTGTCCCTGAACTCCGCGCGCCCGTACTCCATGGAGCTCCGGGGGCAGCGGGTCTACGGCTGGTGCGTGATGGACGTGCTGATGTTCCCCGTGGTGTTCAAAGAGGCCTCCAGCAAGGTCACCGGACGCTGCGCCGCCACCGGCGTTCCCGTCTCCCTCACCGTCACCCCGGACGGGGTGCGCGACCTGGTTCCGGCCGACGCCGCCGTCACCCTGGCCCCGGCCACCGGAGCCGACATCCGCGAGGTGTTCTGCGACCGCGTCAACTTCTACGCCACCGCCGACCTCGCCCGGGCGGCGGCAGACCGGGACCCCGACCTCGCCGTCTGCTCGGTGGCCGAGGCCTGGTCCGTCGGCAAACGCCTCGCCGACCTCTTCTGACAGGCCGGCCCGACAACCGGCCGAAGCGACCGACCACCCCCCGCCCAGCCCCCCAACGCCTCCCCGCCGTCACCTCCGCCGGCACCCGCCGGGGGCGCGGCCGGAGGCGTCTCGGATTGTTCACGCGACGCCGTACCGCCGGCCAACGCGCCAGCCTAGACTGATCACTTCGCTGTTCAGGCACCGGACGATCGCGGAGGAACGAACCACATGCGCTACAACCCCCTGGGCCGGTCGGGACTCCAGGTCTCCGCCGTCGGCCTCGGCTGCAACAACTTCGGCGGCCGTCTCGACGCCCGTGCCACCCGCACGGTCGTCGACGCCGCCCTCGACGCCGGGATCACCCTCCTCGACACCGCCGACATCTACGGCGGCGCCGGCGGCTCCGAGAGCCACCTCGGCCAGGCCCTCAAGGGCCGCCGCGACCAGGTCGTCCTCGCCACCAAGTTCGGCTACGACGGCGTCGACATGGGGTACGGACCCGCCGCCGGATCCCGGGGCGGCCGCGCCTACGTCCGGCGCGCCGTCGAGGCCTCCCTGCGCCGCCTGGAGACCGACCACATCGACCTCTACCAGCTGCACAGCCCCGACCCGGCCACCCCCATCGCCGAGACCCTCGCCGCGCTCACCGAACTCGTCACCGAGGGCAAGATCCGCTACATCGGGCACTCCAACCTCAGCGGCTGGCAGCTCGCCGAAGCCGCCCACGTCGCACGCGAGACCGGCGCGGCCCCCTTCGTATCGGCGCAGAACGAATGGTCGCTGCTCCAGCGGTCCGCCGAACGGGACCTCGTGCCGGCGGCCCTGCACTACGGAGTCGGGGTCCTCCCGTACTTCCCCCTCGCCAACGGCCTGCTCACCGGCAAGATCCGTCGCGGCGCCCCCGTCCCGGCCGGCTCCCGCCTCGAAGGTCGCGACGCCTACCTCACCGACGCACGCCTCGACACCGTCGAGGCGCTCGCCGCGATCGCCGAGAAGTACGACCGCACCGTCCTGGAACTCGCCATCGGCTGGCTGTCCGCGCAGCCCGGCTGCGCCTCCGTGATCGCGGGCGCGACCTCCGCCGAGCAGGTGCGCGCCAACGCGGCCGTCGCCGACCGGCCACTGGAGGAGGAACTGCTCGCGGAGATCGACGCCGTGGCCGGAACACCCGCATGACGGTCGCCGGGGCCGCCACCGGGCCGCTGCGCTGCGCCGTCCTCGACGACTACCAGGGCGCGGCCACCACCCTCGCGGACTGGTCTCCAGTCACCGCCCGGGGCGTCGAGGTGCTCACCTTCGCCGACCACCTCGACGACGAGGACGAACTCGCCGCCCGCCTGGCCGGCTTCGACATCGTCGTCACCCTCCGCGAACGCGTGGCCTTCCCGGCCGGCCTCCTGGACCGGCTGCCCCGCCTCAAGCTGCTGGTCGCCAGCGGCATGCGCAACTCGGTCATCGACTACGGGGCCGCCGCGCGCGCCGGCGTGACCGTGTGCGGCACCGCCAGCTCCTCCACCCCGCCCGTCGAGCTGACCTGGGCCCTGCTCCTGGGCCTGGCCCGGGGCATCGCGGCCGAGAGCGCGGCCCTGCGTTCCGGCGAGGGCCCCTGGCAGCGCACCATCGGCGCCGACCTGCACGGGCGGCGCCTCGGTCTGCTCGGCCTCGGCAAGATCGGCAGCCGGGTCGCGCGGATCGGCCTCGCCTTCGGCATGGAAGTGTCGGCCTGGAGCGCCCACCTCACCAAGGAACGCGCCGACGAGGTGGGCGTGGACCTCGCCGGATCCCTGGCGGAACTCCTCGCCGAGGCCGACTTCGTCTCCGTCCACCTCGCGCTCGGCGACCGGACCCGGGGCCTGGTCGGGGCCCCCGAGCTGGCCCTGATGCGTCGGCACGCCTACCTCGTCAACACCTCCCGCAGCGCCATCGTCGACCAGGACGCCCTCCTCGACGCCCTGCGCGCGCAGCGCATCGCGGGCGCGGCCCTGGACGTCTTCGACACCGAACCGCTGCCCGCCGGGCACCCGCTGCGCACCGCCCCGAACCTCCTCGCGACGCCGCACCTGGGCTACGTCACGCGGGCCAACTACGCCACCTACTACGGCGAAGCCGTCGAGGACGTCCTCGCCTTCCTCGACGGCTCACCCGTACGCGTCCTGCCGTAGCAGGCGCTGACCTGGCCGGGGCATGCCGGTCCGAACATGATCCTCGATGACGGTGGTGACG
>NZ_JBEXPG010000063.1:0-53046 GCF_040611935.1 Streptomyces sp. NPDC006512 | reverse complement strand
CTCCCCGAGTACATGGTCCCGGCCGTCGTCCTCACCCTCCCCGCGCTCCCCCTCTCCCCCAACGGCAAACTCGACCGACGCGCCCTGCCGGCACCCGCCGCTCCGGCGCGCCCCGCGGCGGCCCCGGTGGAGCGGTCCGGTCCGGCCGGAAGCCCCGAGGAGGTCCTCGCGGCGCTGATGGCGGAGGTCCTCGGACTCCCCTCGATCGGCGCCGACGAGAACTTCTTCGAGCTCGGCGGTGACAGCATCGTCTCCATCCGGCTGGTGGGCCTGGCCCGCAAGGCAGGGCTGACGGTCTCCGCCCGGCAGGTCTTCCAGCACCCGACCCCGGCCGGCCTGGCGGCCGTCGCCACACCGCGCGGGGACGCGGCGGCCGCTCCGGCCCGGCCTGCGGACGGCGGTCCCGGGCCGCTGCCGCTGCCTCCGGTCGCGCAGTGGCTCGCCGCACGCGGTGGCCCGTTCGCCTCGTTCGGGCAGGCCCGGCTGGTCCTGCTGCCGGCCGGGGCGGATCACGCGTACCTGGCGGCCGCGTTGCAGTCCGTACTGGACCACCACGACGGCCTGCGGCAGGCCCTGACCGTTCCGCACCCCGGCGTGTGGAGCGCGGAGATCCGCCCCGCGGGCTCGGTGGCGGCCGCGGCGGTCCTGGAGCGCGTCGACGCCTCCGCCGCCGGGGACGCCGAGCTCCGCGAGCTGGTCGCCGGGGCGTCCGCCCGGTTGCCGGGGCTGCTCGATCCGGTGTCCGGGGCGCTGGTGCGGGCCGTGCACCTCGACCGGGGGCCCGGCGCACCGGGGCGGCTGCTGATCGCAGCGCACCACCTGGCGGTGGACGAGGTGTCCTGGCAGATCCTGCTGCCCGACCTGCGGTCGGCGTACGAGCAGGCCGCCACGGGCCGGGTTCCGGTACTGGAGCCCGTCGGGACCTCGCTGCGGACCTGGACCACGCACCTGCTCGCCGAGGCGCAGCACCCCCGCCGGACCGCCGAACTGGACCGTTGGCTGGCGGCCGCGCCGGCCGGGCCGCTCCTCGCCGGGCGTCCGCTGGACCCGGCCCGGGACACGGCGGCGACCGCGCGGGCGCTGACCGTACGCCTGTCGGCGGAGCGGACCGCGCCGCTGCTCCAGGCCGTGCCGTCGGCCTTCCACGGCACGGTCGGGGACGTGCTGCTGACGGCGCTGTCGCTGGCCGTCGGGGAGTGGGCGGTCCGGGAGGGCCGGTCGGGGCGCGGCGGGTTCACGGTGGACCTGGAGGGACACGGCCGGGAGCAGGAGTTGCTGCCGGGCGCCGACCTCACCCGTACCGTCGGCTGGCTGACCAGCATCCATCCGTTGCGGCTGGCGGCGTCCTCGTACGATCCGGCGGCCGTGCTGGACGGGCGGGAGGATGCCGGGGCCGCGCTGAAGGAGGTCAAGGAGCTCCTGCGCGAGGTGCCCGACGGGGGCATCGGTGCCGGGCTGCTGCGGTACGCGAACCCGGCGACGGCCGCGCTGTTCGCCGGGACGGGCCGCGCCGAGATCCTGTGGAACTACCTGGGCCGGCAGACCGGCGGGGACCACTCCGCGTGGGGTCCGGCCCCGGAGGCGGACGCCCTGTCCGGCCGTCCGCACCCGGAGCTGCCGCTGTCGCACGCGCTGGAGGTCAACGTCGAGGTCGTCGACGGGACGGACGGCCCCGAGCTGGCCGCCGTGTTCGTCAGGGCGGGCGAGGTCCTGCCCGAAGCGACCGTCGCGCTGATCGCCGACCGCTGGCTGGCCGCGCTCGACACCCTCGCCGCCTGGGCATCCGGCGGCACCACCGCGGGGCACACCCCCTCGGACCTCGACCTGGTCGAACTCGACCAGGACCAGATCGACATGCTCGAAGAAATGTGGAGGGCCCAGCAGTGACGCAGGCTCGTATCGAGGACATGCTTCCGCTGTCCCCCTTGCAGCAGGGCATGCTGTTCCATTCCGTGTACGACCGGAGCGCCCCGGACGTGTACACCGTGCAGGTGTCGGTGGCGCTGGGCGGGCCGGTCGACGCGGACCGGCTGGAGCGGGCTGCGGCGGCGCTGCTGCGCAGGCACCCGAACCTGCGGGCCGGTTTCTGGTACGAGGGCGTTCCGCAGCCGGTGCAGTTCGTTCCGGCCGAGGTGACCTTCGCCCTGGACCGGGTGGACCTGTCGGACGACCCGACGGCGTCGGCGGTGCGCCGGATCGAACGGGCCGAGCTGGCCCGCCGGTTCGAGCTGCACCGGCCGCCGCTGCTGCGGCTGGCGCTGGCCCGGCTGGGGCACGACGACCACCGGCTGGTGATCACCGTGCACCACATCCTGGTCGACGGCTGGTCGATGCCGCTGCTGGTGGCGGACCTGCTCGCGCTGTACGACCGGGACGGCGACCCGGCCGGGCTGGCGCCCGTGCGTCCCTACCGGGACTACCTGAAGTGGCTCAAGCGGCAGGACACCGGGGCGGCCGAGGCGGCCTGGCGGTCCGCGCTGGCCGGCGTGGACGGGGCGACGCTGGTGGCGGCGGCCGATCCGGCGCGGACGGCCGTGCGGCCGGGCGTGCACCGGCTGGAGCTGACCGAGGCCGCGACCGCGCGGCTGACGGCGACGGCCCGGCGCCTCGGGACCACGCCGTCCACGGTGATCCAGGCGGCGTGGGGGCTGCTGCTCGGTTCTCTCACGGGCCGTCAGGACGTCGTGTTCGGGCTGACGGTGGCGGGCCGGCCGGAGGAGCTGCCGGGCGTCGAGTCGATGGTCGGGCTGTTCATCACGACCGTTCCGGTGCGGTTCGCGGCACGGCCCGGGGAGAGCGTGGCCCGGGTGCTGCGCCGGTTCCGGGACGAGCAGAACGGCCTGCTGGCCCACCACCACCTGGGGCTGCGGCAGATCCAGAAGCAGGCGGGCGGCGGCGAGCTGTTCGACACCCTGGTCGTCATCGAGAACTATCCGGTGGATCCGGCGGCCCGGCCCGCGCCGGCCGACGGGGTCCGGGTGACGGGCGTCGAGGCGCGGGACGGCACCCACTACCCGCTGACGCTGGCGGTCTCGCTGGACGAGCGGGCCGAACTGGCCCTGGAATACCGGCCGGACCTGCTGACCGGGCGGGCCGTGGCCGTGATCGCGGAGCGGTTCGCCGACCTGCTGGAGCAGCTCGCGGCCGATCCGGAGCTGCCGGTCGGTTCGCTGGCGCTGCTGACGCCCGCCGAACGGGCGGAGCTGGTGGCCGGCTGGCACGGGACGGTGCGCGAGGTGCCCGCGGGGACGGTTTCCGACCGGTTCACCGAGCAGGCGGCGGCCACCCCGGACGCGTGCGCCGTCGTGGCCGGGGATCGGCGGCTGACGTTCGCCGAGCTCGACGAGCGGGCGGGCCGGCTGGCCTCGCTGCTCGCCGCGCGGGGGGCGGGGCCGGACACGGTGGTCGCTCTGGCCGTCCCCCGGTCGGTGGACTCGGCGGTGGCCGTCCTCGCGGTGCTGCGGGCGGGAGCCGCGTACCTGCCGCTGGACCTGGACTATCCGGCGGACCGGCTGGCGCTGATGCTCCGCGACGCGGGCCCGCTGTGCGTGGTGACGACCGCGGCCGCGGCGGAGCTGCTCCCCGCCGGGGACGCGGCCGGTCCGGCCCTGATCGTGCTGGACGCACCGGACACCGTGCGTGAACTCGCGGCGTGCGCAGCGGGGTTCGCGGCGGTGGCGGTGGACGCGGCGCACCCGGCGTACGTGATCTACACGTCGGGTTCGACGGGTGTGCCCAAGGGCGTGGTCCTCACCCACGGCGGGCTGTCGAACCTGTACGCCAACCACCTGGCCGACGTGTTCGGGCCGGTGGTCGCGGCGGCCGGCGGGCGGCGGCTGCGCGCCCTGCACACCGCCTCGTTCAGCTTCGACACCTCCTGGGAGCAGCTGTTCTGGCTGATCGCCGGGCACGAGCTGCACGTCCTGGACGAAGTGGGCCGCAGGGACGCCGAGTTCACCGTCTCCTACGTCCGCGAGCGGCGGGTGGACGCCATGGACGTGACGCCGACGCACGCGCAGGCGCTGCTGGAGTGGGGTCTGCTCAGCACGGACCACCACCGGCCGGGGCTGCTGCTGCTGGGCGGTGAGGCGGTGCCGGAGGCGGTGTGGAACGAGGTGCGGTCCACGCCCGGGGTGATGTCCGTGAACCTGTACGGGCCCACCGAGTACACGGTGGACGCCCTGGCCGCCGACCTGTCCGTGTCGGACACGGCGGTGGTCGGGCGGCCCATCGGGAACACGTCGGCGTACGTGCTGGACGGGGCGCTGCGCCCGGTGCCGGCGGGCGTGCCCGGAGAGCTGTACCTGGCCGGTCGCGGCCTCGCCCGCGGCTACCTGGGCAGACCGGCGCTGACGTCGGAGCGGTTCACGGCCGATCCGTACGGGGCTCCGGGCGGGCGCATGTACCGGACGGGTGACCTGGTGCGGCTGCGGGCGGACGGGGAGCTGGAGTTCCTGGGCCGCGCGGACGACCAGGTCAAGATCCGGGGCTTCCGGATCGAGCTGGGCGAGGTGGAGGCCGAGCTGAGCGCCCTGGACGGGGTGGCGGGCGCGGCCGCGGTGGTGCGCGAGGACACGCCGGGGGTGAAGCGGCTGGTGGGCTACGTCACCGGTGACGTCGACCCGGTGGAGGCGCGGGCCGTGCTGGCGGCGCGGCTGCCGGAGTACCTGGTGCCGGCGGCGGTGGTGGTCCTGGAGGCACTGCCGGTGAACGTCAGCGGCAAGCTGGACCGGGCCGCGCTGCCCGCTCCGGCGCTGGGCGGCGGGGCTCCGTCCCGGGTTCCCCGCACGGCCCGCGAGGAGACGCTGTGCGCGGTGTTCGCCGAGGTCCTGGGGCTGGAATCGGCGGGCGTGGACGACGACTTCTTCACGCTGGGCGGGGACAGCATCGTCTCGATCCGTCTGGTGGCCCGGGCCCGAAAGGAGGACCTCGTCCTGACCCCGCGGGACGTGTTCGAGCACCGTACGCCGGCCAGGCTGGCGGCCGTCGCGGGCGCGGCCGGGCAGTCGACGACACAACTCCTGGCTTCGGACCGCCCCTTGGTGGAGCTGACGGACGCCCAGCGGGCGCTGCTCGCCGAGGCGTTCCCGTCGGGTGAGGAGGTGCTGCCGCTGGCCCCGCTCCAGGAGGGCCTGTACTTCCACGCGGTGTACGACGACCACGCGCTGGACGTGTACCTGATGCAGAACTTCGCCGAGCTGCGGCACGCGGTGGACGCGGAGGCCATGCGTGCGGCGTTCGGGACGCTGCTGGACCGTCATCCGCACCTGCGGGCCGGGTTCTGGCACGAGGGCCTGCCGGGCCCCGTCCAGGTGGTGCCCGCGGAGTGGGAGCTGCCCTGGCGGGTCGTGGACCACGCCGGGCTGGACCGGGCCGAACAGGACGAGGTGCTGCGCGTGTTCTCCCTGGCGGACGCGCAGACCCGGTTCGACCTGGCGGCGCCGCCGCTGGTCCGGGTGACGCTGCTGCGGTTCGCCGAGGACCGGTGGGTGCTGTGCGTGACCCAGCACCACATCCTGACGGACGGCTGGTCGGAGTCGCTGTTCCTGGAGGAGCTGTTCGCGCTGTACGGGGCGCGCGGCAAGGAGGCGGCGGACCCCGCGCCGGTGACCCCGTACCGGGACTACCTGCGCTGGCTCGCGGCGGTCGACACCGACGCTTCGGTGGCGGCCTGGCGGACGCACCTGTCGGGTCTGGAGCAGGGCACCCTGGTGGCGGCCGCCGACCCGGCCCGGACGCCGGTGACGGCCGAGGTCGTGGACCTGTCCCTGGACGCGACGACCAGCGACCGGCTGCGGGCCTTCGCCCGCGGGGCGGGGGTCACGCTCAACACGGTGCTGAGCACGGCCTGGGCGATGGCCCTGGCGGGGATGACGGGCCGTGCCGACGTGGTGTTCGGCGCCACCGTCTCGGGCCGCCCGGCGGACCTGCCCGGCGTGGACCAGATGATCGGCATGTTCATGAACACGCTGCCGTTCCGGGTGGCGCTGCGGCCGGGCGAGGCGCTGCGGGACCTGCTGGTGCGGGTGCAGAGCGAGCACGCGGCGCTGCTGCCGCACCACTACGTGGGCCTGGGCCCGGTCCAGCGGGAGACGGGGATCGGGCAGCTCTTCGACACCCTGTACGTGTTCCGCAACACGCCGCTGGACGACGCCGCCCGCGAGGCCGCCTTCGAGGCGCACCAGATCGGCTGGACGCACAGCGTGGACGGCACCCACTACCCGCTGACCCTCGCGGTCACCCCGGGACGGGCGCTGGAGCTGACCCTGGCCTACCGGCCCGACCTGTACGACGAGGAGACCGCGCGCGGGCTGGCCGGACGGCTCGCCCTGCTGGTGGCCCAGATGGCCGACGGCGGAGCGCTGCCGGTGGGCCGCCTCGCGACGCTGACGCCCGAGGAGCGGGCCGCCCAGCTGGCCTGGGGCGACGACACGGGCCGGCCGGTCCCGGACACCACGGTCGTCGACCTGTTCGCGGAGCAGGCGGCGCGCACCCCGCACGAGACGGCCCTGGTGTTCGGGGACGAGCGGCTGACGTACGCGGAACTCGACGGGCGGGCCAACAGGCTGGCGCGCGCCCTGGTGGCGCGGGGGGCGGGCCCGGAGCGGGTGGTGGCCCTGGGGCTGCCCCGCTCGGCGGACTTCGTCGTCGCGCTGTTCGCCGTACTGAAGACGGGTGCGGCCTACCTGCCGCTCGACCTGGACCACCCGGTGGACCGGCTGGCGACGATGGTCGCCGACGCCGCCCCGCTGTGCCTGCTGACGACGGCTCCGGTCGCGGACCGGGTGCCCCGGGTGGAGGGGGTGCCCGCGCTCGCGCTGGACGCGGACGCGGTGCGGACCGAACTGGCCGCGCTGTCCGGGGTGGCCCTGTCCGAGGCGGAGCTGACGGGGCGCAGGGACGGCAGGCATCCGGCGTACGTCATCTACACGTCCGGTTCCACGGGCCGCCCGAAGGGTGTCGTGGTGCCCTACGCGGGTCTGACGAACATGCTGTTCAACCACCGGGAGCGGATCTTCGCCCCGGCGGCACGGCTCGTGGGCGGGCGCCGGATGAAGGTGGCGCACACGGTGTCGTTCGCCTTCGACATGTCCTGGGAGGAGTTCTTCTGGCTGGTCGACGGGCACGAGGTGCACGTCATCGGCGAGGAGCTGCGGCTCGACCCTACGGCTCTGACGGCGCACTACGACCGGGTGGGCATCGACGTGGTGAACGTGACCCCGTCGTACGGGCAGCAGCTCGTCGAGGCCGGTCTGCTGGACGCGGACCGCCACCGGCCCGCCCTGTTCCTGCTGGGCGGCGAAGCGGTGCCCGACTCGCTGTGGGGCCTGCTCCGGCGCACCGAGGGCACCATGGGCTACAACCTGTACGGCCCCACCGAGTACACGATCAACGCGCTCGGTGCGGACGTCTCCGGCAGCGACACCTCCTGCGTCGGCAGCCCCATCCACAACACCCGCGCCTACGTGCTGGACGGTGCGCTGCGTCCGGTCCCCACCGGGGTGCCCGGGGAGCTGTACCTGGCGGGTGCCGGTCTGGCGCGCGGCTACCTCCGCCGGCCGGCGCTCACGGCCGAGCGGTTCGTCGCCGACCCGTTCGGCGGGCCCGGCACGCTGATGTACCGGACCGGCGACCTGGTGCGCCGGCGGGCCGACGACGGGATCGACTACCTGGGCCGGGCCGACGACCAGGTGAAGATCCGGGGTTTCCGGATCGAACTCGGCGAGATCGAGTCCGCGGTCGCGGACTTGCCGGGCGTGTCCGCGGCGGCCGTCGCCGTCCACGCGGGGGCGTCCGGGGTGAAGCGCCTGGTCGCCTACACGGTGCCGGCGGCCTCCGGGGCCTGCGACCCGGTCCGGCTGCGCGCCGGACTGTCCACGTCCCTGCCCGAGTTCATGGTGCCCTCCGCGTTCGTCGAGCTGGCGGCGCTGCCGCTGACGGTGAACGGCAAGGTGGACCGGGCGGCGCTGCCCGCCCCGGACTTCGGGGACGGCGGCGGGCGTCCGCCCAAGGACGCCCGGGAGGAGCTGATCGCCGCCGCGTTCGCCGAGGTGCTCGGCCTGGAACGGGTCGGCGCGGAGGACAACTTCTTCGAGCTGGGCGGGCATTCGCTGCTGGCGATGCGGCTCGTCGGCCGGATCCGCGCGGAGCTGGGCATCCCGCTCCAGGTCGCCACCGTGATGTCGGCGCCGACGGTGGCGGACATCGCCGCCCGGATCGGCTCCGACGCCCGCCGGGACGCGCTGCGGGTGCTGATGCCGCTGCGCGAACGCGGCACGGCGGCCCCGCTGTTCTGCTTCCATCCGGCGTCCGGGTTCAGCTGGCAGTACACCGGACTGCTGCGCCACCTGGACGCGGACCGGCCGGTGTACGGGCTCCAGTCTCCCGGCCTGTCGGGGCCGCGGCCGGAGGTCGCGGACGTGGCGGACCTGGCCGAGCTGTACCTGGCGGAGATCAGGACGGTGCAGCCGCAGGGCCCGTACCACTTCCTCGGGTACTCCTTCGGCGGGACCGTGGCGCAGACGCTGGCCGCGCTGCTCCAGGAACGCGGCGAGGAGGTCGCCTTCCTCGGGCTGCTCGACGCGTACCCCCCGGAGACCGACGACTGGTCGTACGTCGACGAGCCCGGCTGGCAGGAGCGGCTGGAGCGGGAGGAGAGCGGGTTCCTGCTGTCGGTGGCCGGGCTGGAGCAGCCGGCGGACGGCGGCGCGGTGGACCGGTCGGAGGCCGTCCGGGCGATCCGTGACAGCCAGGGGCTGTTGGCCGGGTTCGACGAGGCGCTCCTCGACTCGATCGTCGCCACCAACATGCACTGCGTGCGGCTGCTCTCGCGCAGCCGCACCCGCCGCTACCGGGGTGACGTCCTGTTCGTCACCGCGGGCCGCAGCACCCCGGCCGCCGAGGCACCGGGCCGGGTGTGGCCGCCCTACCTGGACGGGCGCATCGACGAGCACGTCCTGGACTGCGGACACGACGAGCTGATGTCGCCCTCGGCGCTGGACCGCATCGGACCGCTCGTGGCCCGGGCGCTGAACACCCGGTAGGTCCCCCCTCACCCCGGTGGCGGGCCGGCCGGCTGCTCGGGCGGCCGGCCCGCCACCGGACCCCGGTCCCCACCCGCCCCATCCCCATCCCCATCTCCTCATCTCATCTCATCTCATCTCTGGAGGACGGACCCATGTCCGCTGCCACACTGACCGGCCGGTCCCGGCTCGACGGACGGATCGCGCTGGTCACCGGGGCCGCACGGGGCATCGGCGAGGCCGTCGCCCGCACCCTGGCCAGGCTCGGCGCCGAGGTCGCCGCGACCGACCTGCGCGCCGCCACCCTGACCGAGCTCGCCGACCCGGTCGGCGCACGAGGCCGGCCCGCCGGCGGGGAGCGGTCCGGCCGCGTCCACGCGTACCCCATGGACGTGACCGACCGTACGGCGGTCGACGCGACCGTCGCCCGGGTCGAGCGGGAGCTCGGCCCGGTGGACATCCTCGTCAACGTCGCCGGGGTGCTGCGCACCGCGCCCGCCGCCGAACTCACCGACGAGGACTGGGCCCGGACCTTCGCCGTGAACACCACCGGCGTCTTCCACACCACCCGGGCCGTCGTCGGCGCGATGGCCCTGCGCGGCGGCGGCAGCATCGTCACCGTCGCCTCCAACGCCGCCGGCATACCGCGGACCCACATGGCCGCGTACGCCGCGTCCAAGGCGGCGTCCGTGATGTTCACCAAGTGCGTCGGGCTGGAGTACGCGGGCAGCGGTGTCCGCTGCAACGCGGTCTGTCCCGGTTCCACCGACACTCCCATGCAGCGCGCCCTGTGGACCGACCCGGACGCGCCGCGACGGGTCCTCGACGGGGACCTCGCCAGCTACCGCACCGGCATACCGCTGGGCCGGATCGCCGACCCCCAGGACATCGCCGACTCGGTCGCCTTCCTCTGCTCCGACCAGGCCCGTCACATCACCATGCAGGACCTCTACGTGGACGGCGGCGCCACGCTGCGCTGAGCACGGCCGCACCTCGGGCCCCACCAGCTCGACCAGCCCCACCAGCCCCACCAGCCCCTCACGACTTCCCCCTGTCTCCCCTCCCTCCCCTCCCCGAACAGGAGTCACCATGCCGACGGTCCACCCAACCGCCACCCCCACCGCAGCCGGCGAGCCCGCCCACCCCTCGGTGGGCGCCGCCACCAGCCTGCTCGACGCCTACCGGCCCGGGCTGCGCTTCCTGGCCACCCCGACCCGCACCCTGCTCACCGAGGGCGTGCACGCGGAGGTGCCCGACGACGGCCGCCCCCTTCCGGAGCGGGTCCGCTCCGCCGTGGCCCGGGCCGCCGGCGGCGGCCACGCCCGGCCCCTGGTGATCGGGAGCATCCCCTTCGCACCGGACGCGCCCGCCGCCCTGGTCGTGCCGGAGACCGTGTTCGAGGGACCTCCGCTGGCCTCCGACCCCCTCATCGCCCTGCCGCCCGAGCCCGCCTCCGGCGCCCGGTGGACGGTGACCCCCGTCCCGGAGCCCGAGGTCTACGGCCGGGGGGTCGAGGACGCCGTCCGGCGCATGCGCGCGGGCGAGTTCACCAAGGTGGTCCTCGCCCGCGCCCTGGACCTGGCCTCCGACGCCCCGCTCGACCTGCCCGCGATGCTCCAGCGGCTGGCCCGCCGGGACCCCGGCGCCTACACCTTCGCCCTGCCCACCGGCCCCGGCCGGACCCTCGTCGGCGCCAGCCCGGAACTGCTGGTGTCCCGCCGCGGGGAGCGCCTCGTCGCCAATCCGCTCGCCGGGTCCACCCCGCGCAGCGCCGATCTCGCCGAGGACGTCAGCCGGGCCGCGGCCCTGCTCCGTTCGCCGAAGGACCTGCACGAGCACGCCGTCGTGGTCGACGCCATGCGCCGTGCGCTGGCCCCGTACACGACCGGCCTGGTCGTACCGGAGCGGCCCACGCTGATCCGGACGGCCACCATGTGGCACCTGTCCACCACCCTCACCGCGACCGTGGCCGGCCCCGAGCTGACCGCCCTGGACCTGGCCGGCGCCCTCCACCCCACCCCGGCCGTATGCGGGACCCCGACCGATGTCGCGCGCCGGGTCATCGCCGAGACCGAGGGCTTCGACCGGGGCTTCTTCACCGGGATGGTCGGCTGGCAGGACGCGTCCGGCGACGGCGAGTGGGTCGTCACCATCCGCTGCGCCGAGGCGGAGGACGGCGGGGGCGGGCGGGGCGGCGGGCGACTGCGGCTGTACGCCGGGGCCGGGATCGTCCCGGACTCCCGTCCCGAGGAGGAGACCGCGGAGACCGCCGCCAAGTTCCGTACGTTCCTGCAGGCCGTGGGGGTCGCGCTGTGAGCACCCAGGCACCCGTGTGGCCCGCCGAGTTCGCCGACCGCTACCGGGCGGCCGGCTGGTGGCGCGGCGAGACCTTCGGCGGCATGCTCGCCGAACGGGCCGCCGCCCACCCCGAACGGATCGCGGTCGTAGACCCAGCCGGCGGCCCGGACGGCGGCCGTCGTACCTGGACGTACGGCGAACTCGACCTGCGGGCCGACCGGATGGCCGCCGGCTTCGCCGCCCGCGGCATCGGAGCCGGGGACAAGGTCGTCGTCCAGCTGCCCAACTGCGCCGAGTTCTTCGAGGTGGTGTTCGCACTGTTCCGCCTCGGGGCGCTGCCCGTGTTCGCGCTGCCCGCCCACCGGCGTTCCGAGATCGGGTACTTCTGCTCCTTCACCGGGGCCGCCGCCTACGTGATCCCCTCCGCGCACGCCGGTTTCGACTACCGCGAACTGGCCGCGGCGGTACGGGAGGACGCGCCGGAGCTGCGGCACGTGTTCGTGGCCGACGGGGATCCGGGGAGGTTCACCGCCCTGGCCGAGGTGCCCGAGGATCCGGGCCCGGACTTCCCCGCGCACCAGCCGGGCCCGCAGGACCTGGCCTTCCTCCAGCTGTCGGGCGGCAGTACGGGCGTGCCGAAGCTGATCCCCCGCACCCACGACGACTACCTCTACTCGCTGCGCGGCTCCAACGAGCTGTGCGGGGTGGACGCCGGCTCCGTCTACCTCGTCGCCCTGCCGGCCGCGCACAACTTCCCGCTCTCGTCGCCCGGTTCGCTCGGCGCGCTGTACGCGGGCGGCCGCGTCGTGCTCGCCCCGCAGCCGGTGCCCGACGTGGCCTTCCCCCTCATCGAGGCGGAGGGGGTGACGATCACCGGCCTGGTGCCGCCGCTGGCCCTGCTGTGGACCGACGCCGCCGGGCACACCACGCACGATCTGAGCAGCCTGGAGGTCCTCCTCGTCGGCGGCGCCAAGTTCAGCGAGGAGGCGGCGCGCCGGGTGCGGCCCGCCCTGGGGTGCACCCTCCAGCAGGTGTTCGGGATGGCCGAGGGCCTGGTCAACTACACCCGGCTCGACGATCCCGAGGAGGTCGTCGTCACCACCCAGGGGCGGCCCATCTCACCGGACGACGAGATCCTGATCGTCGACGACGAGGACCGGCCGGTGCCGCCCGGCACGGTCGGTCACCTGCTCACCCGCGGCCCCTACACCATCCGCGGCTACTGGAACGCCCCCGAGCACAACGCCCGTTCGTTCACCGAGGACGGCTTCTACCGTACGGGCGACCTCGTCCGGGCCACCCCGACCGGCCACCTGGTGGTCGAGGGGCGGGCGAAGGACCAGATCAACCGCGGCGGGGAGAAGATCGCCGCCGAGGAGGTGGAGAACCACCTCCTCGCCCACCCCGCCGTGCACGACGCCAACGTGGTCGCCGAGCCCGACCCCTACCTCGGCGAACGGACCTGCGCCTACGTGATCCTGCGCGCGGACGCCGAGCCCGCCACGGGCACCGCGCTGCGCAGGTTCGTACGGGAACGCGGGCTGGCCGCGTACAAGGTGCCCGACCGGGTGGTGTTCGTCACCGCCTTCCCCACCACCGGGGTCGGCAAGATCTCCAAGAAGGACCTGCGCACCCGCACCCCCGCCCGCCCCTGATCCGAACCGCTCCCCCTGCCCTCCCCCTCCCCCGCTGCCGCCTCCCCCGCACTCCGAACGGAACTCCCATGGCCCTGCCCGCCGTCGCCCCCTACCCGATGCCCACCGCCGCCGAACTGCCCGCGAACCGGGTGGACTGGAAGCCGGATCCGCGGCGGTCGGTGCTGCTGGTCCACGACCTGCAGAACTACTTCCTGTCCGCCTACGACGCCACCCGGCAGCCCGTCACCGGACTGCTCCGGGGGGTGGCCCGGCTCCGGGAGGAGGCGGCCCGGGCGGGCGTCCCGGTGTTCTACACCGCGCAGCCGGGGAACCAGAGCGCGCGGGAGCGGGGGCTCCAGCAGGACTTCTGGGGTCCCGGGCTGCCCGCCGACCCCGAGGCCGAGGCGATCGCGCCGGCCGTCGCGCCGGGGCCCGGGGACACCGTGCTGACGAAGTGGAAGTACAGCGCCTTCGTCCGTACCGACCTGCTGGAGCGGATGCGCGCCCTCGGCCGGGACCAGTTGGTGATCACCGGGGTGTACGCGCACATCGGCGTCATGATGACGGCCTGCGACGCCTGGATGCAGGACGTCCAGGCGTTCGTGGTGGCCGACGCGGTGGCGGACTTCTCGGCCGCGGAGCACCGGATGGCACTGGAGTGGGCGGCCGGCCGGTGCGCGTACGTGACCACCGCCGACGGGGTGGCCGCGGCCTGGTGACGGCGGCCCGCGGCGGCCCCGGCGTCGGCGCGGCCGCTGCGGGTCGCCACGGCGCCGGGGCCGGGTCCGGTGCCGTGCCGCGGGGGCCGTCAGGGCGACTGGCGGCTGTAGGAGCCCGGCGTTTCACCGAAGTAGCGCCGGAAGGCCGCTATGTAGCCGTTGACGCTGGTGAAGCCCACGCGGGCGGCCACGGTCCCCACCAGGAGCCCCTGGGCCAGCAGTTCCAGCGAGCAGTTCAGCCGCAGCCGGGTGCGCCACTCGGAGAAGGCCAGGCCGGTCTCGTCCCGGAAGGAACGGCGCAGGCTGGTCGAGCTGGTGTAGACGTCCCGGGCCCATTCGGTGGCGGTTCGCGGGTCGTTGGGCCGGCGGGACAGCAGCCGGGCGACCTCCGCGGCGGCCCGGCTGACGGGCTGGGGCAGCGGCAGGGAGTCCGGGTGTCCGCCGCTCAGCGCCGCGAAGACGGCCGGATCGTCCGGGACGGGCTCCGAACTGCGCATCCGGGCGAGCAGCAACGTCCGCTGGGCGCCGGTGACGTTGATGACGGCCGGCCCGGGGTACGGCAGGTGGTGCGCCTCGGGGTCGAAGGCCTCGACGACGATGAGCGAGTCCGGTTCGAAGCGGGCGCTGTGCCACACCCCTGCCGGGATCCACAGGCCGACCGAGGGGTCGAGCTGGTGCTCCTCGCGGCCGATGGTCACCGTGATCCGGCCCATGGGCACGTAGAGGAACTGGTGGAAGTCGTGGACGTGCAGGGGGTGTCCGCCGGCCGCGATGAAGTCGTCGTCCACCACGGTGTCGGGCGTCCGGCTCGCAACGGGGTCGCCGAGCAGAGCGGTTGTGGCCACGGGCCTACCTCCACAGACTGAAGTGCCCGGCCTGTCCGGGACTCCGGGGATCACGGGCCCGCCCCTGGTCACGGGCGGGGCCCGGCTCTCCACACCGAGCCACCCCCGCAAGTAAGGCTACCCTAAGTTTCCTGTTCCGCTCCGGTTCGGCGGGCGGGAGCCGAGTCGTGGCTCTCTCCAACATCCAACCGGCACCGGTGTCGTTTTTTGGCCGATCAACTAAGCATTTGCCATGCGATTGCCATCGATCAGGTAGCAGATGCAGGATGGCGGGTGAAGGGTTGCCGGGCGGAGGAAGGCGTATCGGGTGGCTGACACAGGAGGCGGCGGCGCGGACGTCCGCCAGTGGCTCAGGAGCATCGACGTGTTCGCGCGCCCGCTGCCCGCGTTCGACCGCGACCGGGCTCCGGCCGAACCGGCCGCCCTGTTCCTGGCGTGGCTCGCCGAGGCGGTCGCGGCGGGCGTTCCCGATCCGCACGCGATGACGCTGTCGACGGTGGACGCGGCCGGTGACCCCGACGCCCGCACACTGATCCTCAAGGGCGTGGACGCCTCCGGGTGGAGCTTCGCGGGGCACGCCTTCAGTCCCAAGGGCGGGCAGCTCGCGTGCCATCCGCGGGCGGCGCTCACCTTCTACTGGCCGGAGCACGGCCGGCAGGTGAGGGTGCGCGGGAGCGTCACCACGGGCTCGGCGCGGGACAACGCGGCGGACTTCCTGGGCCGTTCGGCCACCGCCCGCGCGGAGTCATTGCTGGGCCGCCAGAGCCAGTACCTGACGGACCCGGCCGAGCAGGAGCGGGCCGTCGCGGGCTCCCTGGCCCTGATCCGGCGCGAGCCCTCGCTCGTGGATTCCGCCTGGACGCTGTACACGCTGGAGCCGACCGAGGTGGAGTTCTGGCAGGCGGCCGAGAGCCGCCTCCACACACGGCTGCGCTACGAACGCGCCGGAGTCGGAGCCACCGGCGGCGGCGACGGCGGCTGGGAGCGTTTCGCGCTCTGGTCATAGCGCCCCGCCCGCTGCCACCGCAGCCACCGCAGCCACCCCCGCTCCCGCACGACCCGCGCGCCGCGACCCGTGGCGCCCCTCCATGTTCCTGCTCACGAGGCGAGGTAAGGACCCATGAACGCACGCACCCAGGACGGCAGCGCCGGAGACGTCGACTACGGCGCCGTCGGCACCGGTTACGCCTCCTACCGGAGGCCCGACCCGCGCGTCGCCCGGTTCATCGCCGAGGCCCTGGACGGGGCGCGGACCGTGCTGAACGTCGGCGCGGGCGCCGGATCGTACGAGAACGCGGCCCGCGCGGTGACGGCCGTGGAACCCTCGGAGTCCATGCGGGCCCAGCGCCCGGCCCGTCTCGCCCGAGCGGTCGACGCCGTCGCCGAGTCCCTCCCCTTCGGGGACGGGGAGTTCGACGGCGCGATGACCCTCTTCAGCGTCCACCAGTGGAACGACGTCACGGCCGGCCTGCGCGAGATGCGCCGCGTCACCCGCGGCCCGGTCGTCGTCCTGACCTGCGACCCCAAGCTCGTGCGCGACTTCTGGCTCCACGAGTACGCCCCCGAGGTCCTCGACACCGAGGCCCGCCGGTACCCTCCGATCGAGGACATGGCGGCCGCCCTGGGCGGCAGCGGCACCGTCCAGACCGTACCCATCCCCCTCGACTGCACCGACGGCTTCAACGAGGCCTACTACGGACGGCCCGAGATGCTCCTCGACCCCGCCGCCCGGCAGGCCTGCTCCGCCTGGAGCTTCGTCGACGACGGCGTCCGCGAACGCTTCGACGGGACACTGCGCCGCGATCTGGAGTCCGGGGCCTGGGACGATCGCTTCGGGCACCTGCGTACGCAGGCGACGTACCAGGGATCGCTCGTGATCGTGCGCGCGACCCCGTAACACCGGGAAGAGGAACAGCACCATGGGAGTACCCGACCGCATGGACGAGCAGCTGCGCGCCCTGGGGCTCGTCGAGGCCCAGCGCAAGGCCGTACGTCTCTTCACCGAGGTCGAAGCCCGGGGCCTGGTCGCCCCCGGAGCCGGTGAGCGGGAGGTCAGCGACCGGATCCGGGACCTCGCGAACGAGATGTTCGGCACCACCAAGCACTGGCACAAGCGGATCGTCCGCTCCGGGCCCCACACCCTGTTCCCGTACAAGGAGAACCCGCCGGACCGGATCATCGGCGGGGACGACATCGCCTTCGCCGACTTCGGCCCCATCTTCGAGGAGTACGAGGCCGACTTCGGCCGGACCTTCGTCTTCGGTGAAGATCCGGCCAAGCACCGCCTGCGCGACGGCCTCGAAGAGGCCTTCGCCGGCGGACGGCGGGCCTTCCGGGCCGATCCGCACATCACCGGACGGCAGTTGTACGCCGAGGTCGAGCGGCTCGCGCACGAGGCCGGCTGGAGCCTCGGCGGCTGGCACGCGGGCCACCTGGTCGGCGAGTTCCCGCACGAGACCATCGACGGGGCCAAGGCCGAGTCGTACATCACCCCCGACAACGACACCCCGCTGCGCCGCACCGACCGGGCCGGCTGGCGGTGCCACTGGATCCTGGAGGTCCACCTCGTGGACGAACGGGGCGGCTTCGGAGGGTTCCACGAGCAGCTGCTCGACCTGGAGTGACGTCGGCGGGGCCCGGGGCCCGGTCAGGCGGCGGGACCGGACTCCCCGTCGGCGGCCGGGGCCGCCTGCGCGCCGAGGTAGGCCCACGCCTTCGTGCCGGAGCGCAGGAGGACCCGGGTCCGGGCGTAGTCGTCGACCTCGTAGTCGTCCGCGGAGGCCAGTTCCTCGTCGGTGATCGAGAAGACCGTGCCCTCGACGGCGTCGGCCTCGTCCGAGGAGGCGACGAGCAGGGGGTGCCGGTCGGTGCCGCTCGCGGCGATCACCTCAGGGTCGGTGATCCGGATGTAGGTGATCCGGAATCCGGGCAGCGCGTCGGGAGCCCCTTCGAGCGGCCTGCCGAACCGGGCCAGCTGGACCTCGGGGAACTGCAAGGTGCCGTAGGAGAACAGCTGGTGGCGCATTGGGGCTGCCATGCGGAGAACCTCCTGGAATACCTGCCGGATACCTGCCGCGCGCACCTGGCGCCGACGTGATCACCCCAACCTACCGAACGCCGAGACGACAGGGACCGCCACTGCGCATTTGCCACCTGAACTTAAGGCTTACCCTTGCAGGTGCGCGAGATATTGCGCGATTCGGCTCTTGGATGATTCACTGCAATCACACGGGCCCCAGTGGCCTGATTCCGTTGCAGGAACCAGTCGTCCCCACGGGTCGGCCCTTGGTTCACTGGTGCGGACGCCCCGCCCCCAGGGACCGCTTGCGGCTCTCGCGGCCCCGAGGCGGCGCGGCGAAGGAAGCCCCTGCGCGTCGATCAGCGGTGTTCGACACGCAGGGGCTCCGTCATGCGCGCGGGCCGTCTCCCGATGTCCGGATTCGAACGGCCGGGCGGCGCCGTGGATCATCATGGGGTCGAGGACGCGCCACCGTGCGGCCGTCCGCCGGCCGCCCGGCCCGCCCCCGCCCCGCGACAGAGGACACCCATGACCGCACCGTCCGCAGCCCACCCCGGCGCCACCCCGTTCGACGACGCCTACCGCGACGATCCGCACGGCGTCCTCGGCCGGCTGCGGGAGTCCGGTCCGGTGCACCGGGTCGCCCTGCCGGACGGGACGCTCGCCTGGCTGGTGACCCGGGAGGCCGACGTCCGGGCGGGACTCGCCGACCCCCGGCTCTCGGTCGACAAGAAGCACGCGGGCAGCGGCTACCGCGGCTTCTCCCTGCCCCCGGCCCTCGACGCGAACCTGCTGAACCTCGACGGCGCGGACCACCTGCGGCTGCGGCGCCTGGTCTCCAAGGCGTTCACCCCGCGGCACACCGCCGCCCTCCGCCCCCGGGTGACGGCCGCGGCCGAGGGGCTGGCGTCCGAGCTGGCCGGACGGATCGCCGCCGAGGGCCGGGCGGACCTCGTGGCCGGCTTCGCCGCACCGCTGCCCCTGCGCGTCATCGGCGACCTCTTCGGGGCCCCCGAGGCGGACCGGGAACAGTTCGCCGCGTGGGGCGGCGCGATGGTTGCGCCGGCGGGACCGCAGGACGTCGCGACCGCCGTCAAGGGGATCTACGGGCTGCTGCTGCGCTGGGTCGCCGAGCGCCGGGCCCGTCCCGGCGACGACCTGCTGTCCGCGCTGATCGTGGCGCGCGACGACGAGGACCGGCTCACCGAGGACGAGCTCGTCTCGCTCGCCTTCCTGATCCTGCTGGCCGGCACCGAGAACACCCAGCACCTGATCAGCGGCGGAACGCTCACCCTGCTCCGGCACCCCGACCGGCTCGACGCCCTGCGCAGGGACCCGAGCCTCCTCGACGCGACCGTGGAGGAACTCCTGCGGTACGCCCACCCCAACCAGAGCGCCATCCGGCGCTTCCCCACCGAGCCCGTCGAGATCGGCGGCACCGCGGTACCGGCGGGCGACACGGTGCTGCTCTGCCTTGCCTCCGCCCACCGCGACCCCGAGCGGTACCCGGAGGCGGACCGCTTCGATCCCGGGCGGACCGACCTGGCGCACCTCGCGCTGGGCCACGGCGTGCACTACTGCCTCGGCGCGCCCCTGGCCCGCCTGGAGGTGTCGACCGCCCTCACGACGCTGCTGGCCCGCTTCCCGGCCTTGGCGGTCGCCGAACCCGCGGCCCTGCACTGGAACACCTCGTTCCGGTCCCGGGCGCTGCGCGAGCTCCACGTCACGGACGAGAGCCTTCGCGCGGGGGGCTAGCCGGCCCCCGTCATCGTCCGAGGGTGTTCATCAGGACGATGGCCGTGAGGTTGAGGAGGATGACGGCCATGACGCCGCCCACGGTGATCCAGGCCCGTCGCGATTCGTCCATGCGTACGCGTCACCTCCCGGTTCGGGCATGTCCGGCCATCATGGCCCGGTTCAGCGCGGGGCGCAGTTCGGCCGGGCGGGCCCGTCAGGCTCCGGCGACCCAGGCTCCGGTCATGCCGAGGACGGCGGAGCCGTCGCCGTCGGCCAGCTTGGTCCCGGTGAAGTCGCGGGCCCACTGCGAGGTCTGGATGCGGAACGCGGGGCGGTCGGCGGTCAGCGCCTCCATGACGGCCTCGGCGGCACCGGCGGGGGTCTGGGCGCCGTCCAGGAACTGGCCGACCGTACGGTCCACGTAGTGGCGCAGCGCGTCGGCGTACGGACCGGCCGCGGCGACGTGCCCCTCGATGTCGAGTCCGAGGTTGTTGACGAACTCCGTGGCCACCGCGCCCGGTTCGACGACGGACACGCTCACGCCGACGGCGCCCGCGACGGGGGCCAGGCTCTCCATGTATCCCTCGACGGCGAACTTCGCGGCGCAGTAGGCCTCGTTGAAGGGCTGGCCGACGACGCCGCCCACGCTGGTGACCGTGATCAGGCGGCCTCCGGTGGCCCGCAGGTGGGGCAGCGCCGCCTTGGAGACGTTCAGCACGCCGAAGAAGTTGACCTCCATGACCTCGCGGACGTCGGCGACGGTTTCGAGTTCGAGGGTCCCGACGTGTCCGGCGCCGGCGTTGTTCACGACGGCGTCCAGGCGTCCGTAGTCGGCGATCACACCGTCGACGGCGGCGGCCACGGAACGTTCGTCGACGACGTCGAGCTGCCGGACGTCGAGTTCGACGCCGGCGTCGGCGGCGGCCTCGCGCAGGGCATCGGCCTTGCCGGTGTCACGCAGCGTGGCGATCGTGCGCCATCCCGCGCGGGCGGCCGCGACGGCCGCGGCCAGGCCGATGCCGGAGGAGGTCCCGGTGATCAGGACGGTGCGGGGGGTGGTGGGGAGGGTCGACATGGCGGTCGCCTTTCACGGAACGTAATTTATGTGCGTGCACACACACCATAAAGTTATGTGCGTGCGCACGCAACCTCTAGACTGCCGACATGCCGAAGAAGCTCACCGAAGCCGAGATGCCCGCGGCCGACTACGCGTTCTACGGGCTGGTCTGGGCCGGCACCGTGCTGACCGACCGCGTGGACCGCGCCCTGGTGAAGGCCCATGACCTGCCCGTGTCCTGGTTCGAGGTCATGCTCTGGCTGGCTTCGAGCCCCGAGCCCGTACCCGCCTCGGTCCTCGGCAACAGCACGCTGCTCAGCCGCAGCCAGGTGTCCCGGGTCGTGGACGCCCTACGGGCGCGCGGGCTGGTCACCCGTACGCCCTCGGCGCGTGACGCCCGGTCGGTGGAGGTGTCCCTCACGGACGCGGGGCGCACGGTGTTCGCCGAGGCCGACGCCACCCGGCGCGAGGTCCTGGCACCGGTCTTCACCGGACTCCTCGACGAGCGGGACATGGAGGCGCTGGGGACGGCGTGGCGCAAGCTCAAGGCCGACCAGGGCCTCAAGGACGAAAACGCCTCCTAGCCGAACACGCCTCCTGGTCTCGGAGGTTTCGGAGCGCGCCTCAGTCGTCCCGGCCCTGCCACGTGGTCACGCAGACCTCGTTCCCCTCCGCGTCGGCGAGCACCCAGAACGCGGGGGCCCGGGTCGCGGACACGAGCCGGCCCCCTGCCGCCAGCGCCGCCTCGATCCGCCGGGGTGCCTCGTCATGGGGAACGCAGACGTCGAAGTGGATGCGGTTGCGCTGGGGGCGTGCCCGGTCCATCTGCTGGAACCAGATCGCGGGGCCCTGCCCGACGGGGTCGACGAGTGGATCCTCCGGTCCTTCGGCGCCCGCCTCGTCGGCATAGCCCAGCACCGCCTTCCAGAACGGCCGGATCCCGGCGATGTCCAGCGCATCGATCGCGATCTCCACGAGTTGGACGGACCGCGGTGCCCCCGTTCCGATCTCGGGCTCCGTCATCGGCGACCCGGTCTCCTTGACGGCGGTGGAGATCCGGCGCGCGAGTTCGACGTCCCGGGTGGTCACCGCCGCGTGGTCCGGCGACTGAAGGGTGAGCACGAGCCGCTGGGGGCGGGCATCGACCCGGAGGTGCCGGTCGGCGCTGCTGCCGCACACCGCGACGGCGTCCGCCGCCAGGCCGATCGCCCGAGCCAACGATCCGACCGGGACCGACGTCCGCAACGTGCCCAGCAGGAAGTGCCAGCCGTAGTCGTGGACGGCCTCCGACGCTTCCCGCCGGCTCAGTACTCGGTCCATGCCCGCATCCTCGCAGTCCACCGCGAGACCCGTCCGGTGGACCTCGAAATCCGCAGGGGGCGCACGGGGCGGCGGGGGCCGGGGGTCAGCCGGAGCCGCCGTCCGGCTCGCCGGTGACGGCGGACGCGTCCGAAGCCAGGCCCGCGGCGGCCGCGAAGAGACGGGCGCAGCGCCGCGTCATGGCCGCCGGCGTCTGCTCCGGGTGCTTGACCCACCAGCGGACGAGGGTGGCGACCAGGTCCCGCCAGACGTATTTGAGCGCGTCCGCGTCCAGCGGGTCCGTCGAGCCGGCCGCGCGCAGCAGTGCGGCGGTGCCGCCGGCCGCGAGCCGGTCGATGGCCGACCGGTACGCCGAAGCCCGGCGCTCGGCCTCGCCGCCGGGCGGCAGCGAGGTGTCATAGAGCACGAACCACGCCTCCCGCTGCCCCTCCAGGGCGGTGAAGAGGGCGTGCAGCACGCGCAGCGGCGTGTGCGGCGCGGCCGGGTCCGGGCCCATGGCCGTGCCGATCGTCTCCAGGAGCCGTTCGCCGACGGGCACCAGGCAGGCGACGTACAGCTCCTCCTTGGTGCCGACGTACTGGTGCAGCAGCGTCTTGGTGACGCCCACGCGCGCGGCGATGGCGGGGAGCGACGCGGCCGCGTAGCCACGGGTGCCGAACTCCTCCGTGGCGGCGTCCAGCATCTGCCGGCGGCGGTGCTCGCGCGGGACTCCCTTGGTGCCGGCCTTCGAAGGAGGGGTTGCCATGAGCCGATATTATCAGTAGGTAATTTACCTCAAGGTAAATTCCTGCGACCTCCGGAGCGCACCCATGACCGGCACCACCCCGCAGCCGACGTCCCGCAGCCGCTCCTGGTGGGGCTGGGGCTGGTCGGACGCCCATCCCGACGACGCGGAGTGCGCCGCGCTGGGCGCCCTGCTCCCCGGCACCCTCGCCCGGCCGCTCCCCGTGCCCCGCGTCCGCGACCTGGGCATCGGCGCCCCCGTCCTCGAACCCCCGACGAGCCTGGCCCACCTGGTCACCGCCGACCCGGCGGACCGCGCCGCCCACGCGATGGGCAAGGCGTACCGCGACGTCGTACGGGCCCTGCGCGGGCGCCCCGGCCGCGTACCCGACCTCGTCGCGCGCCCGACGGACGAGCGCGAGGTGGCCGCCCTGCTGGACTGGGCCGGTGACCGGCAGGTCGCCGTCGTCCCGTACGGCGGGGGTTCCTCGGTCAGCGGGGGCGTGGAATACCGCGGCGACGCCCACCGGGCGGTGCTGTCCCTCGACCTGACGGCCATGGGCCGCGTCCTGGAGGTCGACACCGAGGGCCGGGCCGCCCGCATCCAGGCAGGCACCCTCGGACCGGCCCTGGAAGACCAGTTGCGGCCCCACGGCCTGACCCTGCGGCACTTCCCGCAGAGCTTCGAGTTCTCCACCCTCGGCGGCTGGCTGGCCACCCGCGCGGGCGGCCACTACGCCACCGGCCGCACGCACATCGACGACTTCGTGCAGTCGATGCGCGTCGTCACCCCGGCCGGTACGAGCGCTTCCTGGCGGCTGCCGGCCTCCGGGGCGGGCCCCTCCCCCGACCGGCTGTTCCTGGGCTCCGAAGGGGCCCTGGGCGTGATCACCGAGGCGTGGGTGCGGCTCCAGGAACGCCCCCGCCACAAGGCGTCCGCGGCGGTCTCCTTCACGGACTTCCAGGACGCGCTGCGGGCGGTGCGCACGCTCGCCCGGTCCGACCTCTCCCCCGCCAACTGCCGTCTGCTGGACGCCGGTGAGGCCGCGCTGTCGGGCGCGGCGCGGGACGGGAGCGCCGTGCTGGTGCTGGGCTTCGAGTCGGCGGACGCGCCGGTGGCGGACCGGCTGGAGCGGGCCGTCGGCCTGGCCCGCTCGTACGGCGGCAAGGGCGGGATCCCGGACGGGGACCCGTCCGGCGGTGCGGGCGGCGACGCGGCGGTGGGCGCCTGGCGCTCGGCGTTCCTGCGGATGCCGTACCTCCGCGACGGGCTGGCCAGGATGGGCGCCGTCGCGGAGACGTTCGAGACGGCGGCCACCTGGGACCGGATCCCGGGCCTGATCGAAGCGGTGCGCACCGAGGTCGGCGCGGCCGCACTCAAGGCCACCGGCCACCCGGCGACCGTCAACTGCCGCCTGACACACGTGTATCCGGACGGCGCGGCCCCCTACTTCACCGTCCTCGCCGCGGGCCGCGCCGGTGACGAGGTGGCCCTGTGGGACGACCTGAAGGCCGTGGCGGGCGAGGTCCTGCACCGCCACCGGGCCACCATCACCCACCACCACGCCGTCGGCCGGGACCACCGGCCGGGCTACGACCGCCAGCGCCCCGAGCCCTTCGCCCTCGCGCTGCGGGCCGCGAAGGGGGCACTGGACCCGCGGGGCATCCTCAACCCCGGGGTGCTCGTGGACTGACCGGGGGCCGCGCGGGTCCGGGGCCCGCCGGCACCGGCCGCGCGTACGGGCCCGGCGTCACCAGGCGGACCAGGGCACGCGGCAGGTGTGCGGGGCCGTGCCTTCCGGGCACAGGCCCCGGATCACCGCCTTGCGGACGGCCCGGTAGGTGCGCAGCGAACAGTCCAGGCGGACGCGCAGTCCGACGCTCTCCCGTCCGCCGCTGCTGAGCCCGGGGTTCTCTACGGCCCACTGCTCCGCGAGGAGGCCGTCGTGCCCGTCGTCCGCCGGCCCGCCGTCGGGGCGGGCGCGTACGACGGTCCGCGCCGTGACGCGGGCGCGCCGGGAGGCGGCTTCCCGGTCGACGAGTTCCCCGACCCAGGCGAGCCCGTCCGTGTCCGCGTACAGGTCGAACCTCAGCGTGCGTGTCCCCACCGGCTCCACCAGCCCCTCTGCCGCGCCGTCCCGGCCGGGCCGCGCGGCGCCATGATCTCCGACGTCCCAGGAGATGCGACTGCGCCGCCCGGCCGCAACCGGGTTTCCCCCGGGGACCAGGCGCTCCACGGTCCGCGCCGGACGCCCACACGTCCGGCCGGCCCGCAAGTCGAGGAGCCCGCAGCCCACTCGAACGGCCCGGCGGAATCGCCCGTACGGCCTTCCCGCGGGATGCTGGTGCGGGGACCGGGCCGATCGGAGGTCTGCCGTGAACCGTTGGAGCACGTCCCTCGCCGCCGTGGCGGCGGCCGCGGCCTGGAGCCTGTGCGCGGTGGCGCCGCCGGCGGCGGCCTCGGTCCGCGCCGTCACCCCGGAGCCGTCGGCGAGCGCCGAGGGCGCGTTCCGCGGCGAGTACGCGCCGATCACGCGCCGTGACGGGGGCGCGGCGGCGCGCGGCCGGGAGATCATGGAGGGCGGCGAGTACCTGGAGAAGTACGTGGCCCTGTCCAACGCCCGCCTCACCCTCCCGACGGACATCGTCGTCCGGGCGGTGCAGTGCGGACAGGCCAACGCCTTCTACCAGCACCCGTACATCAACCTCTGCTACGAGTACGCCGCGCAGCGGGAGCGGATGTTCACGGAGGCCAACGCGGAAGTGGACGCCGCTGACCCGGGCGCCACCCACGACCCGGTCCTGGCCGACGTGGCCGGGGCGATGCTGGGCACCTACTTCCACGAACTCGGCCACGCCGTCATCCACGTCTACGACCTGCCGTTCACCGGCAACGAGGAGGACGCGGCCGACGAGCTGGCCGTGCTGCTGCTCCTCGCGGTCGACCCGAGCGGGGACACCACGCGCAGCACCCTGTGGGCGAAGAAGCTGGAGGCCCGCAGGGAAGCCGCCGGCACCCCCGACTACTCGGACGAGCACGCGTTGAGCGCCCAGCGCTACTACAACCAGCTGTGCATGCTGTACGGCTCCGACCAGGTCAAGTACGCCTGGGTGGTGTCGGACGAATGGCTGCCGAAGCACCGTGCGTACCGCTGCGAGGAGGAGTTCGAGCAGGCGAACAGCAGCTGGGGCAAGCACCTGGCCGCCCATTGGAAGGGGCGGCCCCCCGAGGGCTGACCCGCCCCCGCGTCCCGCGTTCCGGGAGCAGCGCGTCTTTCCCGTTCCGTCGTGCCGAAACGGGGCCGGCGGCGAATGTCACGGCTCTCACATCACGCATATGGGACAGGTCGAAGTCGTTATCGTCTCGTTACTTTCGCGGGGGGTGGGGTGAATTGTCCGGATAAACCCACCCTTTCCGCCCCGGTCGACCGGGGCTTCGACCGGTCGGGCCGTGCCGCCGGATAACACGGATGATCCGCGGGCGGAACCCCGTCGCGGCATGTGATTTCGGCCGACGGTCGGTAGCTTCGGCCCGCATGACCACTGCACCCGCAGCTCCGGCCACCCGTTCCCGAACCCCCGCCCCGACGACCCGGCCCGGCATCCGGGCCGACCGGCCCACCGTGTCCGACGGCCCCGCCCTCTGGCGCATCGCCCGTGACACGAAGACCCTCGACGTCAACTCCCCCTACAGCTACCTGCTGTGGTGCCGCGACTTCGCCGGGACCTCCGCGGTCGCCCGGGACGAAGCCGGCCGGCCGGTCGGCTTCGTCACCGGGTACCTGCGCCCCGACGCCCCGGCCACGCTGCTGATCTGGCAGATCGCCGTCGACGCGGCCGCCCGCGGCCAGGGGG
The DNA here is from genome assembly GCF_040611935.1 of Streptomyces sp. NPDC006512. Taxonomy (NCBI): domain Bacteria; kingdom Bacillati; phylum Actinomycetota; class Actinomycetes; order Kitasatosporales; family Streptomycetaceae; genus Streptomyces; species Streptomyces sp. NPDC006512. Next base: position 26,813 of record NZ_JBEXPG010000063.1, on the reverse strand, counting down.
TCGCCGGGCAGCTCCTCGACCACCTCACGGCACGGGTCGCCGCCGAGCACCGCATCGACGGCCTGGAGACGACCATCAGCCCCGGAAACACCGCGTCGGAGCGGCTGTTCGCGTCCTACGCCGAACGCCACGGCGCCCGCGTCACCCGGAAGGTCCTCTTCGCCGAGGAGGACTTCCCCGGCAACGCGGGGGCACACGAGGCGGAGGTCCTCCACCGGATCGCCCCCCTGTCCCCCTGACCGCCCCCCGACCGCGTCCGCCACAGAACAGCACCGACCGCCCCAGAGCACCTCAGGAGAGGATCACCTTGACCACCACCGCACCGAGCCCGACCGTCTTCGACACCGTCGAGTCGGAGGTGCGCAGCTACTGCCGCGCCTGGCCCGTCGTCTTCGACCGCGCGGAGGGCAGCCGCCTCCACGACGAGGACGGACGCACCTACCTGGACTTCTTCGCCGGGGCCGGCTCGCTGAACTACGGGCACAACAACCCCGTGCTCAAACAGGCGTTGGTCGACTACATCCAGCGCGACGGCATCACGCACGCCCTGGACATGTCGACGACCGCCAAGCGGGCCTTCCTGGAGACCTTCCACTCCACCGTCCTCGCCCCCCGCGCACTGCCGTACAAGGTGATGTTCCCCGGCCCCACGGGCACCAACGCCGTCGAGGCGGCGCTGAAGCTCGCCCGCAAGGCCAAGGGGCGCGAAGCGGTCGTCTCCTTCACGAACGCCTTCCACGGCATGTCCCTGGGCTCGCTCGCCGTGACCGGCAACGCCTTCAAGCGCGCGGGTGCCGGCGTTCCGCTGGTCCACAGCACGCCGATGCCCTTCGACAACTACCTCGGTGGCCGCACTCCGGACTTCCTCTGGTTCGAGCGGCTCCTGGAGGACCAGGGCTCCGGCCTCAACAACCCCGCCGCGGTGATCGTGGAGACCGTGCAGGGCGAGGGCGGGGTCAACGTGGCCCGCGCCGAATGGCTGCGCGCCCTCGCCGACCTGTGCCGCCGCCGGGACATGCTGCTGATCGTCGACGACGTGCAGATGGGCTGCGGCCGCACCGGTGACTTCTTCTCCTTCGAGGAGGCCGGCATCACGCCCGACATCGTCACCGTCTCCAAGTCCATCAGCGGCTACGGACTCCCCATGGCGCTGTGCCTGTTCAAGCCCGAGCTCGACATCTGGGAGCCCGGCGAGCACAACGGCACCTTCCGCGGCAACAACCCGGCCTTCGTCACGGCGACCGCCGCCCTGGAGACCTACTGGCGCGACGGCGTCCTGCGCGAACGCACCCGCGTCCAGGGCGCCCGCATCGAACGGGCCCTCGTCGACCTCTGCGCCGACCACGAGCGCGACGGCGCCTCGTACCGGGGCCGCGGCATGGTGTGGGGGCTGGAGTTCACCCGCAAGGAACGCGCCGCCGAGGTCTGCAACCGGGCCTTCGAGCACGGACTCCTCATCGAGACCTCCGGTCCCGAGAGCGAGGTGGTCAAGCTGCTTCCGCCGCTCACCGTGTCCGCCGACGAGCTCGAAGAGGGCCTCGACATCCTCGCCCGGTCCGTACGCGAGACCGCCTGACGGCCGCATCCCGCACCACCCCGACGACGAAAGGGACTTCCACCGTGATCGTCCGATCCTTCCAGGACATCGAGGGCACCGACCGCCACGTCAAGGCGGCCTCCGGCACCTGGGAGAGCAAGCGCATCGTCCTGGCGAAGGAACGCGTCGGCTTCTCCCTCCACGAGACCGTCCTGTACGCCGGCACCGAAACCTCCATGTGGTACGCGAACCACGTCGAGGCGGTGGTGTGCGTCGAGGGCGAGGCCGAACTCACCGACGAGGAGACGGGCCTGAAGCACACCATCACGCCCGGCACCGTCTACGTCCTCGACGGCCACGAACGCCACACCCTGCGCGTGGTCCGTGAGTTCCGCTGCGTGTGCGTCTTCAACCCGCCGGTCACCGGCCGCGAGGACCACGACGAGAACGGCGTGTACCCGCTGCTCACCGAGCCGGACCCGGTCTGACCCGACCGCGCACCGCGCCGCACCGCACCGCGCGCACCGTATGAATCCGAGAGGAGAGGAAAGCACCGCCATGACCACTGTCACCGAACGCACCCTCGCCGACCTGTATCCCACCCGGGGCTCCGAGGAGACCCTCGTCGGACGCAAGGACCCCGTCGTGTGGTCCGAACCCGGCACCCCGGGACCGCTCTGGGCGCGCGAGCTGGAGGGCTTCGAGCGCGACGGGTTCCTCACCGACGAGCAGCTGATCCGCCCGGAGGAGGTCGAGCTGTACCGGGCCGAGATGGACCGGCTGGTGGCGGACCCGTCCGTCCGGGCCGACGAGCGCGCCGTCGTGGAGCCCGGGTCCGGGGAGGTCCGCTCGGTCTTCGAGGTCCACCGCATCAGCGAGGCGTTCGCACGGCTCGCGGCCGATCCCCGGATCGCCGACCGGGCCCGGCAGATCCTCGGTTCCGACGTGTACGTCCACCAGTCCCGCATCAACGCCAAGCCCGGCTTCGGCGCGAGCGGCTTCTACTGGCACTCCGACTTCGAGACCTGGCACGCCGAGGACGGACTGCCCCGGATGCGGACGGTCTCGGTGTCCATCGCCCTCACGCCGAACCACGCGACCAACGGCAGCCTCATGATCATGCCGGGTTCCCACCGGACGTTCCTGGGCTGCGCGGGAGAGACGCCGAAGGACAACTACAAGAGGTCGCTGCAGATGCAGGACGCCGGCACCCCCTCCCGCGAGGCGCTGAGCAGGTTCGCGTCCGCCTGTGGCATCCGGCAGTTCACCGGTGACGCCGGATCGGCGACCTGGTTCGACTGCAACGCGCTGCACGGTTCGGGGGACAACATCACCCCCTACCCGCGCAGCAACGTCTTCCTGGTGTTCAACAGCGTGGAGAACCTGCCCGCGGAGCCCTTCGCCGCGCCGGTGCGGCGCCCGTCGTTCATCGCCTCGCGCGACTTCACTCCGCTGCGCTGACCGGCGGGAAGCACGTCACTCCCCTTCTGCCGGACGGCCGGAACGCCGTCCGGCAGAAGGGGGTACGGCGCCGGTTCAGGAGGTCAGCTCCCGCACGTCCAGCGGCAGCCGCCAGAAGTTGCGGCGGTGCACGGCGTCCAGCTCGGCCTCGAGGGGAGACGGCGGCACGACGAGGACCGGGCAGGCGGCGTGCGCGAGGCAGTACCGGGCGACGGAAGGACGGACCAGCCGGCGCAGCGGGACGCGTGGTCCCGTACCGATCACGAGGAGGTCCTCCGCGTCGCGGGCGACGTCCACGAGGACGGCGCCCGGGGTGCCCCTCACCGTGTAGCCGGTGAGGGTGACGCCGGGCGGCGCCGCGCCGAAGGCCCCGTCGAGCACCTCCCGCAACCGCTCGACGGCCGCCGCACGGCAATCCGCCGGCGCCGGAACCCCGGAGCCGCCCCGGCTGCCGAGGCCGCCTCCCGGCGCCTGCCAGGCCAGCACCACGCGCAGTTCCGCGCCCCGTGCCCGCGCTTCCGCGGCGGCCCGGTGCAGCGCGGTGAGACTCCCCGGGGTTCCGGTCACCCCGACCACGACTCTCGGCATGCGCCCCGCCCCTCTTTCTCTTTCTCTCGTTTCCGGCCACGGTCCTTCGGCCACGGACTCCCATGGAAGGCCTTGCCGGGTGGCGGGGCGCGGTCGTTGACGTTCTCCTCACACGGAACCGCGCAACCCTGACGGATTCCTGATGCCGCCCCGCCCTCGTGCGGTCACGGCACTAGAACCAGCTGAGGGTGAGCGGGAAGGCGGTGGTGGCGGAGGCTCCCGTCGAGTCGGTGGCGGTGGCGGTGAGCTGGACGGTGCCCGACGCCCACGGTTTGCCGCTGATGCGTCCGGTCGCGGTGTCGAGGACGAGGCCCCAGGGCAGTCCGCTCGCGGCGTAGCGCAGCGGGGGCTTCCCGCCGGTCGCGGTGAGCTGGATCGTGCAGCTCTGGTTGAACTTGCAGGTCTGCGGGCCGGGGTTGGCTAGCTTGAGGTCACCGGTGGGCGGCGGGGTGGTGCCGTCACAGCCAGGTGCGGCCTCGGCGGGCAGCGGCACGCGCCAGATCTGGTTGTCGTTCTCGGAGCCCACCAGGAGCGTGGCGCAGTCGGCGTACGTCACGATCTCGCCCTGGGGCTGGGCGGGCAGGGCCACATCGGCGAGTTTGGTTCCGGTCGCCGCGTCGTACACGGTGGCGGTGTTCGCCCCGAGGGGTCCGCCGCTGCGGAGGGCGTAGGACTTTCCGGTGGGCGAGAAGGCGCCGTCGGTGGTGAAGACGGGGCCGGACCGGACCGGGGTGAGGGTGTTGAGCTGCCCGGGCTGCGGGGGCAGCGGCGCCTTGTAGAGCCGGCCGGTGGCGCCGATGAGCTTGCTGGCGACGTACAGCTGCCCGGTCACCGGGTCGGCGAGGAGCGACTCGGCGTCGTGGCGGCCGTCGGAGTAGGCGAAGCGGTACGTGGCGGGGGTGACGGTGGCGTTGGCGAGGGTGTCGGGTTCGGGGAGGGCGTGGACGGTGAGCTCGGCGCGGCCGCTGAAGTTGTCGCCGATGTCGCCCACGAGGATCACCGGGCGGCCGGCCTGGTCCTTGCCGAGGGCCAGGGCTTCCCAGTCCGTGTTGGTGGCGCCGGCGACGGTGAGGGTGGCCCGCAGCTGTCCGGTGGGTCCGTTGCAGTCGACGGCGAACACCTGGTTGGTGTTGCCGCTGTCGTTGACGGCGTAGAAGACGCCGGGGTGGCGCGTGCTCATGGCGAGCCCGCTGATCTCGGTCAGGCCCGCGGGCAGGGTGCACTTGCGTTCCGGGGCGGCGGCCGGTGCGGAGGCCGGTGCCGAGGCGTACGCGGCCTGCGGCACCGGTGATAGCAGGACGAGGCCCGCCGCGGCAACGGCCGCCGCGGCGCGGGGAGATGCGAGGAGTGGGGACATGCGCACAATGTGGGGGCGGCGGCCTCGGTTCCCAAGCGGCAGGCACTCCCGCGTTGGGCATGGAGCGATGCCGGGCCGGCATGGGGCCCGCCTTCCGGCGGGCCCGTCAGCGACTCGGCTCGCGGACGGGGGAGTTGTGCCGGGCGTGGGCGAGGAAGGCCCGCGCGGCGCGGCTCAGGGGGCGCCGGGCGTGCACGATCCCCACGGGCCGCAGCAGCGGCGGGGTGAAGGAGCGGACCTCCGCGCGGCGGCCGAAGGCCCGTAAGACGACGTCGCGGTACCAGATGAGCGAGCCGCGGCCGTCGATCACGCCGGTCACCCAGGCCAGCCGTTCGTTGACCTCCAGCGTGGGCACGGGCCGTACGCCCAGGCTGCTGAACATCGCCTCCAGCTCCGTACGGCGGCCCGTGCCCGGTGCCGGCAACACCATGTCGAGACCGTCGAGCATCCGGAAGGGCAGCGGGTCGGGGAGTCTGGATCCGAGCGGCGAAATCAGGACGACCTCACGCTCCTGGATGTGGTGCGCCGACAGCTCCTTGTCCACGGGCAGGTCCACCAGCCCCAACTCGGCCGTTCCGTCGACGAGTTCCTGCACGAGGACTTCCCGGCTGTCGTGCTGGTGCAGGCGTACGTCGACCCCCGGACTGCGCTCCGTGAAGGCGGGCACGAGGTCGACGGCCAGATCGAGCGCCAGGGTCGGCGTCGCCACGACGTGCAGGGTGGCCCGGGCGTTCTGCGCGTGCGGTGCGCCGACGTCCTCGATCGCCTCCACCGCGTCGAGGACGGTACGGGCGAGCCGGACCACGCGGGTGCCCTCGGGCGTGAGGTCCACGCCGCGCCCGCGGCGGGCGAGCAGCTCCACTCCGAGGTCGCGCTCCATGGCCTGAACGGCCCGGGAGAGGGCGGACTGCGCGACGAACACCGAGGCCGCCGCGCCGGTGATGGAGCGGCAGTCCGCGACGGCCACGAGATAGCGGAGCTGCGCGAGCGTGGGGGTCATGACCGGACGGTAACTCCCAGATCGACACCTTGTAAGGGGCAGCCGAGTGAACAACGGGCCGACTGTGGAACCCCGCATACCAGGTCTCACGCGAGTCATACCGGCACGGCATGCCCGGTGGCGCGGACCGGTCGCGACCGCCGCCCGGAAGGCACGGCTCCGGTCCGTACAACCGTGCAGGCCGGGGCGCCGGGAGCCGTCCGGGGCTGCGGATTCCGCAGCGATCTCCGCGCGGCCGGAAGCCAATGGACCGTACCTGCGGGGCCGTTGACACTCCACGGCGGTCACCGCACGATGCAACGCGGCACGGCGTTACCGGCGGGTCACCTCTGGCGGGTGTTCCGTCGGTGCGGCCTGAGCGAACCCCCCGCCACCCCCCTGACCTGCCTGGACCCTCGCCGCACCGCCCGTCGCCGACCGTCCGCCGTCAGCACCGTGCGCCCCGTCCGTTCCGCCCGCTCGCGCTGCCGTCCCCCGGCGCGCCGGTCCGGCCCGGCGCACGGGCACCGCCCGTTTTCAGCCCCGCCCTTCTCCGCCCCGTCCGTTTTCCGCCCCGTCCGTTTTCCGCATCGCCCGCTCTCGCCCCGCCCGCTCGCCCCGCCCCGCCCGTCCGGTACCACCTGTCCCGCCCTGCCCGCCCGCCCTGCCCGTTCGGCACGTCAGGAGCGCCTGTGACCCCCCATCCGGCCCGTTCCGCCGTCCGCGACCTCGTCGTCGCGCTCAGCCCTTTCGAGGAGCCCAATCCCAGGATCGTGGTGGCCGCCGAGCGCGCCGGCGCCCTCGGTCTGCTCGACCTCGGCAGAGACGCCTGCCTGGCCCGCCGCGCCCTGGCCGAGGCGACGGGGGCGCTGCGGCAGCCCTACGGCGTTCGCGTGCCGGCCGGCTGCCCGGTGTGGCCGGACGAGCTGCCGGCCGAGGTGGACACCGTGCTCCTGGCCGATCCCGCCCAGCAGCCGCGCCCCGCGGCCTGGGCGGCCGGCGGGGCCCGGCGGGTCTGGGCCGAGGTGACCAGCCCGCAGGAGGCGGCCGCCGCCGTGGCGGCCGGGGCGGACGCGGTCGTCGCGAAGGGGCACGAGGCGGGCGGGCGGGTCGGCGAGCTGACGACGTTCGTCCTGCTCCAGCGGCTGCTGGCCGACCCGGACGTGACGGTACCCGTCCTCGCGCAGGGCGGGATCGGCCCGCACACGGCCGCGGCGGCCGTCGCGGGCGGCGCCGCCGGGGTCGTGCTCGACTCCCAGCTCGCCCTCACCACCGAGGGCGAGACCGCGCTCCCCGGGGAGATCACCTCCGCCGTCCGCGCGATGGACGGCAGCGAGACCCTGGTCGTCGCGGGCCACCGGATCTACACGCGCCCCGACCTCGCACCGCCGGACCCCGCGGAGCTCGCCCACCGGCTCGGCGCCCGCTCCCTGCACACCCACGCCCTGCCCCTCGGCCAGGACGGCGCCTTCGCCGCCCGTCTCGCGGCCCGTCACCGCACCACGGGCGGCGTGGTGCAGGCCGTGCGCGAGGCGGTCGCCTCCCATCTGGACGCGGCCGTGGAGAGCGCGCCGCTGCGGCCGCGGGACTCCGCCCCGCACCTGCCCGTGGCCCAGGGCCCGATGACCCGGGTCAGTGATCAGGCCGCGTTCGCCGGGGCCGTCGCCGACGCGGGCGGGGTCCCGTACCTGGCGCTGGCCGTCATGCCCGGCGACGAGGTCCGCCTCCTGCTCGCCGAGACCGCCCGGCTCCTGGGCTCGCGGCCCTGGGGCGTGGGCCTGCTCGGGTTCGCGCCGCCCGAGCTGCGGGCCGAGCAGCTGGCCGCCGTGGCCGCGGTCCGTCCCCCGTACGCGATCATCGCGGGCGGGCAGCCCGCCCAGGCGGCCCCCCTGGAGGCGGCGGGCACCCGGACGTACCTGCACGTCCCCTCCCCCGGACTGCTGGAGCGGTACCTCGCCGAAGGTGCCCGGAGGTTCGTCTTCGAGGGTCTGGAATGCGGCGGCCACATCGGCCCCCGCGCCTCCTTCACGCTGTGGGAGGAGCAGATCGACCGGCTGCTGGCCCACGACGACGTCCCGGCGCTGGACGTCCTCCTCGCCGGCGGCGTCCACGACGACCGGTCGGCCGCCATGGCCGCCGTCGCCGCGGCTCCGCTCGCCGCACGCGGGGCCCGGATCGGGGTGCTGATGGGCACCGCCTACCTGTTCACCGCGGAGGCGGTCACCGCCGGGGCCGTCCTGCCGGGCTTCCAGGCCGCCGCGCTCGACTGCGAGGCGACGGTCCTCCTGCGGACGGCGCCCGGGCACGCCACCCGGTGCGCGGCGACCGAGTACGCCGACACCTTCGAGGCGGCCCGGCAACGCCTCTCCCAGGACGGGACGAGCCCGCGCGAGGTGTGGGAGGAGCTGGAGCGGCTCAACCTCGGGCGGCTGCGCATCGCCAGCAAGGGCCTGCGGCACGGGAGTCCGGGACCGGTGCCGGTGGGCGAGGAGGAGCAGCGGCGCGACGGCCTCTTCATGCTGGGCCAGGCCGCGACGGCCCGGTCGGCCACCACCACGGTCGCCGCCCTGCACACCCAGGTGACGCAGGGGGCGAGCGCCTTCCTGGAGCGCAGGGCACGGGAGCTGGCCCCGGCCGCCCCGCCCGCGGCGCGGCCGGCCGAGCCGCTGGACATCGCGATCGTCGGCATGGCCTGCGCCTATCCGGGCGCGGGGGACCTGGCCGGCTTCTGGGCGAACGTCGTCGCCGGGCGGGACGCGGTCACCGAGGTCCCGGACGACCGGTGGGATCCGGCGCTCTACTTCGACCCCGACCCGGCGCGGGCCGGGGAGCGCACCCCTTCGCGGTGGGGCGGGTTCCTGCCGCCGGTGCCCTTCGACGCGCTCGCGCACGGCATCCCGCCGGCCTCGCTGCCGGGGATCGAACCGGTGCAGCTGCTCGCCCTGGAGATCGCCGGCCGCGCCCTGGCGGACGCCGGGTACGGGGGCGGCCGCGCGTACGACCGCTCGCGGACCTCGGTGGTCTTCGGTGCGGAGGCGGGCACGGACCTGGCGGGCGCCTACGGGTTCCGCGCCCTGTACCCCGGCTACCTGGGGGAACTGCCGCCGGAACTGGACGCCCGGCTGCCGAAGCTCACGGAGGACTCCTTCCCGGGCGTCCTGGCCAATGTGATCGCCGGCCGGATCGCCAACCGGCTCGACCTCGGCGGCGCGAACTGCACGGTCGACGCGGCCTGCGCCTCGTCGCTGGCCGCCCTGGACCTGGCCTGCCGCCAACTGCGCTCCGGTGACAGCGACATGGTGCTGTGCGGCGGTGCCGACGTGCACAACGGCATCAACGACTACCTGATGTTCGCCTCCGTGCGGGCCCTGTCCCCCACCGGCCGCTGCCGCCCCTTCGCCTCGGACGCGGACGGGATCGCGCTCGGCGAGGGGGTCGCCGCGGTGGTGCTCAAGCGGCTGGAGGACGCCCAGCGCGACGGCGACCGGGTGTACGCGGTCGTCAAGGCCGTCGGCGCGTCCAGCGACGGGCGCTCCCTCGGGCTCACCGCACCCCGCCCCGACGGACAGCGGCGCGCCCTGGAACGGGCCTACGAGCGGGCGGGCGTCTCACCGGCCGAGGTGGGCCTGGTCGAGGCGCACGGCACCGGCACCGTGGTCGGCGACGGTACGGAACTCGCCGTGCTGACGGCGCTGTTCGGTGGTTCCGGGAACGCCGGGTGTGCGCTGGGCTCCGTCAAGTCCCAGATCGGCCACACCAAGTGCGCGGCCGGACTGGCCGGGCTGATCAAGGCGGCCCGGGCGGTCCACGCCGGGGTGCGGCCGCCGACGCTGCACCTGGAGCGGCCGCACCCCGACTGGCGGGCGGAGGAGGGCCCGTTCTTCTTCGACACCGAGGCCCGGCCGTGGGCCGCGCCCGCCCGGCGGCGGATCGCGGGCGTGAGCGCCTTCGGCTTCGGCGGTACGAACTACCACGCCGTGCTGGCGGGTTCCGAGGACGAGCCCCCGCACGGGCTGGACGCCTGGCCCGCCGAGCTGTTCTGCTTCCGCGGCGCCGACCACCGGGCGGCGGGGCGGGCGATGGACCGGCTGGCGGCCCGGCTGGCGGAGAACGACGCCGCGGGACGGCCCTGGCCGCTGCGCGACCTGGCCGCCGAGACCGCCGCGTCGGCGTCCGGTCCCGTGCAGGTCTCGGTCGTCGCCGACGGCCTGGACGACCTCGCCGCCAAGCTGGAGCGCGCCCGCGGCCTGACCCCGGGCGAGGGGGTCCGCGTACGGGCGCCGGAGGCGGATCCCGGGCAGGTGGCGTTCCTCTTCCCCGGGCAGGGCAGCCAGCGCCCGGGCATGCTCGGAGACCTGTACGTAGCCTTCCCCCGGCTGCGCGGCCTGTTGGACGGGGCGCCGGCGCAGGTGGTGGCGGCGATGTTCCCGCCGGCCGCCTTCACCCCGGAGGAACGCTCGCGGCAGCGGGACGCGGTCACCGACACCCGCGTCGCCCAGCCCGCGCTGGGTCTGGCGGGCGCGGCCGCGCACCTGCTGCTCGGCTCGCTCGGCGTCCGGCCCGACTGCACGGCCGGGCACTCGTACGGGGAACTGACCGCGCTGTGGGCCGCGGGCTCCCTGGACACCGCGGCGCTGCTGCGGCTGAGCGGCCGCCGGGCCTCGGCCATCCTGGAGGCCGCCGGAGCCGATCCCGGGACGATGGCCGCGGTGACGGCCGCCCCCGAACAGGTCCGGGAGATCGCGGCGCGGTCCGGATGTGTCGTCGCGAACCACAACGCGCCGTCCCAGTGCGTGATCTCCGGTCCGACGGCGGCCGTCGAGGCCGCCCTGGCCGCACTGCGCGCCGCCGGGCTGCGCGGCGAACGCATCCCGGTGGCCTGCGCGTTCCACAGCGGGGTCGTCGCGGGCGCCGTGGACGCCCTCGCCGCCGAGCTGGCCGGGACGGCGGTGGCGGAGCCCGCCGTCCCGGTCTGGTCCACCGCCACGGCCCGCCCGTACCCGGCGGATCCGACGGAGGTCCGGGACGTGCTCGCCCGGCAGGTGGCCGAGCCCGTGCGGTTCGTGGACCAGGTCGAGGCCATGTACGCGGCCGGGGTGAGGACGTTCGTCGAGGCCGGGCCCGGCCGGGTGCTGACGGGCCTGGTCGCCAGGATCCTGGGCGACCGGCCGCACACGGCCGTCGCCGTCGACGTACCCGGTGAACCGGGCCTGCCCCGGCTGCTGACCGCGCTCGCGGAACTGGCGGCGGCGGGGGTGCCCGTCGATCCGGAGGTCCTCTTCAAGGGGCGGACCGCGCTGCTGCCCGAGCGGGCGCCCCGCAGGCCCGGCTGGCTGGTCGACGGCCATCTGGTGCGCACCGCGGACGGCTCGCCCGTGGCGGGCGGGCTCCTTCCGGCCCGGCGCGTGGCGCTGCCGCGGCCGGCGGCCGCGGTGGACCGCCGTGAGGAGACCGTACTGGAGTACCTGCGCGGGGCGCGGGAGCTGGTGGCGGCCCAACGCGAGGTCCTGCTGGGCTACTTGGGCGCGGAGGCGCCCGCCTCGCCGCTGCCCGTCTCGCCGCTGCCTGCGCCGCCGGAGCCGGCGGCGGTGGAAGAGGAGCGGGCCCCTGCCCGGCCCGCGGAGGTTCCCGCCGCCCGGGGTCCGCTCACGCCGCACGAGGTCATGGACGCCGTCCTGGAGATCGTCCACACCCGCACCGGCTATCCGCGCGACATGCTGGACCCCGATCTCGACCTGGAGGCGGACCTGTCGGTCGACTCCATCAAGCGCGTGGAGATCGTCGGGGCCCTGGCCGACCGCATCGGCCTGCCCCGGCAGCTCGACGGCGCCGCGGAGTCGGCGGTGGAGGAGCTGTCCCGGATCAAGACGATCCGCGGGATCGTCGACTGGATCGCCGCCCGGGAGCCGGCGGCACCGGCCGCGACCCCGGCCGGTGGGGGTGCGGTCGAGGACCCGGTCCGGCCCGCTGCCGCCGAGCCCCGGCCCGGAGCGGCCCTCGTACGCCGTCCGGTCCGGCTCCGCGTCGAGACCGCCCCGGCCGGGCCACCCCGCGCGGGCGACCCCGGGGAGGCACTGGCCGGGCGGAGCTTCGCCCTGGTGGAGGACGGGCTCGGGGTGGGCTCCGTACTCGCCGCGCTCCTGGAGTCCCACGGGGCCCGGGTGCGCACGCTCCCGGCCGAAACTCCGGCGGACACCGAGGGCGTGGACGGCCTCGTCGACCTGAGCGCCCTGCGCCCCGGCCTGGACCCCGCCCTGCCCGAGGCCTTCGCGAGGCTGCGCGGGGCGCTGCTCGGCGGGGTGCGGTGGCTCGTGGTCGTCACCGCCGGGGGCGGGACCTTCGGCCACGGCCCGGCGGCGCCCGACCCGGTGCCGGGTCTCGGGCTGCGCGGGTTCGCCCGCAGCGCCGCGCTCGAATGCCCGGGAGTCCTCGTACGGGCCGTGGACGTCGACCCCAAGGACCGTCCGGAGCGCATCGCCGCCCACCTGCTCGCGGAACTGTGCGCCCCGGACGAGCCGGTGGCCGTCGGGTACACCAACGGCACCCGTACCGTCCTGCGCACCGTGCCCGCGCCGCTCCCGGACACCGCGCCGGTACGGCTGCCGCTGGACTCCGGCAGCGTGGTCCTGCTCACCGGCGGGGCCCGCGGCATCACCGCCCGCGTCGCCCTGGCCCTGGCCCGGGCCGCGGGCTGCCACGTCGAACTGATCGGCCGCACTCCCCCGCCCGGGGCCGAGGATCCCGCCCTCGCCTCGGCGCACGACCGGGTGGCCCTGCGCGCCGCGCTGATCGCCGGGGGCCTGCGCACCCCGGCCGAGATCGAGGCGGTCGCCTCCGCGACCCTGGCCGCCCGGGAGGTGCGCGAGACCCTGCGCGCCCTGGGCGGCGCGGCGGCGTCGGTCCGCTACCACTGCGCGGACGTCACCGACGAGGCCGCCGTCCGCGCGGTCGTCGCCGGAGTACGGGCCCGCCACGGCAGGCTCGACGGGATCGTGCACGGCGCGGGCCTGCTCCGGGACTCGCTCCTGCGCGACAAGGACCCGGCGTCCTTCGCCGAGGTCTTCGCCGCCAAGGTGGACGGGGCCCGGCACCTCGCCGCCGCCGTCGCCGACGAGGGCGCGCCGGCGGCGCCCGCCCCGGCGTTCCTGGCCCTCTTCGGCAGCGTCGCCGGCGTGTACGGCAACCGCGGCCAGGTCGACTACGCGGCCGCCAACGACGCCCTCGACACGCTGGCCCACGTCTGGGCCGCGGCCTCCCCCGGCCGGGTCCTCGCCGTCGACTGGGGCCCGTGGGCCGCGGAGGCGGGCGGTATGGTCACCCCGGAGCTGGAGCGGGCGTACGCGCGACGGGGCATCGCGCTCATCGCGCCGGACGCGGGCGTGGAGGCCTTCCTGGCGGAACTGGCCCACGGCACGGATCCGCAGGTCGTCCTCATGGCGGACGGTCCGCAGGATCCGGGCGGCACGGCGGATCCGGCCGGCACGGACGCGACGGACCCGGAGGCCCGCCATGGCCGCTGACCCGCGTCCCTCCGATGCCGCGATCGTCGGCATGGGCGCCGTGTTCCCCGGCGCCGGCGACCTCGCCGCCTACCGGCACAACCTGTTCACCGGTGTCGACGCCATCACCGAGGTACCGCCGGGGCGTTGGGACCCGCAGGTGTACTACGCCCCCGAGGGGCCGTCCGGCAGTGACCGCTTCTACTGCCGGCGGGGCGGCTTCGTCGACGACCTCGCCGCCTTCGACCCCACCCGCTTCGGCATCATGCCCGCCGCCGTGGCCGGGGCCGAGCCCGACCAGCTGCTGGCTCTGCACGCGACGGCCGAGGCCATCGCCGACGCGGGCGGCGAGGACCGGCTGCCCGCCGACCGGGCCCGGATCGGCGTGGTGCTGGGCCGGGGCGGCTTCATGGGCGTGGCGACCGCCCGGCTCGACCAACGGGTGCGCACGGCCCACCAGTTGAGCGCGACGCTGCGCGAGCTGGCACCGGAGCTGAGCGACGGCCGGATCGCCGGGATCCGGCAGGCGTTCCAGAGCGCCCTGGGCCCGGAGCAGCCGGAGGCCTCGATCGGCCTGGTGCCGAGCTTCACGGCGGCCCGGACCGCCAACCGGCTCGATTTCCGGGGCCCCGCCTACACCCTGGACGCGGCATGCGCCTCCTCGCTGCTGGCCGTGGACCAGGCGGTGTCACTGCTGGCCGCCGACCGCTGCGACCTGGTCGTGGCGGGCGCCGTCCACCACTGCCACATCGCCACGCTCTGGAGCGTGTTCACCCAGCTGGGCGCGCTCAGCCCCAGCGAGCGCATCCGGCCCTTCGACCGGCGGGCCGACGGCACGCTCCTGTCCGAGGGGACCGGCGTGGTCCTGCTCAAACGGCTCGCGGACGCGCAGCGGGACGGTGACCGGGTGTACGCGGTGATCCGCGGGGTCGGCGTCGCGGGTGACGGCCGCGCGGCGAGCCTGATGAGCCCGCTCGTGGACGGGCAGGTCCAGGCGCTGGAGCGGGCCTGGACGATGGCGGGCCTCGATCCGAAGGCACCCGGGTCGATCGGTCTGCTGGAGGCCCACGGCACCGGCACCCCGGTCGGCGACGAGGCCGAACTGACCACCCTGGCCCGGGTGTTCGGCCCGCCCCGGAGCGGCGGCGGGACGGCCGCCGGTTCCGTCGCGCTGGGCTCCGTCAAGTCCATGCTCGGGCACACCATGCAGGCCTCCGGCATGGCCGGGCTGATCAAGGCGGCACTCGCCGTGCACGAGGGGGTGCTGCCGCCGACCCTCCACCTCGACGATCCGCACGAGGCCTTGGCCCGGACCCGGATGCGCCCGGCCCGTACGGCCGAACCCTGGGAGCCGGGCCGGGAGCCGCGCCGGGCGGCGGTGAACGCCTTCGGGTTCGGGGGCATCAACGCCCACGTCATCCTGGAGGAGGCCCCCCGGTCCCGCGCGGCCGCCCGGCCTCCCGTACGCCGCTTCCTCCCGCTGCCGGCCGCGGGCACCACGGCCGGCCCCCGCGGGTCGGCAACGCCCGCGTCCGTACTGCTCCTCACGGCGGAGACCCCCGAAGCCCTGGCCCGGCTCCTGGCCTCCCCGGAACCCGGGGCGGGGGCCGCCGGCTCCGAGCACGGCGGACCGTACCGGCTGGCGGTCGCCGGGCCGACCCCGGAGCGCCTGGCCCTGGCCGCGAAGGTGCTCGCGCGGGGCCGCCCCTGGCGCGGCCGGGGCGGCGTGTGGTTCACGCCCCGGCCGTTGCTCGGCCCGTACGCCGCCGAGCCGGGCGGCCGGCTCGCCCTGCTCTTCCCGGGCCTGGAACCGGAGTTCGCACCCGCCCTGGAGGAGGTCGGCGCCCGCCTGGGCGTGGCCGCGCCCGCGCTGACCGGCGGCACGGAGCTCGTCGAGCGCGCCCTCGACGCCCTCGCCACGGGCCGCTTCTTCGCCCGGGTCCTGACCGAACTGGACCTCCGGCCAGACCTGTTGGCGGGGCACAGCCTCGGCGAGTGGGCCGCGATGGTGGCCGCCGGCATGTACCCGCAGGACGCGGTCGACACCTTCCTCGGCTCGCTGCGGCCCGGCTCGCTCGCCGTCCCGGACCTCGTGTACGCGGCCCTCGGCTGCGGCGCGCCCCAGGCGGCCGCCGCCCTGCACGGCCTGGAGGGCGTGGCCGTCAGCCACGACAACTGCCCGCACCAGTCGGTGGTCTGCGGGCCGCCGGAGCAGATCGCGTCGGTGCTCGGCCGGCTCGCGGCCGAGGGCGTACTGGGCCAGGAGCTGCCGTTCCGGTCCGGTTTCCACACCCCCATGTGGGAGCCGTACCTCGGCCAGGTGCGGGCCGCGTTCGCGCGGCTGCCGCTCCAGCCGGCCGGGCTCCCCGTGTGGTCGGCCACCACGGCCGCCCCGTACCCGTCCGATACGGACGCGGTCCGGGAGCTGGTGCTCCGGCACCTGCTGGAGCCGGTGGACTTCCGCTCCCTGACCCTGCGGCTGCACGCGGCGGGCGTACGGGCCTTCGTGTCGGCGGGCCCGGGCAGCCTCACGGGCTTCGTGGAGGACACCCTGCGCGGTACGGAGCACCTCGCGGTCGCCGCCTCCAGCCCGCGCCGCCCGGGCCCGGACGCCCTGCGCCACCTGGCCGCGGCGCTGTGGACCGAGGGTCTGCAACCCCGCTGGGAACGGCTCCTCGACCGGCCCGCGCCGGAGCGCGCCGGGCATCCGGTGCTGCTCGACCTCGGCTCCCCGCTGGTGCACCTGAACGGCGCCGCCCGGCCCCTCCGGGAGGCCGGTCCCCTCGCCGGCCCTCGGCGCGGCCCGGCCGTCCCGGGCCGGCCCGTGCTCCTGTCCGCCCTGGACGCCGTCCTCGACGAGGCGGAGGCGGCGGCCCACGCCGTCACCGAAGCCCTGGCCGGGGCGGGAACGACGGCCGCCGCGGCACCTCGTACCGGCACCGGCACCGCCGGAGCGGGGCCGGCGGCCACCCCGGCCGGGGCACCGGCCGGCGCGGCGCGCGCGTACAGCCGCCGCCTCTCCCTCGACGCCCTGCCCTCCGTCCGCGACCACTGCGTCTACCTCCAGCCCGAGGGCTGGCCGGAGGACTCCGACCGCTTCCCCGTCGTCCCGATGACGACCATGCTGGAGCTGGCCGCCGAGGCCGCCCTCGCCACCCGTCCGGGGCAGCTCGTCACCGGCTTCGACGACATGCGCGCCCTGCGCTGGCTGCCGGTCGCGCCCGCCGTCGACGTCGAGTTCACCACCCGCCCGGACGGAGACGGCCGCGTCCGGGTGACCATCGGCGACTGCGCGTCCGTCGCCGTCCGCCTCGGGTCCGGCCACGGTGCGCCGCCCCCGCCCGATCCGGCCCCGCTCACCGCCGAACGCCCGGCGCCGGTCTCCGCCGAGGCGCTCTACCGGGACCGCTGGATGTTCCACGGCCCCCGCTTCGCCGGGGTCCACGAGGTCACCGCCGTCGCCGACGACGGCATCCGCGGAGTGCTCCGGGCCCTCCCCGCGCCCGGCGCGCTGCTCGACGCCGCCGGACAGCTCCTCGGCCACTGGATGCAGCTGCGCCTGGACTCCGACAAGCTCGTGTTCCCCGCCGTGCTCGCCCGGATCCGTCTGTACGGACCCCCGCCCCCGCCCGGCACCCTCCTCGGCGCGACGGCCCGCGTCCGCGAGGTGGCACCGACCTCCGTACGCGGGGACGTGGAGCTCCGCACCCCCGACGGCGCGGTCTGGGCCCGGCTGGAGGACTGGACGTACCGGCGCTTCGCCGCCGACGAGCGGGTGTGGCCGATGAAGTTCACCCCGGAGGTGTCCGGGATCGGCGAGCCGCAGCCCGGCGGCTGGTGCGTGGCCGTGCGCCGCTGGAACGATCCCGCGTCGCAGGAGCTGGTCATGCGCCGCTACCTCGGCGCCGCCGAGCGCGAGGCGTACGAGCGGCTCGCGCCGCGCGCCCGCGCCCCGTGGCTGCTGGGCCGGATCGCCGCGAAGGACGCCCTGCGACAGCTGTTGTGGGACCGGGGGGCCGGCCCGGTCTTCCCGGCGGAGGTCACCGTCACCGCCGACGGTGCGGGCCGGCCGGTCCCCGGGGGCCTGGCCGCCGGCCTGCACCTGAGCCTGGCCCACAAGGACCGGATCGCCGTCGCGGTCGCGCATCCCGACGCCCCCGTGGGCATCGACGTGGAGCCGGTCGCCGAGGACCCCGGCGCGCTGATCCGCATCGCGCTCACCCCGGACGAGCACCGCCTCGCCGAGCGTCTCGCGGCCCGGGACGGGACCGGCCTCGCGGCCGCCGTCACCACCCTCTGGTGCGCCAAGGAGGCCGCCGCGAAGGCGGAGGGCACGGGTCTGGGCGGCCGGCTCGTGCGCTGGCGGGTGACCGAGGACCCGGCGGACGGGCTCCGGGTCCTGTCCCCCGCCGGCCGCACCCACCACGTACGGACCACGACGCACGCGGGACACCTGGTCGCCCGGACCGTCCCGGCCGCCGCGGCCCCACGCTCCGCCCCCTCATCCGCACCGGAATCCGCCCCCGCAGTCCTTCCGACCCCGACGGAGAACAGCCATGGCATCTGACATCCTCGCCGAGATCACCGGCATGCTCGTCCGGATCGTCGGCGACGAGTTCCTCCTGGCCGACGAGGTCACCATGAAGACCACGTTCAACGAGGACCTGGCGCTGGAGAGCATCGAGTTCGTCGCCCTCGCCGAGCTGCTGCACGAGCGCTACGGATCCCGGGTCGACCTGATGGGCTTCCTCGCGGAGAAGGACATGGAGGCGATCCTCGCGATGTCGGTCGGCGAACTCGTCGACCACATCGCGCGGGTCGCCCACAGCTCCCTCGCCGCCCTCCCGGTCCGTCCGGTCCGTCCGGTCACGACGGCCTGACCGCCATGGCCGAGATCCTCGCCAACGCGCTGCGCTTCCACGTCCAGCGGCTTCCCGCATCCGAAGTCCCGGCGCCGGAGGGCACGTCGGGTGGCCGTGCCACCCCCGTCGTCTTCCTGCACGGCCTCGTCGTCGACAACCTCTCCAGCTTCTACTGCCCCCTGGCCGTGCCGCTGGCGCGGGCGGGGCACGAGGTGGTCCTCTACGACCTGCGCGGCCACGGCCTGAGCGAGCGCCCGCCCTCGGGGTACGACAGCCGCACCGCCGTCCGGGACCTGTTCGCCCTGCTGTCCGCGCTCGGGCTCGACTCCCGGCCGGTCCACCTGGTCGGCAACAGTTACGGCGGCACGCTCGCCCTGCACGCCGCCCTCGCCCGGCCCGGTCTCGTCGCGGGCCTGACCCTCCTCGAACCGCCGCTCAGCGGCCCCTGGGTGGAGAACATGGTCGACACCCTGTCCGTCGCCGCGCTCAGCCTGGAGGACAGCGAGGTCCCCGCCGAGCTGGCCTCGCTGCGGCTGCGGAAGGCGGCGAAGCTGACCGCCATCGCCGACGCGCTGCTCAACGGCACCACCCTCATCGACGACGTCGCGGCCGGCCGCACCTTCACGCCCGCCGACTACCGGGCGGTCGACTGCCCGGTCCTGGTCGTCTGCGGGGAACACTCCGAACTCGTCCCGGGCGCCCGGGAACTGGTACGGCACGCCCCGAGCGGCGCGCTGCGGATCCTGCCCGGGCTCGGCCACGACGTGCTCAAGGAGGCGAGCGGGGTGCTCCGCGAGGCGGTGCTGGCGCACGCGGCGGCCGTCCGCCGGGCCCGGGCGGGAGCGCTGATCACATGAGGTTCCTCTTCGTCGTGCCCCCGCTCGCCGGCCACGTCAATCCGACGGTCGCCGTCGCCGCGGAACTCGCCGCCCGCGGCCACGAGACCGCCTGGACGGGCCCCGCCGAAGTGCTGACCGGGCTGCTGCCCGCGCACGCCCGGCTGTTCCCCGCCGGCGACGCCGCCGGACCGGGATCCGGCGGGTACGCCGCACTGCACGGGCGGTGGCGGGACCTGCGGGGCGTCGCCGCGCTGCGGTTCCTGTGGGAGGAGGCGCTGGTGCCGCTGGCCCGGGCGATGGTGCCGGGCGTCGAGCGGGCCGTCGCGGCCTTCGCCCCGGACGTGGTGGTCGCGGACCAGCAGGCGCTGGCCGGGGCCGTGGTCGCCCGGCGGCTCGGCATCCCGTGGGCGACCTCGGCGAGCACCTCGGCCGAGTTCACGCGGCCGTTCGCCGGGTTCCCCAAGGTCGGGGAGTGGGTGGCGGAGCAGCTGGCCGGGCTGCTCGCCTCGTGCGGGGCGCCGCCCGGCTGGGACCCCCGGTTCTCGGACCGGCTGGTGCTGGTGTTCTCCACGCCGGAGCTCATCGGCGGCGCCGGATCCTTCCCCGGGCACTACGCCTGTGTGGGGCCCGCCTTCGGGGCCCGCCCGCCGGGTACGGACTTCCCGTGGCAGCGGCTCGACCCCGACCGGCGCCGGGTGCTGGTCTCGCTGGGCACCCTCAACCAGGAGGCGGGTTCCCGGTTCTACGCCGCGGTCCTGGCCGCCGGGGAACTCCTCGCCGACCGGGTGCAGTTGGTCGTGGCCGCGCCCCGGCACCTGACCGGCCCCGGGCCGGCGCACGCCCTGCTCCGGGAGACCGTGCCGCAGCTGCGGCTGCTGCCCCACCTCGACGCGGTCGTCAGCCACGGCGGCCACAACACGGTCTGTGAGGCGCTCGCCCACGGCCTCCCGCTGGTCGTGGCCCCGATCCGGGACGACCAGCCGATCGTCGCGCAGCAGGTCGCCGATGCCGGGGCGGGGGTCCGGGTGCGGTTCGGCCGGGCCCGGCCGGCCGACCTGTGCGACGCGCTCACCGCCGTACTGGAGGACTTCGGCCCGCACCGTCGTGCGGCCCGGCGGATCCAGGCGTCCTTCGCCGCCGCGGGCGGCGCCGCCACCGCGGCCGACAGGTTGGAGAAGCTGTCATGAGCCCATGGGTTTCCCTCGTGATCGCCGCGGCACTCGGCGCGGGAACGGTACGGGCCCGCAGCCGCCTGCACGCGTTGCCGGTCCTGCGCTCCGCCGACGGGCGGACCTCCGCGGAAGACCCGGACGGACGGCCCTCCCCGGGGCCGCGCCGGCGGCTGCTCACCGCGCGGGGCGTCGTGGTGGAGCCCGGGGTCCTCGCTGCGGCCGGCGCCCAAGCCGACCGGGAGGGTCTCGACGTACTGGAACTGCTGCCGCGGGACCTGGCCGCCGAGGACGCCCTCGGGCTGCTGCGGCTGGTCGACCCGGCCGGGTACCGGCAGGACCGGCTGGCCGCCGGGCGCGGCGCGGGGTACGCCGTGCTCGTCTCCGGGGACGTGCTGGCGCGGGCCGGGGTGGATCCGGACCGGCCCCGGAACCGGGTGGAACTCCTCGAACTGACCCGCCGTTTGAAGGAGTACGCCACCGCCTCCACGGACCTGGCCGTCGCCCCCGGCCTGAGTTCCCGCCCGGCGTCCTCCGGCGGGGGGAACCGCGCTGCCGAACTGCGGGCCCAGGGCCTGCCGCCGGGGCTGCTGTCGGCGCTCCAGCTGGCCGGCCTCGCCCTGCTGGCGGCGGCAGCCGTGCGGGACGGCCGCTGGGGTGTGGCCGCGGCCGGCCTGTACTGGCTGCAGCCGCTGCTCGTACTGGGCACCGGCGGCCCGCTGCGGCCCGCGGACCTGGCGCGTGCGAGCGCGGCCCGGCCGCTGCGGTCGCTGCGCGCCGCCGTGCGCACGGCAGCCGGGGCCCGGTCCCGGCCGCCGGCCGGTGAGCGGGAGCGCACGGCGGAGTACGCCGCCGAACTGGCGGGCGGCACCGCCCTGTTCTTCGAGCCGCGGCGCGCCGACTGCCCGTGGTGCGGTGCGCCCGGGCCGGTGGTGCGGGTGCGGATGCCGGACCTCCTCCAGGGCAAGCCGGGGCGTTTCACCCTGGAGGAGTGCCGGTCCTGCGGGCACGTCTTCCAGAACCCGCGGCTGACGGTGGAGGGGCTGGACTTCTACTACCGCGACTTCTACGACGGCCGGGGCGGCGAGGGGGCCGGGGTGGTGTTCGGCCGGCTCGGCGCCCACTACCGGGCGCGGGCCGCGATGCTCGCCCCGTACGCCACCCCCGCCTCCTGGCTCGACGTCGGCACCGGTCACGGGCACTTCTGCGACGTGGCCCGTGACGTGTGGCCCGACACCCGCTTCGACGGGCTCGACATGGGCGACGGGATCCAGGACGCCGAACGGCGCGGCTGGGTCGCCACCGGCTACCAGGGCCAGTTCCCCGACCTCGCCGACAAGCTGGCCGGCCAGTACGAGGCCGTCAGCATGTACCACTACCTGGAGCACACCCGGGACCCGTTCGCGGAGCTCGACGCGGCCGCGCGGGTCCTGGTGCCGGGCGGGCACCTGCTGATCGAACTGCCCGATCCGGAGTCGCGGATGGCCCGCCTGCTGGGCGCGCACTGGCTGCCGTGGTTCCAGCCGCAGCACCAGCACCTGATCCCGGTGGGCAACCTCCGCGCGGCACTGGCCGGGCGCGGGTTCACCGTACTGGCCGAGGAGCACGGGGCGGCCCATCAGCACAACGACTTCGTGGGAGCCGTGGCCCTCGTGACGAACCGGCTCGCCCCCGACCCCGCCAGTCCGTGGGCCGATCCGGCCCTGGCCCGCCCCGGGCGGCGCGCGGCCCGGCTGGCGGTACGCGCGGCCGCGCTGCCGTGCCTGGCGGCGGCCGGGGTGCTGGACGCCGTCCGCAGTGCCGCGGCCCGCCGCACGGACGGCGGGAACGCGTACCGGCTGCTGGCCCGCAAGGAGGCGCGGTGAACGCCCCGGCCACGGAGGGGGCCCCGCTGCCGCTGTCCCACCGGGCGACCGCCGACCCGCTGTTCCGGCTGGTCGCCCACGCGCTGGAGACCGCGCACGGGCGGCCCCCGGCGGCGGTGTGGAGCGCGCCGCACGCCTTCCACCTCGGCTCGCCGGGTCTGGTGGCGGCGGCCGGCTGGCCGGTGGCGGCCGCGGCGGCCCCGCGCGAGGACGGCACGGTGCGGCTGAGTTCGCTCGGTCATCCCGCCCAGAGCTGCGACCTGCCGCTGACCGGCCCCTCCCCGGACACCCCGGAGTGGGCGGCCCGCCCGTACGCCCTGCTCCGGGCCCTCGCCGGAGCCGGTTACGGCCGCTCCGGCACCGACCTGCACGTCCAGGGCACCCTCACCGAGGCCGCCGGGCTCAGCCTCACGGAACCGCTCGACTGCGCGGTCGCGCTCGCGGTGGCCGACGTACACACCCCGGAGGGCGGGGCGCGGCCTTCGCGGGAGCGGCTCACCGCGCTGGTCCGGGAGGTGGCCCCGGGGGACGACGACGCCCTCCGCGACGCGGTGCTGTTCGCGCGACCCGGTACCGCCCTGCACGCCGGGCGCGGCGGGGTGCGGCGGAGCGTGCCCTTCGACCCGCCCGCCTCCGGGGCGTGCCTGGTGCTCATGGCCGTGCGGGGCTCCGCGCGGGAGCGCGCCGACGGCCTGGCGCGGGCGGTGGAGTGCGCGCGGCGGGCGGGCGCGCTCAGTGCCTGGCCGCCGGGTGGCCGGCCGGGCCGCAGCGTCCTGGTGCTGCTGCCCCGGGACCGGCTGACGGCGGTCCGCGCGGCGGTCGCGGACGCGTTCCGCGACCGGAGCCTGCCCGTGCCGCGGTTCGTGAACGTGGCCGTGGCCGGAGCGGCCCGCCGGGAGGAATGACCGGGGCCCGGCACCCCCGGGCCCCCGCACCCCCTGACCCCCACACCCCAGACCTCCGCACCGCGACACCCCGAGGACAGAGGACACAGGAGGCATCAGCCATGCGCACCAGACATCCGGCACCGGACATCCCGGTCGCACCACCGCACGGGCGGAACAGGAGGTGGCGGGCGACCGCGACCGCCCTCGCCTGCGCACTGGGCCTGGTCACCGCCATGACCATCGGCAACTCCCAGGCCGCCGACGTCGCTTCGGCGCCGAATCCCCCGCAGGCCGCCGGGGCCGCGGCGGCCCTCCCCGGCTACGACCACGTGGTGGTCGTCGTCTACGAGAACAAGCAGTACGGGGAGATCATCGGCAGCGCCAACGCCCCGTACGTCAACCAGCTGGCGAACGGCGGCGCGAGCCTCACGGGCATGAAGGCCCTGACCCACCCCAGCCAGCCCAACTACTTCAACCTCTTCTCGGGCGGCACCCAGGGCATCACCGGTGACGGCTGCTACACGCCCCAGTCCATGAGCGTGCCCAACCTCGGCCAGGAACTCATCGCGGCGGGCAAGACGTTCGCCTCGTACAACGAGGACCTGCCGGGCGAGGGGTCCACGGCCTGCACGAACGGCCAGTACGCGCAGAAGCACAACCCCTGGTTCGCCTTCAAGAACGTGCCCCTCACCACCGGCAAGACCTGGGCGCAGTTCCCCCGGACCGACTTCAACGCCCTGCCCCACCTGTCGTTCGTCGTGCCGAACCAGTGCAACGACATGCACTCGTGCCCGGTGAGCACGGGTGACACGTGGACCAGGAACAACCTGGACGCGTACGCCCAGTGGGCGAAGGCCAACAACAGCCTCCTCGTGCTCACCTGGGACGAGGACAACTACCTCGGGTCGAACCAGATCGCCACCGTCTTCTACGGCGCGCACGTCAAGCAGGGCCGCTACAGCGGCGCGTACAACCACTTCAACCTGCTGCGGACCTTCGAGGACCTGTTCGGGACCGGGCACGCGGGCAACGCGGCGAGTGCCCAGCCGATCACGGAGGTCTTCGGGACCGGTGGTGAGGAGCCGCCGCCGGGCGGCGGGCCGACCGTCGTCAACCCCGGCGCGCAGACCTGCAAGTTCAACCAGTCCTGCACGATCCAGGTGACGGCCACCGGGGGCACGGCTCCGCTGCGGTGGACCGCGGCCGGGCTGCCGTGGGGTCTGACCATGGACGCCTCGACCGGCCGGATCAGCGGAAAGCCATGGGGGTCCGGAACCGTGCAGATCACCGCCACCGCCACCGACGCCGCCGGAAAGGCGGCGAGCACCGTCTTCCCGCTCACCCTCAACTGGTTCTGACGGAACGGTGCAGCGAACAACGCAACACCAGCCGTGAGGACCTGAAGGAACCGGAAGGAGACGTCCGTGTACCTGTCGGCCAACCGAGCCGCCGATACGGCCCGGGGCGTGCCGCGCCCTGCGGCCGGCCCGGCCGTCGCGGGGAACGTGCTCGTGCTCGGCGCGGTCAGCCTGGTCACGGACGTCTCCGCCGAGATGGTCACCGCGGTCCTGCCGCTGTACCTCGTCGTGGGCCTCGGCATGTCGCCGCTGGCCTTCGGCGCCCTCGACGGGCTCTACCAGGGCGCGACCGCCCTGCTGCGACTGGCCGGCGGGCACGTCGCCGACCGCACCGAACGCCACAAGCTGGTGGCCGGCGTCGGCTACGCCCTGTCGGCGGTCTGCAAACTGGGGCTGCTGGCGGTCTCCACCCCGTGGGCGGTCGCGGCGGTCCTGACCGCCGACCGGACCGGCAAGGGCCTGCGCACCGCCCCCCGCGACGCGTTGATCTCCCTGTCGGCCCCGCCCGAGGGGCAGGGCCGGGCCTTCGGCGTGCACCGGGCCATGGACACGGCGGGTGCGCTCCTGGGTCCGCTCGTCGCGTTCGGCGTGCTGTGGTTCGCGCACGACGCCTACGACGCGGTGTTCACCGTGAGCTTCTGCGCGGCGGCCTTCGCGGTGCTGCTGCTCGCGCTGTTCGTACGGGACGTCCGCACCCGGCCGCCCCGGTCCCCCGCACCGCCCGGCGGGCGCGGGCCGGGCTCCGTGTTCCGCGACCGCGGCGTGCGGCGGATCGCGCTGACGGCGGCCCTGCTCGGCGTGTTCACGGTCGGCGACTCCTTCGTCTACCTGCTCCTCCAGCGGCGGCTGGAGCTGCCCGCCGCCGCGTTCCCGCTGCTCCCGGTGGCGACGGCGGCCGGGTTCCTGCTGCTGGCCGTGCCGCTGGGCAGGCTCGCGGACCGGGCCGGGCGCGGCCGGGTGTTCCTGGCGGGCCATGCCGCGCTGGTGGCGGCGTACCTGCTGCTGCTGTCCCCGCTGGGCGGTGCGGTCCCGGCGGTGCTCGTCCTGTTCCTCCTGGGCTCGTTCTACGCGGCCACCGACGGTGTGCTGATGGCGGCCGCGGGGCCGCTGCTGCCCGCGCGGCTGCGGGCAAGCGGCATGGCCGTGGTGCAGACGGCGCAGGCCCTGGCCCGCTTCGCGGGGGCGCTGCTCTTCGGTGCCGGCTGGACGTACGCGGGTCCCGGCGCGGCGCTGGCCGGGGCGGCCATCGGTCTCACCCTGTCGCTGGCGGCGGCCGGGATGCTCGGCAAGGGAGCCCTGCGATGACGCGCACCGTACGGAAGGTCCTGCTCCTGGTCCTGTTCTCCGCGCTGCTCGCGGCGGTGGGGGTGGTGTCGGTGGTCCGGGCCGCGGACCGGGCCGACGACCGGGCGCGGGCCCGGCCGGGCGGTCCCGCCGCGCGGTCCGGGGCGGTGAGCCTGGACCAGCCGGGCCGGCTGCTGTTCCGCAACCTGGCCTGGGGGCCCGGCCGCGACATGGTCGCCTCGGTGCCGCTGGGCGCGCCGGAGGAGGCCGCCCGGACCACCGCGGGCCAGGACTGCCTGCGTTTCCACGCGGCGGCGGGTACGGGGGTGTGCCTGCGCCGGGCGGGCGGGGTCGTCCCCCAGTACGAGGCGGTCGTCCTCGACTCCGCGCTGCGGCCGGTCCGTTCGTTCCCCGTGCCGGGTACGCCGACCCGGGCGCGGGTCTCCCCGAGCGGGCGGCTGCTGGGCTGGACGGTGTTCGTCAGCGGGGACTCGTACGCGGGCGGGGCGTTCTCCACCCGCACCGCCGTCTACGACACCCGGTCGGGGGCGCTCGTCGAGAGCCTGGAGGAGTTCGCGGTGTTCGACGGGGGCCGGCGCCTGCGGGCGGCCGACCACAACTTCTGGGGGGTGACCTTCGCCGCCGACGACAACCGCTTCTACGCGACCCTCGCCACGGGCGGCGGCACGCACCTCGTCGAGGGGGACCTGCGGGCCCGCGAACTGCGCGTCCTGCGGACCAACGTGGAGTGCCCCTCCCTGTCGCCCGACGGCACCCGGATCGCCTTCAAGAAGCGGGTGGACGGCCTGCCGGCCGAGGCTCCGTGGCGTCTGTACGTACTGGACCTGCGCAGCGGGGCGGAGACCGAGCTGGCGGAGCGGCGGAGCGTCGACGACCAGGCCCTCTGGTACGACGACACCACGCTCCTGTACGCCCTGCCGGGAGATTTCGGCGGCGACCTGTGGTCGCTGTCCGTGACGGGCGGGGGAACCCCGCGCCTGCTGCTGAAGTCCGCCGTCTCCCCGGCGGTCCGGCCCTAGGGCCTGTCGTCAAACTCCCGTCGTCGCCCGGAGGGCGGCCCTGCGGCGTCTGGTGCGTGCTCTCGGTGCGCCGGGCGGAAGCCCGCGT
>NZ_JBEXPG010000062.1:17159-53505 GCF_040611935.1 Streptomyces sp. NPDC006512 | reverse complement strand
CCTGGCCGGGAGCCGCCGCCACCCCGCCGGCAGCCCCCGCGGCCCCCGCCGCGCCGGCCGCCCCCGCCGCCGGAGCCTGGCCCAGCGCCGCCGCCCCCGGCAGCGGGACCCCGGCCCCCGCACCGGCCCCCACCGCCACCGCCGCCCCGCAGGCATCCGCGCCCGCCGCCGCCGCGCCCTCCCCGGGCATGGCCGCCGGGGCCGGCCAGGTCCAGGCGATGTGGCCCGGGATCCTGGAGGCCGTCAAGAACCGGCGCCGTTTCACCTGGATCCTGCTCAGCCAGAACGCCCAGGTCACCGGCTTCGACGGGACCACCCTCCAGCTCGGCTTCCCCAACCCCGGCGCCCGCGACAACTTCGCCAGCAGCGGCAGCGAGGACGTCCTCAAGGCGGTCCTCGCCGAGCAGTTCCAGGTCAACTGGAAGATCGATGCCGTCGTCGGCCACGGCGGCCCGGGCGGCGCCGCGCCCGTGGCGCAGGCTTCCTACGCGGCCCCGCCCGCCCCGGCCCACAACCCGCCGCCGCCCCCGCAGCAGCCCCAGGCGTCCGCTCCGCAGCAGCAGTACCAGCAGCCGCCGCGCCAGGAACCCCCCGCGCAGCAGCCCCCCGTACAGCAGGCGCCCCCGCCGGTGGCCCCCGAGGACGACGTCGCGGAGGCGGACGACCCCGACCTCGTGGAGAACGCCCTGACCGGACACGACCTGATCGTGCGCGAGCTCGGAGCCACCGTTGTGGAGGAATACACGAATGAGTAGCGCCCCGTAGTTGGGTGGCCGCACGAAACCGGCCGCGCCGTCCGGGCTACCCTGGGCGGCGTGAAGGTCCTCGTCATCGGCGGCGGCGCCCGCGAACATGCCCTGTGCCGCTCTCTGTCCCTCGACCCCGACGTCTCCGCGCTCTACTGCGCCCCCGGCAACGCCGGCATCGCCGAGGTGGCGGAGCTGTTCCCGGTCGACGCCCTCGACGGCGACGCCGTCGCCGCTCTCGCCACCGAACTCGGCGCAGGCCTGGTCGTCGTCGGCCCGGAGGCCCCGCTGGTCGCGGGCGTCGCCGACGCCGTCCGCGCGGCCGGCATCCCCGTCTTCGGCCCGTCCGCGGAAGCGGCCCGGCTGGAGGGGTCCAAGGCCTTCGCGAAGGACGTCATGGCCGCCGCCGGGGTCCCGACCGCCCGCAGCTACGTGTGCACCACCCCGGAAGAGGTGGACGAGGCCCTCGACGCCTTCGGCCCGCCCTACGTCGTCAAGGACGACGGCCTCGCGGCCGGCAAGGGCGTCGTGGTGACCGAGGACCTGGCCGCGGCCCGCGCCCACGCGCTGGCCTGCGACCGCGTCGTCATCGAGGAGTTCCTCGACGGCCCCGAGGTCTCCCTCTTCGCCATCACCGACGGCGTCACCGTGCTGCCGCTCCAGCCCGCGCAGGACTTCAAGCGCGCGCTCGACGGCGACGAGGGCCCCAACACCGGCGGCATGGGCGCGTACTCCCCGCTCCCGTGGGCCGACCCGAAACTGGTCGACGAGGTCATGGAGCTGGTCCTGCAGCCCACCGTCGACGAACTCCGCCACCGCGGCACCCCCTTCTCCGGCCTCCTCTACGCCGGTCTCGCCATCACCAGCCGCGGCACCCGGGTCATCGAGTTCAACGCCCGCTTCGGCGACCCCGAGACCCAGGTGGTCCTCGCCCGGCTCCGCACCCCGCTCGCGGGCGTGCTGCTGGGCGCCGCCAACGGAACCCTGCACGCCGAGCCCCCGCTCACCTGGCGCGACGAGGCGGCCGTCACGGTCGTCATCGCCTCGCACAACTACCCCGGGACACCCCGCACCGGCGACCCGATCGAGGGCCTGGCCGAGGTGGCCGAGCAGGACGCCCCCGACGCCTACGTGCTGCACGCCGGGACCCGGCGCGAGGGCGACGCCGTCGTCAGCGCGGGCGGCCGCGTGCTGTCGGTGACGGCGACCGGTTCCGATCTGGCGCAGGCCCGCGAGAAGGCGTATAAGGCCGTCGCGCGCATCCGGCTCGACGGCTCGCAGCACCGTACGGACATTGCGGCCAAGGCAGCCGAAGGCCGCTGACCAGCACGGCAGTGGTGAGGCGGGCCCGGCGCGCAGGACACGCGCACCGGGCCCGCGCGCACGTCCGCGTGCGACTGCATCCAGCCGCGTTCGAACGCACCCACCTTTGCCCAAAGCCATTCCATCGGGTGATCGTCACCCGGACCGCCTGACGTCCGCCCCCGCCCCAACTAGGGTGCGGCGCAAGCATTCCGGCACATGGCCCACCGGCATTGCGATGTCAGTGGCGGGTGTCACAGTGGGGGAGTGAGCTACGCCGCCGCAGGGCAGAGGGGGTGAGGTCCGGCCGTGTCCGGAACCGGTTCGATCGCAGAAGTGGGCGCGCCCTCCGCGCGTTCACGGGCCCTCGCCGTGCTGCGGGTCCGCAGCAGGGCGCTGGCCGCCGTACTGCTGCCCGCCGCCCTCGCGGTGGTGCTGGTGACCGCCCGGATGACGGGCCGGCTGGCCGGGGACCCCTGGCCCGTGGTGACCCTGGCCGTCTGCGCGGTCGCCGCGCTGGTGCTGCTGGCGGGCGGGGCCTTCGCCGCGGTGGTGCTGCGGGCGAGCCCCGCCGTGACGCCGACGGTGCCCCTCTCGGAGGCCGCCGCGCCCGACCTCTACCGGCTGGTGCGGGACCTGGCCGACCGGATGGACGTGCCCGCGCCCTCGGCCATAGCCCTCACCCCGGACTGTGACAGCTGGCTGGAGGACCGTACGCACGCGGCCCACCGCCGGGGCGCCATATCCGCCGGGCCGGAGACCGAGCCGGGCGCGGCACCGGTCCTGGTGATCGGCTCGCCGTTCCTGTGGTGGATGCGCGTCGCCGAACTCCGCGCCGTCCTCGCCCCGGTCGTCGCCGGTACGGGCCCCTCCGCGCACCCGGACATAGCCGACGCGCGCGGCTTCGTCCGCGGGCTCGACGCCGCGGTGGACGTGGGCGGCCGCCCCGGCCTCGGCTGGATCGCCGCTCCGGCCCGGCTGCTGCTGCGGCTGTGCCGGACGGACGCCGCCGAGATGGAACGCGGCGTGGCCGCGGCCGCCTCGGACCGTGCACAGGGTGTGGACTACGGGCTGCGCATCGTCGCCCAGGAACAGGTCGGCCTCGCCTACGCGGGCTGGGACCGGCTGCTGACCCGTGTCGCCCTGCCCGCCTGGCGCATGGGCCGCTGGCCGGCGCACCTCGACGCCGGGGTGGTGTCCGCGCTGACCGAGCTGTCCCGCCGGGACCGGCTCGCCGACGGCTTCACCTCGCGCCTCGGCGAGCGCCCCGCCTGCGACCTGCTGGAGCAGCCCGGCGCGGTCGACGAGGCCGCCTCGCTGCTGGCCGCCCGGCTCTTCCACGGCGGCCCCGCCGAGACCGGCCCGGACTGGTCGCCGGTGGACTGGGCGGCGTACCCGGAGGAAGTCGTGGACCGCAAGTGGCGTACGGAGGCGGCCCGGCTGCACGCCGCCCTGGACGCACTGGCCGTCCCCGCGGGCCCCCCGTCGCCCGCACCGGCCCCGAACCCCGCCGACCCGGCACCCGCCGGCGCGCCCGGCGCGCCCGGCCCCACGAGCGCCGCCGGCTCCACCGCAGCCACGGCCGCCCGCACCGGCTCCGCCAACCCCGCCTCCGCCCGGAGCGCCCCGGCCGCCTACGCCTCCGCGTCCGCGTCCGGCCCGAAGGCGTCCGCTCCGGCAGCCCCGGCCACGCTGCCCCCGGCCGCCCCCGCCGGGGACGTCTTCGCCGGCCCCACCCTGGAACGGGTCCTGGCCCACCTGACCGACCCGGCCGGCGACTGCGCGGCCGCCGAGGCCCTCGCCGGGCGCCTCAGCGGCGACCTGGCCCGCGAGGAGCACGCCGCGGGCACCCGCGCGGGTTCCGGCAAGACCCGGGGCGCCGACACGATGCCGCTGTTCCCGCTCCAGCCCCCGCGCAGCGGCCGGGACCTGCTCGCCGACCACGTCACGGCGCTCGTCTGCTGCGCCGCGGTGGACTCGGCCGGGGCCGGCCCCGGCCTGGACTGGCTGGACGGCCCCGTCCTGCTGGTCGGCGGCGAGCGCCGCGCCGACCTCGCGCCCCGGGTGCTGTCCCTCGTGGAGGACGGTGACCCGGAGCCCCTGCGCGACTGGCTCGCGGAGCTCGGCGTACGCCCGGAGAAGCCCGTCCGCCTGGTCTGACCGGCCGGCGAGGGCCCGGGCGGGCCCCCGCACGCCCGCCCGAAGCGGGGGCTGGCCTTCCACTCCCGTTCCGGCCACGTCAATTCACGACGAACGGTGACGGAGTGCGTGCGTAATGTGATGTGCTGGGACCGGTGGCGGCAGGGTGTCCGAAAGCTGTCGGCCACGGAAGCGAATTCGGAAGCGTTCGGGGGAGCGAGGGAGGGGAGCGGAATGGGTGCGGACCAGATCCGGCGTTGGGAGTCAGGTGCGCTCGCGCACGCGGTGAACGACCCCTTCGGACAGGGCCCCCTGCCCTGGTTCCGGGGCAGCGAGCTCTACTTCGACGACACCGGCCAGGTCGTGCCCTGGTACGTCGACCCGGCGGTCGCCGCCGGCCAGATCCCGCGCGCCCGCACCGGCGGCCCCCGTACCGCCGACGACGTGCACCGCCAGATCAAGGGGTTCGCCTCCACCGGCGCCGTCTCCCCCGGCGAGGCGATCGACTTCCACATCACGGTCGACCCGCCCCAGCAGTTCTCGGTCGACGTCTACCGGATCGGCCACTACGGCGGCGACGGCGCCTCCAAGATCACCACCAGCCCACGGCTGTCGGGGATCGTCCAGCCGCCCCCGCTCACCGCCGACCGCACGGTCTCCTGCCACCACTGGTGGCTTTCGTGGCGGCTCCAGGTCCCCTCGTACTGGACCGTCGGGGCCTACGTCGCCGTCCTCACCACCGCCGACGGCTACCGCTCCCACATCCCCTTCACCGTCCGCGACGACCACCCCGCCGACCTCCTGCTGCTGCTCCCCGACATCACCTGGCAGGCCTACAACCTCTACCCCGAGGACGGCCGTACCGGCGCCAGCCTCTACCACGCCTGGGACGAGGACGGCCGGCTGCTCGGCGAACGGGACGCCGCCGTCACCGTCTCCTTCGACCGCCCGTACGCGGGCGCCGGCCTGCCCCTGCACGTCGGCCACGCCTACGACTTCATCCGCTGGGCCGAGCGCTACGGCTACGACCTCGCCTACGCCGACACCGCCGACCTGCACGCGGGCCGCATCGACCCCACCCGCTACCGCGGCCTCGTCTTCCCCGGCCACGACGAGTACTGGTCGGCCCCCATGCGCCGCACCGTCGAACGGGCCCGCGACCACGGCACCTCCCTCGTCTTCCTCTCCGCCAACACCATGTACTGGCAGGTCGAACTGGGCCCCTCCCCCTCCGGAGTGCCCGACCGCCTCCTCACCTGCCGAAAACGCCGCGGCCCCGGCCGCCCCAGCCTCTGGCGCGAGGTCGACCGCCCCGAGCAGCAGCTGCTCGGCATCCAGTACGCGGGCCGCGTCCCCGAACCCGCCCCCCTGATCGTCCGCAACGCCACGCACTGGCTCTGGGACTCCACCGGAGCCGCCGAGAACGACGAGCTCGACGGCCTCGTGGCGGGCGAGGCCGACCGGTACTTCCCGCGCACCCAGCTCCCCGAGCACCAGGACCGGATCCTGCTCGCGCACTCCCCCTACCTGGACAGCGAGGGCGCCAAGCGCCACCAGGAGACCTCCCTCTACCGGGCACCGAGCGGGGCACTGGTCTTCGCCTCCGGCACCTTCGCCTGGTCCCCCGCCCTGGACCGCCCCGGCCACGTCGACGAGCGCGTCCAGCGGGCGACCGCGAACCTCCTCGACCGGATCTGCAAGCGCGACTGAGGGGCCCGCGGCACCCCCTGGGCCGGGCACGGGGCCCCGTACGGGAGAATGAGTACGCGCTCGTACAGAACCACAGGGAGACCCCGTGTCCGGATTCGTCGAAAAGCCCGAGCCGGTCCAGGTGCCCGGCCTCGTCCACCTCCACACCGGCAAGGTCCGCGACCTCTACCGCGACGAGGACGGCCGGCTCGTCATGGTCGCCAGCGACCGCATGTCCGCCTTCGACTGGGTGCTGCCCACCGAGATCCCGGACAAGGGCCGCGTCCTGACCCAGCTGTCCCTGTGGTGGTTCGACCAGCTCGCGGACCTCGTCCCGAACCACGTCATCAGCACCGACCTCCCCGCCGGCGCCCCCGCCGACTGGGCCGGCCGCACCCTGATCTGCCAGAACCTCGACATGGTCCCCGTCGAGTGCGTGGCCCGCGGCTACCTCACGGGCTCGGGCCTCGCCGAGTACAAGGAGACCCGTACGGTCTGCGGACTCGGCCTCCCCGAGGGCCTCGTCGACGGCTCCGAACTGCCCGCCCCGATCTTCACCCCGGCCGCCAAGGCCGCCGTCGGCGAGCACGACGAGAACGTCTCCTACGAGGAGGTCGCCCGCACCACCGGCCCCGAGACGGCGGCGCTGCTGCGCCAGGCCACCCTGGCCGTCTACGGGCGCGCCCGGGACATCGCCCGCGAGCGCGGCATCATCCTCGCGGACACCAAGTTCGAGTTCGGCTTCGACGGGGACGGCACGCTCGTCGCCGCCGACGAGGTCCTCACCCCGGACTCGTCCCGCTTCTGGCCCGCCGACCAGTGGGAGCCGGGCCGCACCCAGCCCTCCTTCGACAAGCAGTACGTCCGCAACTGGCTGTCCTCCCCGGCCTCCGGCTGGGACCCCAAGGGCGAACTCCCGCCGCCCGCGCTGCCGCAGGACGTCGTCGAGCAGACCCGCGCCAAGTACGTCGAGGCGTACGAGCGGCTCACCGGCCAGACCTGGTCCTGAGGAACGACGAAGGCCCCGATCGGTGATCGGGGCCTTCGTCTTCTGAGCGGACAACGCGACTCGAACGCGCGACATCCACCTTGGCAAGGTGGTGCTCTACCAACTGAGCTATGTCCGCCTGTGCGCCGTAGCGCGAGGACAACTATACCCAACCCCGCTGGCGTGCGAGACGCACCGCCGTGTGCCGGTTCTCGGCCCCCAGCTTCGTCGCCGCCGAGGACAGGTAGTTCCGGACGGTCCCCTGCGACAGCGAGGCCCGTTCCGCGATCTCCGCGATCGGCGCCCCGTCCGCCGCGAGCTCCAGGACCTCCGCCTCCCGGGCGGTCAGCGGCGAGTCCCCCGCGCTGATCGCGTCGGCCGCCAACTCCGGGTCCACGTAACGGCCTCCGCCGTGCACGGTCCGGATCAGCTCGGCCAGCCGCTGTGCCGACACCGTCTTCGGAGCGAAGGCCCGCACCCCGGCGGCCAGGGCCCGCTTCAGGTGACCCGGACGCCCGTGGCTGGTCACGATCATGGTCTTGCAGTCGGGGAGTTCCGTCCGCAGCGATGTGGCCACACTCACACCGTCCGCGCCCGGCATCTGGAGGTCCAGGACCGCCACGTCCGGCCGGTGCGCGCGCGCCATCGCCAGCGCCTCCGGCCCCGAGGCCGCCTCCGCGACGACCACCAGATCGTCCTCCAGGGCCAGCAGCGCGGCCAGCGCGCCCCGGATCAGGTGCTCGTCGTCCGCCAGCAGTACTCGTACGGGGTTCACGCCCGCGCCTCCACTCGTCGCAGTCCAGGACCGGGGACCTCGGCGCGCAGCCGGAACCGGCCGCCGTCCGCCGGCCCGGCCAGCAGGGTTCCGTCCACGGCCGCCAGCCGCTCCCGCAGCCCGGCGAGCCCGGATCCGGGCGGCCCGGCCGGGGCGTCGGGCGCCCCGTCGTTCTCCACCAGCAGCGTCACCGTGCCCGAGTCCCGCGGCGCCGTCAGCCGGATCAGGCAGCTGCGCGCGTCCCCGTGCCGCAGGACGTTCGTGGTCGCCTCCCGGACCACCCAGCCCAGCGCCGACTGCACCTCGGCCGGCAGGCTCCGCCCGTCCGCGTCGAACTCGACGCGGCAGTCCATCCCGGCCGCGCTCAGCACCCCGCGCGCGCCCTCCAGCTCCACCGCGAGATCCGCCTCCCGGTAGCCGCGCACGACGTCGCGGACCTCCCGCTGCGACTCGCGGGCGATCCGCTGCACCTCGATCATCTGGTCCACCGCCTCCGGGCGCTCGCGCCGCGCCAGCTGTACCGCGAGCTCGCTCTTGAGGGCGATCACCGCCAGGTTGCGGCCCATCACGTCGTGCAGGTCCCGCCCGAACCGCAGCCGTTCCTCGGCGACGGCCAGCTGCGCCTGGAGCTCGCGCGCGTGGTCCAGCTCGTACACGGTCTTCAGCAGCCACCCGGAGAACCCGCAGGCCATGGTCAGCAGCAGCGTGATGAACAGCAGCCCCACCCCGAGCCCGGCGGCCTCCCCCACGGGCCGTCCGGCGGCCAGGGCCAGACTCGTCAGCGCGGCCGTCGCGACCGGGGTGACCAGCGCCATGTGCCGGACCTTGCGCAGGGCCAGCGTCAGCGAGCCGGACGCGAAACCCGCCAGGTTGATCACGAGCATCGGGGCGACGTTCTCGTTGGGGAGGTCCCCGCTCGTCCGCAGGACCAGTACCGCCAGGCAGACCGCGGACGTGACCGCCACCATCGCCACCGCGAGCCGCACCGGCCGCTCGCGCCGGCCCAGTACCCAGTCCAGCGCCCGGGAGGACAGCAGCCCGCACAGCCCGATCTGCGCGACCAGCGGCGGCACCAGCGCGGCGGTGACGGCCCCGCCGCCCGCCGGCACCAGTCCGATGAGGACGGCGAGGCTCTCGATCAGCACGAAGGAGTGGAAGGACCACCGCGTGTACAGCTCGATCTTCCCCGCGCTGCTGCGGTTCCTCCACCATCCGGTCAGCTTCGACACGTCGTTCCCACGTCCCCCGGTCGTGCGCCAGGTCCCCTGGTCGAAGGAGCTAGCGGCGCGGTTCCCAGCGGAACCACCGCTGGACAGCAAACACCGTCACCATGATCCAGGCCAGCGTGGTGACCGCGGCCGTCAGCATCTCCCCGCCCTCGACGCCACCGCTCCAGCCGGCCCGGACGAGGGTCATCACGCCGCTGAGCGGCAGCAGTTCGCACACCGAGGCCACCGCGTCCGGCAGCGAGTCCAGCGGCAGGAACAGCCCCGACCCGAGCGCCGTGATCAGGAACAGCGGCAGCGTCGTGATCCCGGCGGTCTCCACGTTGCGGGTGACGACGCTGGTCGCGGCGGCCATCCCGGCGAGCAGCGGCAGCGCGGCGAGCACGGCCGCGGCCAGCAGCAGCGGGTTGGCCGGCAGGGGCGCGCCGAGGGCGGCCGCCCCGGCCAGGGCGAGGACGGTGATCTGCGCGAGGGCGATGACGGCGGCGGGCAGCGCGGTCCCGACGAGGATCTCCAGGTCGCCGGCCTCACCGGTGCGCAGCCGCTTCAGGACGAGTTCCTCGCGCCGGGCGACGTAGGCGGAGACCAGGTTCATGTAGACGACGAGGACGAGCACCATGCCGATGCCGCCGGTCAGCGTGGCCTCGGCCACCGAGCCCACGGTGTCCTCGTCGAGCGAAGAACGCAGGACGAAGACCATCATCAGCGGCATGAGCAGGGCCACGCTCAGCGCGGCGCGGTTGCGCACGAGCAGCGTCAGCTCGGAGCGGCCGAGCGCCGCCAGCCGGCCGGGGTTCAGGGTCAGCGTGCTCATCGGTTCCCCGCCATCTCGTCGTTGCCGGTGCTGATCTCGCCGCCGTGGTCCGCGCCGGCCTCGCGCCGGCTGCGCGCGATGTCCAGGAAGGCCTCCTCCAGGGAGGCGGAGCGGGCGTCGAGCCCGGCCAGTTCCACCCCGGTTTCCTCTGCCCACCGCAGCAGTTCGCCGAGCGACTGCTGGATGCGGTCCGTACGGATCTCCACGTGGGGCCCGTCCGCCGCCGCGCGCAGCCCCAGCGGCAGCCGCCCGGCGGGCACCCCGTCGGGCAGGATGAAGCGGATCCGGGAGGGCCGGGTCGCGGTCACCTCGGCGGGGGTGCCGGTCAGGACGAGTTCCCCCTCGTGCAGGATCGCCAGGCGGTCCGCGAGAGCCTCGGCCTCCTCCAGGTAGTGCGTGGTCAGCAGCACCGTGGTGCCCTGCGCCCGCAGTTCCCGTACGAGGGCCCAGGTGTCCCGGCGCCCCTCCGGGTCCATGCCGGTGGTGGGCTCGTCCAGGAACAGCACCTCGGGCCGCCCGAGCAGGGCCAGCGCCAGGTCGAGCCGCCGCCGCTCGCCCCCGGACAGCTGCTTGACCCGTACGGAGGACCGCCCGCCCAGGCCGACCAGCTCCAGCACTTCCCCGGCCGGGCGGGCACCGGAGGTGACCCCGCTCCACATCCGGACGGTCTCGGCGACCGACAGGTCCGAGGGGAAGCCGCCCTCCTGGAGCATGACCCCGGTCCGCGGCCGGACCTCGGCCCGCCGGGCGTACGGGTCCAGGCCGAAGACGCGGACCTGCCCGCCGGTCGGCGCGGTCAGCCCCTCCAGGAGTTCCACCGTGGAGGTCTTGCCCGCCCCGTTGGTGCCGAGCAGCGCGAAGATCTCGCCGCGCGCCACGGAGAAGGAGACGCCCCGTACGGCCTCGAACCCGCCGGCGTAGCCGCGGCGCAGTCCCTCTGCCCGGATCACTGTGTCGGTCATGTCCCCAGCCTCGCGGCGCCCGGACCGGCCGGTCAGTGCGCGCTGTCATCGCCCCGGATGACATTTGTCATCGGAGGTGACCTGTGACACACAGCGGGAAGGCGGGGGAAAGTGATGTGACGGCATACGACGAAGGCCCCGATCAATGATCGGGGCCTTCGTTCGCTGAGCGGACGACGCGACTCGAACGCGCGACATCCACCTTGGCAAGGTGGTGCTCTACCAACTGAGCTACGTCCGCATGCTTGCACGGCACGAGTGCCGTGTGCTGCGAGCATCACTCTACCTGATCCACAACCGTGGCCGTCAAAGCGATGCAGAGCGGGTGACAGGGATTGCACACTGCGCCTCCCCCCTGGAAGGGGGGTGTTCTGCTACTGAACTACACCCGCACGACTTCGGGTTCCGGCCTTCCGGCTGGCCCCTCGGCGTGATCCACACACTAGCCGATCGGTGGGGGTGGTTGGCAAATCCGCTCTCAGTGGGCTGCGTTGTAGGCCTCGTAGACGCGCTTGGGGATGCGCCCCCGGGGCGGCACGTCGTGCTGGTTGGCCCGGGCCCAGGCCCGCACGACCGCCGGGTCCGGGGCGACCGCTGTGTGACGGAACACCTTCCCGGAACGGGACTGGCGGCGGCCGGCGGCCACGAAGGGGGCCAGGCCCTTCCGCAGTTTCTTTGCGTTGGCCACATTGAGGTCGATCTCGTACGACTTACCGTCCAGAGCGAACACGACCGTTTCCACCGCTTCTCCACCGTCGAGGTCGTCGGAGAGCGTGACTACTACGCGCTGCGCCACGGATATCGGTCCCTTCGTGCGCGGTCACCACTCGCTGACGTGCGGTGATGTCGCGTCTGTGGATGTTTCGGTGGAATGCATCAAACCGCCGGAATCCCGGCTGATTCCTTTGTACCGCGATTCTCATTGAATTGCGAAGCCCAGTTAATTCTCCCCGCGTGTCCCACCGCAATGCCGGGCGCGTGGTTTTCCGGTGGATTTTGCGAAGCGTTGGTGAAGCCGAAACGGCGGGGTGTCGGAGGGGTTCCGATATCTACCCGCGTAGAAATTTCGGCCGGGTACGCTGAGGGAACCGCCTTCGCACCAACCACCACACGGGAGTGCCAGTGGCACGCGTCGTAGTCGACGTCATGCTCAAGCCGGAGATCCTCGACCCCCAGGGCCAGGCGGTGCAGCGTGCACTGCCGCGTCTGGGCTTCGATGGGATCGCCGACGTCCGCCAGGGGAAGCGTTTCGAACTGGAGGTGGAGGGACCGGTCGACCAGGCCGCCCTCGACCGCATCCACAAGATGGCCGAAACCTTCCTCGCCAACACCGTCATCGAAGACTTCACCGTGAAGGTCGAGGCCTGAGGGTGACCACTCGCATCGGAGTCGTCACGTTCCCCGGAACGCTCGACGACCGTGACTCGCTGCGCGCCGTCCGCCTCGCGGGGGCCGAGCCGGTCTCGCTGTGGCACCGCGACAAGGACCTGCACCAGGTCGACGCGGTCGTCCTCGCGGGCGGCTTCTCCTACGGGGACTACCTGCGCGCCGGGGCCATCTCCCGCTTCTCGCCGGTGATGGAGACCATCATCGAGCAGGCCAAGGGCGGCATGCCCGTCCTCGGCATCTGCAACGGCTTCCAGGTCCTCACCGAGGCCCACCTGCTGCCGGGGGCGATGCTCCGCAACAACCACCTCCACTTCATCTGCCGCGACCAGAAGCTGCGGGTGGAGAACACGGAGACCGCGTGGACCGGCGACTACACCGCCGGCCAGGAGATCTCCGTACCGCTCAAGAACATGGACGGCCGGTACGTCGCCGACGAGCGCGTGCTCGACGAACTGGAGGCCGAAGGCCGAGTGGCCTTCCGCTACGTGGTCGGCGGCGACGCCGCTGACGGCTCCGGTAACCCGAACGGTTCGCTGCGCGACATCGCCGGCGTCACCAACGCCGCGGGCAACGTCGTCGGGCTCATGCCCCACCCCGAGCACGCGGTCGAGCCGCTGATCGGGACGGGCCGCACCGACGGCCTCCCGTTCTTCACCTCGGTCCTGAAGAAGCTGGTCAGCGCATGAGCCTCGACACCGTCAAGAACGCCACCGAGACCCCGGACGCGGCACAGCCCTGGCAGGAACTCGGCCTCAAGGAGGACGAGTACGCCCGGATCCGCGAGATCCTCGGCCGCCGCCCCACGGGCGCCGAGCTCGCCATGTACTCGGTCATGTGGTCCGAGCACTGCTCGTACAAGAGCAGCAAGGTCCACCTGAAGCAGTTCGGCGAGAAGGTCCCGCAGAACGACGCCATGCTCGTCGGCATCGGCGAGAACGCCGGCGTCGTCGACGTGGGCCAGGGCTACGCGGTCACCTTCAAGGTCGAGTCGCACAACCACCCGTCGTACATCGAGCCCTACCAGGGCGCGGCCACGGGCATCGGCGGCATCGTCCGCGACATCCTCGCGATGGGCGCCCGCCCCGTCGCCGTCGTGGACCCGCTGCGCTTCGGCGCGGCCGACCACCCCGACACCAGGCGCGTCCTGCCGGGCGTCGTCGCCGGCATCGGCGGCTACGGCAACTGCCTGGGCCTGCCCAACATCGGCGGCGAGGTCGTCTTCGACGCCTGCTACCAGGGCAACCCCCTCGTGAACGCCGGCTGCATCGGCGTCATGAAGCACGAGGACATCCACCTCGCCAAGGCCTCCGGCCCCGGCAACAAGGTCATCCTCTACGGCGCCCGCACCGGCGGCGACGGCATCGGCGGCGTCTCGGTCCTCGCGTCCGAGACCTTCGACGACACCAAGCCGACCAAGCGCCCGGCGGTCCAGGTCGGCGACCCCTTCCAGGAGAAGCTCCTCATCGAGTGCACCCTGGAGATCTTCAAGGAGAAGCTGGTCGCGGGCATCCAGGACCTCGGCGGCGCCGGGCTCTCCTGCGCGACGAGCGAGCTGGCCTCCGCCGGTTCCGGCGGCATGCGCGTCGAGCTGGACACCGTCCCGCTGCGCGACGCGACGCTCTCGCCCGAGGAGATCCTCATGAGCGAGTCGCAGGAGCGCATGTGCGCGATCGTGGAGCCGCAGTACGTCGAGCGCTTCATGGAGATCTGCGAGAAGTGGGACGTCATCGCCACCGTCATCGGTGAGGTGACCGAAGGCGAGCGCCTGGAGATCTTCTGGCACGGCGAGCAGATCGTGGACGTGCCCCCGGGCACCGTCGCCCACGAGGGCCCCGTCTACCACCGCCCCTACGCGCGCCCCTCCTGGCAGGACGCGCTCCAGGCGGACGACGCCGGCCGGCTGCCCCGCCCGCAGACCTCCGAGGAGCTCCGCGCGCAGGTCCTGGCGCTGGTCTCGTCGCCGAACCAGGCGTCGAAGTCCTGGGTCACCGACCAGTACGACCGCTTCGTACAGGGCAACACCGTGCTGTCGCAGCCCGAGGACGCGGGCATGGTCCGCATCGACGAGGAGACCAACCTCGGCGTGGCCATGGCCACCGACGGCAACGGCCGCTTCGCCAAGCTCGACCCCTACACGGGTGCGCAGCTCGCGCTGGCCGAGGCCTACCGCAACGTCGCGGCGACCGGCGCGAAGCCGCTCGCGATCTCCGACTGCCTGAACTTCGGCTCCCCCGAGGACCCGGACGTCATGTGGCAGTTCGCCGAGGCCACCCGCGGCCTCGCCGACGGCTGCCTGGAGCTGGGCACCCCGGTGACCGGCGGCAACGTCTCGCTCTACAACCAGACGGGCGAGACCGCGATCCACCCGACCCCGGTCGTGGCGGTCCTCGGCGTGATCGACGACGTCAACCGCCGTACGCCGATGGCGTTCGCGGAGGCCGGCCAGCTGCTGTACCTGCTGGGCGACACGGCCGAGGAGTTCGGCGGTTCGGCCTGGTCCCAGGTCGTCCACGACCACCTCGGCGGCATGCCGCCCAAGGTGGACCTGGGCCGCGAGAAGCTGCTCGGCGAGATCCTGATCTCCGCCTCGCGCGACGGCATGGTCGACGCCGCGCACGACCTGTCCGACGGCGGCGTCATCCAGGCGCTCACCGAGTCCTGCCTGCGCGGCGGCAACGGCGCGCGCGTCGTGGTGCCGGAGGGCCTGGACGCGTTCACGTTCCTGTTCTCCGAGTCCGCGGGCCGCGCCATCGTCGCCGTCCCGCGCAGCGAGGAGCTCCGCTTCACCGACATGTGCGGTGCGCGGGGCCTGCCGGCCGCCCGGATCGGTGTGGTCGACGGTGACGCGATCGAGGTCCAGGGCGAGTTCACGCTCCCCCTGGCCGAGCTCCGCGAGGCCCACGAGGCGACGATCCCGGCGCTGCTCGCCTGATCCCGCCCCGCCCGCTCCACCTACGAGCCCCCGTCCGGTCCCTCCGGGCGGGGGCCCGTTCGTTCCGGCCGGCGAAGGCCGCCCACGAGTAGGGTCGGGGCCATGCCGCCTGGGAAGAAGAAGCCGCGTACCTACGACCCCGCGAAGATCCGCGCGGCCGTCACCGCGCAGTTCGGGCACGTCGCCGAAGCCGTACGGGACCTCACGCCGGAGCAGCTCGCACGGCCCAGCGGGCTCGGTGACTGGACCGTGGCCGACCTCGCCGCGCACGTCGCGTGGATCGCCGACTCCCTCGCCGCCGGCCTCGCCCGGCCGCCCGCCGCCGTCGCCGAACTCCCGGCCGTCGAGTGGCCCTTCGCCACCGCGTCCCTCGCCGGGAAGATCTCCGAGGCCGCCCGCGAGACCCTGGACGGCGCCCCGCTGCCCGAGCTGTACGAGCGGGCCGCCGCCCGCATGGCCGACCAGCTGGAACGCAACCCCGGCGGCCGGGTGCTGGACCTGTGGATCGGGGACATGACCCTCGCCGACTTCCTGGTCACCCGGACCGTCGAACTGGTCGTCCACACCGACGACCTGAACCGCGCCGCCGGACTGGAGATCCCCGTCGAACGCCAGGCGCTGGCCGCCTGTACCCGGCTGCTCGCCGACGCCCTCGCGGTCAAGGCCCCCGGCGGCTCGGTGGAGGTACGGATCCCGCCGTTCGCGGTCGTCCAGTGCGTCGAGGGGCCCCGCCACACCCGCGGCACCCCGCCCAACGTGGTGGAGACCGACCCGCTCACCTGGATCCGGCTGGCCACCGGCCGTACGGGCTGGGCCGAGGCCCTGGACTCCGCGCGGGTCAGCGCCAGCGGGGAGCGGGCCGACCTGTCCGCCCTGCTGCCCCTGATGAGCTGACCGGAGCCGGCCGGAGCGGAGCGGCGGGGAAACCGTCCGGGCCCCGGGGGAACCGTCCGGCCGGTCGCTCCGTCCCAGGAGCATGCGTACCCTCAGGCACCTCACGACCGGCCTGGCCCTCCTCGGCCTCGCCGCCTGCGGCCAGCCCGCGCAGAACGGGAGCCGGCTGCTCCCCGACCCCACGGGCTCCTGGGCCGTCGAGTCCCTGACCATCGGCGGCCGCACCCTCCACGCGCCCGCCGCCGCCCGCGTCGACCTGGCCCCGGACGAGGCCACCGGCAACTACGGATGCAACGGCTTCACGGCGAAGGTCGTCTCCGACGGCGCCTCCGCCCTCACCGTCACGCCCGGCGCCTCCACCACGATGGCCTGCGAGAACATGGAGTTCGAGACGGCCTTCGCCAAGCTGTTCACGGGCCGCCTCACCGTCGACCGCGGCCCCGACCGGCTGACCCTGAAGACCGCCGACGGGAGCACCATCGCCATGAGCTCCAAACCCCCGGTCCCGGACGCCCCCCTCGTCGCGTCCCAGTGGATCGTCGATTCGCTGATCAGCGGCGAGAGCGCGTCCTCC
Organism: Streptomyces sp. NPDC006512; assembly: GCF_040611935.1. Lineage (NCBI taxonomy): Bacteria > Bacillati > Actinomycetota > Actinomycetes > Kitasatosporales > Streptomycetaceae > Streptomyces > Streptomyces sp. NPDC006512. The sequence goes on along the minus strand of NZ_JBEXPG010000062.1, from coordinate 37,075 downwards.
CTCGACGCGGAGGCCGCCGGCAAGGCCCGGTTCACCCTCGCCGCCGACGGGGCAGCGAGCGGCAGCCTCGGCTGCAACCGGTTCAGCGCCAAGGCCACCGTCGACGGCCCCTCCGTCACCTTCGGGCCGCTCACCGCGACCCGGATGGCCTGCGAGGGCCCGACGGGCGAGGTCGAGCGGACGCTGACCGCACTCTTCGGCAGCGGCCCGCTCGCCTGGAAGATCCAGGGCCAGTCCCTGACCCTGACCGCTCCCGACGGCAAGGGCCTCGGCGCGAAGGCGGCCACGGCCGTCGAATGACCGCCCGGGCGGAGCGGCGTCAGGCCGGGTAGGGGAGCAGTCCCGCGTCCGTCCTCTCCCACGCCGCCCGCAGCTCCGCCAGCCGGGCCGGCTCCACGGCCGCCTTGTCGGCCTGCTCCCGGATGTCCCCGGCCAGGTTGAACAGCTGGTCCCGGCCCGTCTTGCCCCGGTAGTACTTCCAGTCGCCGCGGCGCAGCGCCCGCTCCCCGCGGACCCGCCAGAAGATGTCCCGCTGCGCGGGCTTCTCGCCCCGCAGCAGGTACCCGGCGAGGCTCACCCCGTCCAGCGGGTACGCGCGGTGCGGCCGGGTGCCGGCCAGCTCCAGCAGCGTCGCCGTCCAGTCCGGGCTGAACACCGGGACGTGGCTGACCTGCCCGCCGTCCACCCGGGCCGGCCAGCGCAGGATGTTCGGCACCCGGATCCCGCCCTCCTGGAGCGAGGCCTTGTTGCCCGACAGCGGCCAGTTGTACGAGAACCGCTCGCCGCCGTTGTCGCTGGAGAACACCACCACCGTGTCGTCCTCCTGCCCGGAACGCTTGAGGGCCTTCAGCACCTCGCCCACCGACCGGTCCAGGTCCTCCACCATCTGCCGGTACTTCTCGACCGAGCCGCCGTCCTGGTGCCACAGCGCGCGCCCGTCGCCCGCCTTGATGCGCCGGACGATCTCGGCGCTCTCCCGGGTGTCGCCCTCGGCGATCCACGGCCAGTGCGGGGTGGTGAAGTTCAGGTTCAGCAGCCAGGGCTTGCCGTGGTGGTCGCGGGAGACGTACTCGCTCGCCCGCTCGGTGATGATCTTCGTGTAGTAGCGCAGGTCCTTGTACTCGGCGTCGCCCTCGTAGAGGTCGTACTCGCCGCCCAGGCCCAGCTTGGAGTAGTACTCCAGGGCCCCGCCGAAGTTCCCGAAGAACTCGTCCCAGCCCGACTTGGTCGGGCTGTAGTCCGGCAGGTAGCCCGCGTGCCACTTGCCGATCAGCGCCGTGGCGTAGCCCGCCTCCTTCAGCAGGGAGGCCAGCGTCGGATGCGTCGGCTCCAGCCCCGCCGACTTGTCGGCGATCGGCTCCGCCAGCCCGCCCCTGGTCCGCGCCGGGTAGCGCCCGGTGTACAGGCTGAACCGGGTCGGCGAGCAGGTCGCGGAGCCCGAGTAGGCGTCGGTGAAGCGGACCCCCTGGCGGGCGAGCCGGTCCAGGTTCGGGGTCTTGATGTGCGGGGCGCCGTACGAGGACAGGTCGGACCAGCCGAGGTCGTCACCCAGGATGAACAGGATGTTCGGGCGCCGCGACTGCCGCCCGCGGGCGGCCCGGAACTCCCGCTCCTCGGGTCCGGCGTGCTGCGCCTCGACGGCCGCCGCCGGGGTCGCGCCCAGGCCCACCGCAGCGGCGGCCGCGGTCACCCCGACGGCGCCGCCGAAGGCGCGCCGGGACAGGTTCGATTCGTGCGAAGTCACAGGTACTCCAAGGCATGGCCGCCGGCCTGCCCGGAGGCGGCGCGGGACGGCGCGCGGCACGGCGGGGCAGGCTCGGTCAGGGCGGGAGGGCAGAGCGGAAGGGGCCGGCGCGGAACGCCGCAACTGGACTCAGCACGACGGGAAAAGCCGGAAGAACGGGAAACGCGCGCCGCGGCGCGCGGCGGTGCCTACGCGCAGCTGCGACAGATGGCGCTCGCGACACGGACCAGGTCCACGTGCCGGCGCTCGACGAGGGTGACGGTGCTGTCACCGAAAGGCTGCATGAGTCGGAACCTTGTACGAACCCACAGGCACCTGTCAACCAGGGCATTCCGGATATCGAGACGGCTCCCACCAGGCCTCTTTCCGGTCACCCTCCGCAGGTGTTACCCGACTGTCCGCACTGTGACGTTTCCGGGCGTTCCTCAATTCGGACCAGTGGTCGATCTCGCCTACACTCGGAGCCGTGCCTCGTGGTGATGGACGACTCAACCACGACCTGCTCCCCGGTGAGAAGGGCCCCCAGGACGCTTGCGGCGTCTTCGGTGTCTGGGCTCCGGGTGAAGAGGTCGCCAAGCTCACCTACTTCGGACTGTATGCACTGCAGCACCGCGGACAAGAGTCCGCGGGAATCGCTGTGAGCAACGGTTCCCAGATCCTCGTCTTCAAGGACATGGGCCTCGTTTCCCAGGTCTTCGACGAAACCTCTCTCGGCTCGCTCCAAGGTCATATCGCGGTCGGTCACGCCCGCTACTCGACCACCGGAGCCTCCGTCTGGGAGAACGCGCAGCCCACCTTCCGCGCGACCGCCCACGGCTCCATTGCCCTGGGTCACAACGGCAACCTGGTGAACACCGCCGAGCTCGCCGAGATGGTCGCCGACCTCCCCCGTCAGGACGGCCGCGCCACCCAGGTGGCGGCCACCAACGACACCGACCTGGTCACCGCCCTGCTCGCGGGGCAGACCGACGAGGACGGCAAGCCCCTGACGATCGAGGAGTCGGCCACCAAGGTCCTCCCGAAGGTCAAGGGCGCCTTCTCCCTCGTCTTCATGGACGAGGGAACCCTCTACACCGCCCGTGACCCGCAGGGCATCCGCCCGCTGGTCCTCGGCCGCCTGGAGCGCGGCTGGGTGGTCGCGAGCGAGACCGCCGCCCTCGACATCTGCGGCGCCAGCTTCGTCCGCGAGGTCGAGCCGGGCGAGCTCATCGCGATCGACGAGAACGGCCTCCGCACCTCGCGCTTCGCGGAAGCGAAGCCCAAGGGCTGTGTCTTCGAGTACGTCTACCTGGCGCGCCCGGACACCGACATCGCGGGCCGCAACGTCTACCTCTCGCGCGTCGAGATGGGCCGGCGCCTCGCCAAGGAAGCCCCCGTCGACGCCGACCTGGTGATAGCGACACCGGAATCCGGTACGCCCGCCGCCGTCGGCTACGCGGAGGCCAGCGGGATCCCGTACGGCTCCGGCCTGGTCAAGAACGCCTACGTCGGCCGGACCTTCATCCAGCCCTCGCAGACGATCCGCCAGCTCGGCATCCGCCTGAAGCTCAACCCCCTCAAGGAAGTCATCCGGGGCAAGCGCCTGGTGGTCGTCGACGACTCGATCGTCCGCGGCAACACCCAGCGCGCCCTCGTGAAGATGCTCCGCGAGGCCGGCGCGGCGGAGGTCCACATCCGGATCTCCTCGCCGCCGGTGAAGTGGCCGTGCTTCTTCGGCATCGACTTCGCCACCCGGGCCGAGCTGATCGCCAACGGCATGACGGTCGACGAGATCGCCACGTCCCTCGGCGCGGACTCCCTCTCGTACATCTCGCTCGACGCGATGATCGAGGCGACCACCATCCAGAAGCCCAACCTCTGCCGGGCCTGCTTCGACGGCGAGTACCCGATGGAACTGCCCGACCCGCAGCTCCTCGGCAAGCAGCTCCTGGAGACCGAGCTCGCCGGCGGCACGGACGCCGCCGACGCGCTGCGCCGCCCGTAGCCGGATCCCCGCGCGCGCCCGCTCAACCTGCGCGGGGCCCTGTCTTTGAAGCTTCTCCCAGGGCCCTGCACCACCCGCAGTAACGACACGAAAGCTCTCTCCTGTCATGACAGAGAAGACCACCGGTGCCAGCTACGCAGCCGCAGGCGTGGACATCGAAGCGGGCGACCGCGCCGTCGAGCTGATGAAGGAGTGGGTGAAGAAGACGCAGCGCCCCGAGGTCCTCGGCGGCCTCGGCGGCTTCGCCGGCCTCTTCGACGCCTCCGCCCTCAAGCGCTACGAGCGCCCCCTCCTGGCCTCGGCCACGGACGGCGTCGGCACCAAGGTGGACATCGCCCGCCAGCTGGGCGTGTACGACACGATCGGCCACGACCTGGTCGCGATGGTCATGGACGACATCGTCGTCTGCGGCGCCGAGCCGCTCTTCATGACGGACTACATCTGCGTCGGCAAGGTGCACCCCGAGCGTGTCGCGGCCATCGTCAAGGGCATCGCCGAGGGCTGCGTCCTCGCCGGCTGCGCCCTGGTGGGCGGCGAGACCGCCGAACACCCGGGTCTCCTGGGCCCGGACGACTTCGACGTGGCGGGCGCGGGCACGGGCGTCGTCGAGTACGACCGGCTCCTGGGCGCGGATCGCATCCGTACGGGTGACGCCGTCATCGCGATGGCATCGTCCGGCCTTCACTCGAACGGGTACTCGCTCGTCCGGCACGTCCTCTTCGACCGGGCCGGGATGTCCCTGGACCAGCACGTCGAGGAGCTCGGCCGGACCCTCGGCGAGGAACTCCTGGAGCCGACCAAGATCTACTCGCTGGACTGCATGGCCCTCACCCGTACGGCCGAGGTCCACGCCTACTCGCACATCACCGGCGGCGGCCTCGCGGCGAACCTCGCCCGGGTCATCCCGGACCACCTGCACGCGACGGTCGACCGAGGCACCTGGACCCCCGGCGCGATCTTCGACCTGGTCGGCAAGGCCGGACAGGTGGAGCAGCTGGAGCTGGAGAAGACCCTGAACATGGGCGTCGGCATGATGGCCGTGGTCCCGCAGCAGTCGGTGGAGGTGGCCCTGACCGCCCTCGCGGACCGGGGCGTCGACGCCTGGGTCGCCGGCGAGATCCTGGACCGGGGCGACCACGCCGAGGGTGCGACCCTGACCGGTTCCTACGCGGGCTGAGCAGCACGGAAACCCGGTCCGGGGCGATGCCCTGGACCGGGTTTCGATGTTTCGTCAGCTGACGCGGACGCTGCTGGTGCAGAAGATCTGCGCGTCAAGCCCCGCGACGGTGCGCCGACGGACCGGACTCTTCGTCCTCGTCCTCGTCGTCATCGCTGTTGTACAGAGCCGCGTACTTGGCGTACGGGTCGTCGTCGTCATCATCCTGATCGTCATCGACTTCGACCGGCGCGCTGATTGGCAGCGGCTCTGTCGGCGATGCGCCCAGCTCATTGGCCAGACGCGAGAGGTCAGTCCCGCCGCTGTTGTACTTCAGCTGGCGGGCGACCTTTGTCTGCTTGGCCTTGGCCCGGCCGCGCCCCATGGCTCGACCCCCTCGGTGACGGGGCTCGACGGCCCCAGAGTCTGACACGCGTTCATGGTTCGGAGCGGGCTCTCCGTGGAGAGACCGTCCGTAGGGGTTTAACGGTACCTGCTTCCGCGGCCATACGGTACGCCGCCCGCATGACGCGCCCCGGTGCAGAACCAGCGGGACACCCCGTACTCGCTGGTCAGCTGCGATTTTAACCCTTTCCTGGCGGGCGACCCGCCGAAGTGCAGTGAGTTCCGTCTCGCCGCACCCCGGCGGGTCCCCCTGTCGGATTAGGCCGTACGGGCGCCGCCGGCCCGGGCGGCGGCGCGCGCGGCGAGCGCCTCGGACATCCGCTGCTCGGCGATCCGGTCGGCCGCCGCGGCCGGCGGGATCCCGTCGGACTTCGCACGTGCGAATATGGCCAGGGTGGTGTCGAAGATCTTCGACGCCTTGGCCTTGCAGCGGTCGAAGTCGAAGCCGTGCAGCTCGTCGGCGACCTGGATGACACCGCCGGCGTTGACCACGTAGTCCGGCGCGTAGAGGATCCCGCGGTCGGCGAGGTCCTTCTCGACGCCCGGGTGGGCGAGCTGGTTGTTGGCCGCGCCGCACACGACGGTGGCGGTGAGCACGGGCACGGACTCGTCGTTCAGGGCGCCGCCGAGCGCGCACGGGGCGTAGATGTCCAGACCCGGGGTGCGGATCAGGGCGTCCGTGTCCGCGGCCGCGGTGACCTTGCCGCCGGGGTGCTTGTCGAGGATCTCCTGGACGGATTCCGCGCGGACGTCGGTGATGACGACCTCGGCCCCGTCTTCGAGGAGGTGCTCGACCAGGTGGCGGCCGACCTTGCCGACGCCGGCGACGCCGACCTTGCGGCCGCGGAGCGTCGGGTCGCCCCACAGGTGCTGGGCGCTGGCGCGCATGCCCTGGAAGACGCCGAAGGCGGTGAGGACCGAGGAGTCGCCGGCGCCGCCGTTCTCGGGGGAGCGGCCGGTGGCCCAGCGGGTCTCGCGGGCGACGACGTCCATGTCGGCGACGTACGTGCCCACGTCGCAGGCGGTGACGTAGCGGCCGCCGAGCGATTCCACGAAACGGCCGTAGGCCAGCAGCAGTTCCTCGGTCTTGAGGACGGCCGGGTCGCCGATGATCACGGCCTTGCCGCCGCCGAGGTCGAGGCCGGCGAGGGCGTTCTTGTACGACATGCCGCGGGCGAGGTTCAGCGCGTCGAGCACGGCCTCCTCGTCGGAGGCGTACGCGTGGAAGCGCGTGCCGCCGAGGGCGGGGCCCAGGGCGGTGGAGTGGATCGCGATGACGGCCTTGAGGCCTGAGGCTCGGTCCTGGCACAGCACGACTTGCTCGTGGCCGCCCTGTTCCGTGCGGAACAGGGTGTGCAGGACGCCGTCGGTCATTTCGGTCACGGTGGTGACTCCCATGGAAGAGATGCGGCGGAAAGACGCCCGCCCTGCGGGTGGGGGAGGGCGCACTGGGAGCAGAGTAAGACCTGCGGGCCGCCCGGGTAGGGCCTGTCCGGGGATCGGAACACTCCCGTGTCCCGCCGCTTTCCGCACCTCCGGGCACCCCGGAGGTGAAGGAGCCCCGAAAAAGGGGGAGTACGACTGCGTGAGCGAATCCCCCGAGTTGCGGCCGCCGGCGGCGCGGCCTGCGCCGATCGTCCCGTACGCCTCCTACCTGCGTGTTTACGAGCCCCTCGGGGCCTTCGCGGAGCCGGAGCGTACGCACTGGGCGGACTACGCCCGGCGGGGGGTGGTGGCGACGGCGCAGGACGAACTGCGTCGGTCGCTGGCGGACTTGGTGCGGGTTCCGCTGGTCGGGGTTCCGGCGCACGAGAGCGCGGACGCGTTCACCGTGGTGCGGGACGGGGCGGTGCTGGTCTGTCCGTGGCGGACGCGGCTGCGGGGCTGGCTGGCGCTGCGCGAGCTGACGGAGTCGTTCCCGTTGCCGGTGCTGGACGCGGCCCTGCCGGCGGCGGCGCGGCGGCGGGCGGCGCGGGAGTACGAGGCGTGGCGGGAGCGGAACCCGGATGCGCGGCCGTGGATCCGTACGGGGGTCTGGCAGGTGCCGTTGCGCTGGTTCGTGCTGGTGGGGGACGAGGAGCGGGAGTACGTGCCGGGTGAGCGGCTGCGCTACCGGACGCCGATGGTGCAGGCGCGGCGGCGGCTGGCGCGGGGGTTGCGGACGTTACGGGAGGCGGAGGGGTACGGGCCGCTGGCGGAGGGGCTCGTGGAGGTCGGGAGCTGGCTGGAGGAGTTCCATCCGCGGTCGATGGTCGAACTGGATTACGGGGGGCTGCTGCACGCGTTGCCGGCTGACGCGCTGGCGGGCGACCGGTCGGCCCGCGATCTGGCGGCGGGGCTGGAGGCGCTGCGGGCGGGTGACCGGGAGGGGGCCACGGAGGTCTACGCGGAGCTGGCGCTCCGCTGGCGGGCGGTCCGGGAGAGACTGTTCGCGAACTGACGGCGTGCCGGGGGTGTCCTTCGCCACGGCCGTCGGGGCCCCCGTTCGGGCGCGGGGCGTATCGCCCGTATCGGTTGTATCGGCCGATCGGGCATAAGTTGCAGATCAGCGGCTTGATCGCCACATTAGGGTCTTAGTTCCAGGACCTTCGTCCCGATACGGGCCATTGGCCCAAGCGTGACGGACCGCACTATCTACACCCTTGCGCCCTTCCCCTACCCTCGTGCCAAAATAGGACAAGGAGTCCGGGGAGGGTTCCTTCCGTCCAACTAAGGGCGGAATGCTCGGTATTGCACTCTATGGGGGGTCTGACGACTCCTGATCGCTCTGTGACTGATCGTCACAGTGGGGTGACTGTCCGTTATGGGGCGGTCCATCGGCTTCCGCCGCTGATGAACACCTCGGAGGGCAATTCCATCGGTTTGGCCCTTGGGGCTGGACGGATGGTGTAGTTGTAGTGCCGAGGACAAGCCGTTCGTCCTATAACCGACTCGGCCTGCGTATGTCCATTTCGGGCAACGTGGGCCAAGGTGCAGAATTTAGAGGAAAGAACCGAGATGGTTCGGTTCTCCCGAGGAGGCCGCTCATGACCGCTCGCACCCCTGATGCCGAGCCGCTGCTGACCCCGGCTGAGGTTGCCACGATGTTCCGCGTGGACCCGAAGACGGTCACCCGCTGGGCCAAGGCTGGCAAGCTCACGTCCATCCGCACCCTGGGTGGACACCGCCGTTACCGCGAGGCCGAGGTTCGCGCACTGCTCGCGGGAATTCCGCAGCAGCGCAGCGAGGCCTGAGGTCCCGCAGCACCACCGCTTTAACCGGGTCTATATCGGGTCCCCCAATCCGATGAAACCCACAAGGCTTCAAGCGGCTGGGCCTGCCCCAACAGGCTCATCGCCGTTCGATCGCGCTGGACTCCGCCGGGTCCAGCGCGATCTTTTTTATGCCCGGACGGGGCGGTTTCGCGTGGACGTGCGGAGACTGCGGGGGTGGGGTGCCATTGCACATATTAAATCGAGGGGGCGTAGGTGTGCGATAAACGTGCGAGTCTCAAAAACTCGTGTGGTGACTCCCATCACAGTTGATCACTCTTGTACATCCGGCAATGCACCCGTAAGGGGATGTCCACCGCAGAGCAACTCATGCGGACGGGGGATTTTGCCCCGTGCGGGCCGCGCGCGGACCGGGCCCCGCTGGAGGCCCGCTGAGGGCTTCGCCGGGCCGGTCGGGGGGTCGGGGGCCGAACGGGGCCGCCGGGGCGCCCTGGAGGCCCTCCAGAGGCTTCGAGGGTGGCCGGATGATCATGGGGCGGGGCCGGCCGTCCTGCCGCCGCCCGCCCGGCCCCGGGAACGCGTCAGGGCCCGTATCCCCTGAAGGGATACGGGCCCTGACGTTTCTGCGAACCTGACGGGACTTGAACCCGCGACCTCCACCTTGACAGGGTGGCGAGCTAACCAACTGCTCCACAGGTCCTCGTTCGCGGCCGGTTTACCCGGCTGCGAATGACACTGTACAGCAGCTCAGGGGGTGTGGTCTAACCCGATCACGGGGCGAGGGCGTCGACCGCCTTCACGATCCTGTTGTCGGAGATCGGGTACGCCGTCCCGAGCGCGTGCGCGAAGTAGGAGACCCGGAGTTCCTCCAGCATCCAGCGGATCTCGGTGACCTCCTCGGGCACCGGCCGGCCCTTCGGGAGCTGCTCCAGGAGCCACAGGTACTCGTCCCGCATCTCGTGGACCTTCTCCATGCGCGTGGTGTCGCGCTGGGCGCCCGTCGGCATCTGCTGGAGCCGCCGGTCGGCCGCCACCAGGTAGCGCATCAGGTCCGGCAGCCGGCGCAGGCCGGTCAGGGTCACGAAGCCGGCCGGCACCAGCGCCGCCAGCTGGGCCTTCACGTCCGCGACGTTGGCCATCAGGGCCAGGCTGTTGGTCGCCTTCAGCCGCCGCTCGCAGGCCTGCCACGCGGCCAGCACCTGCTGCACCTGGCCCACGGTCCGTACGGTCGTGTCCACCAGGTCGGCCCGTACGGCGTCGTAGAGCTTGCGGAAGCCCGCCTCGTCCCAGGCGGGGCCGCCGTGGTCGGCGATCAGCTTGTCGGCGGCCGCCGTCGCGCAGTCGTCGAACAGCGCCTGGATGGAGCCGTGCGGGTTCCTGGAGAGCGCCAGCTTCGCCTGATTGGTGAGCTTGTCCGAGGCGAACTTCGCCGGGTTCACCGGGATGTTCAGCAGGATCAGCTTCCGGGTGCCGAGCCACATCGCCCGCCGCTGCTCGGCCTCGGTGTCGAAGAGCCGTACGGAGACCGTCGTCCCCTCGTCCACCAGCGCCGGGTACGCCTTCACCGGCTGGCCGGCCCGGCGGGTCTCGAAGACCTTCGTCAGGGTGCCGATCGTCCAGTCGGTCAGCCCGGAACGCTCCAGGGACTCCCCGCCCGCACGTTCGGCCGTCGCGGCGGCGGCCTTGGAGAGGGCCTGGCGGGCCTTGGGCTTCAGGCGCAGCCGCAGGGCTTCCAGGTCCTTGTCCTCGGCGAGGTTCTTGCGCCGCTCGTCCACGATCCGGAAGGTGATCTTCAGGTGGTCCGGGATCCGCGACAGGTCGAAGTCCTCGGCCGAGACCGGCACTCCGACCATCCGGTGCAGCTCGCGCGCCAGGGTGACCGGCAGCGGCTCCTGGAGCGGCACGGCCGTGTCCAGGAAGCGGCCCGCGAAGTTCGGCGCGGGCACGTAGTGCCGGCGGATCGGCTTCGGCAGCGAGCGGATCAGCTCGGTGACGACCTCCTCGCGCAGCCCGGGGATCTGCCAGTCGAAGCCCTCGTCGGTGACCTGGTTCAGCACCTGGAGCGGGATGTGGACGGTCACGCCGTCCGCGTCCGCGCCCGGCTCGAACTGGTAGGTCACCCGGAACTTCAGCTGCCCCTGCCGCCAGCTGTCCGGGTAGTCGGCCTTGGTGACCCCGGCCGCCTTCTCGGTCAGCAGCATCTCGCGCTCGAAGTCGAGGAGTTCGGGCTCCTCGTGCTTCTTGTGCTTCCACCAGGAGTCGAAGTGCGCCCCTGAGACCACGTGCTCCGGGATGCGCCGGTCGTAGAAGTCGAAGAGGGTCTCGTCGTCCACGACGATGTCGCGGCGCCGGGCCCGGTTCTCCAGCTCCTCGACCTCGGTCAGCAGCTTGCGGTTGTCCGCGTAGAACTTGTGGTGGGTCCGCCAGTCGCCCTCGACCAGCGCGTTGCGGATGAACAGCTCGCGCGAGACCTCGGCGTCGATCCGGCCGTAGTTGATCTTCCGCTGGGCGACGATCGGCACGCCGTACAGCGTGACCTTCTCGTACGCCATCACCGCCGCCTGGTCCTTCTCCCAGTGCGGCTCGCTGTACGTGCGCTTGATCAGGTGCTGCGCGAGCGGCTCCACCCACTCGGGCTCCACCTTCGCGTTCACCCGCGCCCACAGCCGCGAGGTCTCCACCAGCTCCGCCGACATCAGGAACTTCGGCTGCTTCTTGAACAGCGAGGAACCGGGGAAGACCGCGAACTTCGCCGACCGGGCGCCCAGGTACTCGTTCTTGTCGGTGTCCTTCAGCCCGATGTGCGAGAGCAGGCCGGCCAGCAGGGAGACGTGGACGTTCTGCTCCGGGGCGTCGGCCTCGTTGACGTGGATGCCCATCGTCTTGGCGACCGTGCGCAGCTGCGAGTAGATGTCCTGCCACTCGCGGATCCGCAGGAAGTTCAGGTACTCCTGCTTGCACATCCGGCGGAACGAGGAGGAGCCCCGCTCCTTCTGCTGCTCCCGGACGTAGCGCCACATGTTCAGGAACGAGAGGAAGTCGCTGGTCTCGTCCTTGAAGCGGGCGTGGTTCTGGTCGGCCTGGGTCTGCTTGTCCGAGGGCCGCTCGCGCGGGTCCTGGATCGACAGGGCCGCCGCGATGACCATGACCTCGCGGACGCAGTTGTTCTTGTCCGCCTCGACGACCATGCGGGCCAGGCGCGGGTCCACCGGCAGCTGCGAGAGCTGGCGTCCCATGGGCGTCAGCTTCTTGCGCGGGTCCTTCTCCGCCGGGTCGAAGGCGCCGAGCTCCTGGAGCAGCTGCACGCCGTCGCGGATGTTGCGGTGGTCCGGCGGGTCGATGAAGGGGAACTTCTCGATCTCGCCGAGCCCGGCCGCGGTCATCTGGAGGATCACGGAGGCCAGGTTGGTGCGCAGGATCTCGGCGTCCGTGAACTCCGGACGGGAGAGGAAGTCGTCCTCCGAGTACAGCCGGATGCAGATGCCGTCGCTGGTACGGCCGCAGCGGCCCTTGCGCTGGTTGGCGCTCGCCTGCGAGATCCGCTCGATGGGCAGCCGCTGCACCTTGGTGCGGTGGCTGTAGCGCGAGATGCGGGCGTTGCCCGGGTCGATCACGTACTTGATGCCCGGAACGGTCAGGGAGGTCTCCGCGACGTTCGTCGCCAGGACGATCCGGCGCCCGGTGTGCTGCTGGAACACCCGGTGCTGCTCGGCGTGCGAGAGCCGCGCGTACAGGGGGAGCACTTCGGTGAAGCGCAGCTTGCGCTTCTCCAGGGCGTCGGCGGTGTCGCGGATCTCCCGCTCGCCGGAGAGGAAGACCAGGACGTCGCCCGGCCCCTCGGACTGGAGTTCGTCGACGGCCTCGCAGATCGCCGTGATCTGGTCGCGGTCGGAGTCCTCGGAGTCCTCTTCGAGGAGCGGGCGGTAGCGCACCTCCACCGGGTACGTACGGCCGCTGACCTCGACGATCGGGGCGTCCCCGAAGTGGCGGGAGAAGCGCTCCGGGTCGATGGTCGCCGAGGTGATCACGACCTTCAGGTCGGGACGCTTCGGCAGCAGCTGGGCCAGGTAGCCCAGCAGGAAGTCGATGTTCAGGGACCGCTCGTGGGCCTCGTCGATGATGATCGTGTCGTAGGCGCGCAGCTCGCGGTCGGTCTGGATCTCGGCGAGCAGGATGCCGTCGGTCATCAGCTTCACGAAGGTCGCGTCCGGGTTCACCTGGTCGGTGAAGCGGACCTTCCAGCCGACGGTCTGCCCGATCTCGGACTTCAGCTCCTCGGCGATCCGCTCCGCGACCGTGCGGGCCGCGAGCCGGCGGGGCTGGGTGTGCCCGATCATGCCCCGGACGCCGCGGCCCAGCTCCATGCAGATCTTGGGGATCTGCGTGGTCTTGCCGGACCCGGTCTCGCCCGCGACGATCACGACCTGGTGGTCGCGTATCGCCTCGGCGATCTCGTCCTTCTTCTGGCTGACGGGCAGGTTCTCGGGATACGTGACCTCCGGCATGCGCGAGGCACGGCCGGCGAGCCGCTCGGCGGCCTTCGTGGCCTCCGCGGCGATCTCGTCGAGCACGGCCTGCTTGGCCTCGGGCTTGCGGATGCGGCGGGCGCCTTCGAGGCGGCGGCCGAGGCGGTGCGCGTCGCGGAGGGAGATCTCACCGAGAAGCGTCTGCAGGGCGGCGAAGGAAGTAGACATACCTGGTCGAGGATCTCACCTGGGCCCTCCGGGTGGCGAACGCATTTGTGCCCCTCCCCGTACCATTTCGGGACGAGTCCCCCGTCGTGCCAGTGAGAGGCAGCCCACCTTGTCCCGCCGTCGCCGTGTGTGCTGCCTGCTGGCGGCGGTACTCGCGGTGCTGCTGGCCGCGGTGGCCCCGGCGGCCGCCGCCCCGGACCCGGGCCGGACCGTTCCGGTTCCGGTCGCCTCGGCGGCCCCGGCCGGCCCCGCGGCACCGGCGGCCTTCGCGGCCCCGGACGGGCAGCGGGGACCCTCCTGCGCCCCCGCCGCCCCCGGCCACGGGAAGACCCCGGCCGTGCCGCCGCGCGCCGGGCAGGACCACGCCCCGCTCCCGGCGGCGCGCCCGGCCCCCGAGGCGGCCCGGCCGCAGGGCACGGTGCCCGTACGGGTCCTCGTACGCGGACCCGGCCGGCCCGCGCCGGACCCGGTGGAGCTCTCCGTGATGCGGGTGTAGGAGGGGCCGCCCGCCGGTCCCGCCCACCACCCGTACCTCTGGAGCACCCGTATGTCTTCTTCCGCCCGCAAGCCCCTGCTCGCCGCCGCCGGAGTGGCCCTCGCCGCGATCACCCTCGGCCTGGTCTCCTGGCAGGCCACCGCCCCCGAGGACAAGCCCCGCGACACCTCCGCCGGCTCCCCCGCGGCCTCCGCCCACGCCGGGCCCCGCACCGGCCCAGCCCCGGAGCTGCTGGCGCTGGCCCGCCGCGAGCCCGGCGACAAGCTCGCGACCGGCCGCGCCGACGCGCCCGTCGTCCTCATCGAGTACTCCGACTTCAAATGCGGCTACTGCGGCAAGTTCGCCCGGGACACCGAACCCGAACTGGTGAAGAAGTACGTCGAGGACGGCACCCTGCGCATCGAGTGGCGCAACTTCCCGATCTTCGGCGCCGAGTCCGAGGCCGCCGCGAAGGCCGCCTGGGCCGCCGGGCAGCAGGACCGCTTCGCCGCCTTCCACGCGGCCGCGTACGCCGACGGGGCCAAGGAGAAGGGCTTCGGCGAAGCGCGTCTGACCGAGCTGGCCCGGCAGGCCGGGGTCCCGGACCTGGAGCGCTTCACGAAGGACATGGCCGGCGAGGAAGCGGCGGCGGCCCTGAGGAAGGACCAGGACGAGGGCTACCGCATCGGCGTCACCTCCACCCCGTCCTTCCTGGTCAACGGCAGGCCGATCGCCGGAGCCCAGCCCCTCGACGCCTTCACCGCCGCCATCGCGCGGGCGAAGACCGAGGCGGGGGCCCGGCGGTGACCGGCATCGGATACCTGGCCGCCCTGCTGGGCGGCCTCCTCGCCCTGCTCAGCCCCTGCAGCGCGCTGCTGCTGCCCGCCTTCTTCGCGTACTCGATCGACTCCCGCTCCCGCCTCCTCGCGCGCACCGGGATCTTCTACGCGGGCCTCGCGAGCACCCTCGTACCGCTGGGCGCGGCCGGCTCCTACGCGGGGCGGTTCTTCCACTCCCACCGGGACGGGCTGGTCCTCGCCGGAGGCTGGCTGATCATCGCGCTCGGCCTCGCCCAGGTCCTCGGCCTCGGCTTCGCCCCCAAGCGCCTGGCCGAGCTGTCCGGGCGGATCCGCCCGACCACCGCCCTGTCCGTCTACGCGCTCGGCGCGGTCTACGGGCTGGCCGGCTTCTGCGCCGGCCCGATCCTGGGCAGCGTCCTGACGGTCGCGGCGGTCAGCGGCAGCCCGGTCTACGGAGGCCTGCTGCTGGCGGTGTACGCGCTGGGCATGGCCGTACCCCTGTTCCTGCTGGCCCTGCTCTGGGAGCGCTTCGACCTGGGCGGGCGGCGCTGGCTGCGCGGCCGGGCCTTCCGGGCGGGCCGCCTCGAACTGCACACCACCTCGCTGCTGTCCGGGCTGTTCTTCATCACCCTGGGCACCCTGTTCCTCGTCTACGACGGGGCGAGCGCACTGCCGGGGCTGCTCGACGTGGACGACTCGTTCGCGGTGGAGCAGTGGGTGGGCTCCGTCGCCGGAGCCGTACCGGACTGGGCGCTGCTGGGGCTGGCCGGATCGGCGGCGACGGCCTTCGCACTGACGCGGTGGCGGCGCGCGGTCCGCGCGGAGCGGCCGCGGCCGGACTCCGAGGTGGCGGAGGGGTGACGCACAGAAGGCCCCGTCCAGAGGACGGGGCCTTCTTCTTGTGGCTGGGGCCGGGGTCGAACCGGCGACCTATCGCTTTTCAGGCGATCGCTCGTACCAACTGAGCTACCCAGCCACGAGACTGTTTCCAGCCTCAGCGAACCTGACGGGACTTGAACCCGCGACCTCCACCTTGACAGGGTGGCGAGCTAACCAACTGCTCCACAGGTCCTTGCAATGTGCGAGAACAAGTCTCGCACACAGGTGTTGCGTACCCCCAACGGGATTCGAACCCGTGCTACCGCCTTGAAAGGGCGGCGTCCTGGGCCACTAGACGATGAGGGCTAAAGGCCCGCCGGGCACTTCTCAGCGCGTCGGGGACGTGAGAAGCATATGGGATCCGGGGAGCTATCGCCAAAACGGTTTCCTCCGGAGCGACAATGGCCGGGTGCTGGAGATGACGCGCGAGGAGTTCGAAGAGCTCGTCGCAGAGGCCCTGGACCGGATTCCGCCGGAGCTGACGCGGCTGATGGACAACGTGGCGGTGTTCGTCGAGGACGAACCACCGGCCGACGACCCCGAGCTCCTCGGGCTCTACGAGGGGACCCCCCTCACCGAGCGCGGCGAGTGGTACGCCGGGGTGCTGCCCGACCGCATCACGATCTACCGGAACCCCACGTTGCGGATGTGCGAGGACCGGGAGAGCGTGGTCGCGGAGACGGAGGTGACCGTCGTGCACGAGATCGCCCACCACTTCGGCATCGACGACGAACGGCTGCACGCCCTGGGCTACGGGTGACCGGACCGGAGCCCGTCGACCCGGACGTGGACCTCCACGTACCCGCCCAGCGGACCGAACCGCGGGGCCGGGTGCTCGCCGCCGTCGCGGCGGGAGGGGTGGCCGGGGCCTGCGCGCGGTACGGCGCGGGGCTGCTGTGGCCGGCCCGCCCCGGGGCCTTCCCGTGGACGACCTTCTGGATCAACGTGGTGGGCTGCGCGCTGATCGGCGTGCTGATGGCGCTGATCGCCGAGGGCGGCCGCACCGCGCACCCCCTGGTGCGGCCCTTCGCCGGGACCGGCGTGCTCGGGGGCTTCACCACCTTCTCCGCCTACGCGCTGGACGTGTCGCGGCTGCTGGACGAGGACGCGGCCGCCGTCGCGCTCGCGTACGCGGGGCTCACGGTCGCGGGGGCGCTGGCGGCGGTCTGGGCCGGGGCGTCCGCGACCCGACGGGCGGTACGGGGCCGGGGCGCCGGCCGGGGGCGGGGATGAACTGGCTGCTCGTGGCCCTGGGCGCGGCCGTGGGCGCACCGCTGCGCTACCTGACCGACCGGGCCGTGCAGGCGCGCCACGACTCCGTCTTCCCGTGGGGGACCTTCACGGTCAACGCCGGCGCCTGCCTGCTGCTGGGCGCGCTGGCCGGGACGGCGCTGGCCGGGGCGGGCTCCTCGCGGCTGGGGCTGTTCCTCGGGACGGGGCTGTGCGGGGCGCTGAGCACGTACTCGACCTTCTCCTACGAGACCCTGCGGCTGGCCGAGCGCGGCCGGTCCCTCCTCGCCGCCGCGAACGTCCTGGCATCGGTGCTGGTCGGGCTGGGTGCCGTGCACCTGGGTTCGCAGGTGGCCCGGCAGCTGTTCGCATAAGGGGCGTGTCTCTTACGGGGTAAAGGGAGTTGGGCAACTTGACCCGCTCATCGCGGACCCCGCCGCCGTGCTCCGGAGGTGCCCCCGTGCGCCAGTTGTCCGCTTCCCTGAGACTGGCCGTCACCGCGCTCGCGGTGGCGGCGTCGGCGGGCTGCATGAGTGTCGGCGAGGACGCCGCGAAGCCCGGGCCGGGCGCACCGGTGGGTGCCAAGGAAGCCGCCGGGACGGGTACGGCCGCGGGCGCCGGGCGGGGTTCCGGCGTCCACGGCAACGGACACGGGGTGAAGGACGCCGCGGGGAACCAGGCGGGCAAGGCCGGCGAACCCGGCAAGGCGTCCGGCGCGACCGGAGCCTCGCCCAGCCCGGGCGCCCCGGCGGGCCGGCCGGGGCAGCCCTCGCCGTCGGCCGGGCCGGGCGGCGGAGCGGGCGGGCAGGGGCCGCAGGAGCCGTCCGGGGGCGGCTCGGGCGGCTCGGGAGGCGGTTCGGGATCCGGAGGTTCCGGCTCGGGGTCGGGTTCCGGCGGCTCGGGTTCCGGTGGCTCCGGCTCGGGTTCCGGGTCGGGCGGCTCCGGGTCCGGCGGGTCAGGCTCGGGCGGTTCCGGCTCGGGCGGTACGGGGGGCTCGACCACCCCGCCCGTCGACCCCCATCCGGAACCTTCTGTGACGGAACCCACTCCGCCCGGACCCGTCGATCCGGGTCCCGATCCGACCGCCGGAACGGGCACCACGCCGTAGTCCCGGGCGGCTCGGGGTGGGGCGGCCGCCCTTCTCCCGGAACCCGCGCCAGAGGCATCGTCCCAGGTCAGAGGCGTTTCTGCGGGAGCGACTTGCCAGACCCCCGGGAGGGTGCGTATGGTTATAGATCGTTTGATCCCATTGCCCGGCGCCGAATCCGAAGAGCGCCGCGTGGCGCGTACTCTCCCTAGCCGTGGCTGACCGCATTGAGGCGGTCGATTTGCGATTCACGGAGTTTGGGCGCGTGCCGAGACTCCGGAAGGTTTCGCATTTCGCATGTCCATTTCCAGTTCTGACCGTTCCGTCATGCCCGAGAACGACTCCAACGAGATCGTCGACGCCGAGACCCTCGCGGTCACCGAGGCCATGGAGGCCATCGAGGCGGAGGAGATCATCGAGGCCCTCGAGGCCGACGTGACCGCCGACAGCTCGTACTCCGACGACGAGGCCGACGCGGCCGACGCGGAGCCCACCATCACCTTCGGCGACCTCGGTCTGCCCGACGGCATCGTGCGCAAGCTCGCCCAGAACGGCGTCACCGCCCCCTTCCCGATCCAGGCCGCGACCATCCCGGACGCCCTGGCCGGCAAGGACATCCTGGGCCGCGGCCGCACCGGCTCCGGCAAGACCCTCTCCTTCGGTCTGCCGACCCTGGCCTCGCTGGCCGGCGGCCACACCGAGAAGAAGAAGCCCCGCGCGATCATCCTCACGCCGACCCGTGAGCTCGCGATGCAGGTCGCGGACGCCCTCCAGCCCTACGGCGACGTCCTCGGCCTGAAGATGAAGGTCGTCTGCGGCGGTACCTCCATGAGCAACCAGATCTACGCCCTGGAGCGCGGTGTCGACGTCCTCGTCGCCACCCCCGGCCGTCTGCGCGACATCATCAACCGCGGCGCCTGCTCGCTGGAGAACGTCAAGATCGCCGTCCTCGACGAGGCCGACCAGATGGCCGACCTGGGCTTCCTGCCCGAGGTCACCGAGCTGCTCGACCAGATCCCCGGCGGCGGCCAGCGCATGCTCTTCTCCGCCACCATGGAGAACGAGATCGGCACCCTGGTCAAGCGCTACCTGTCCAACCCCGTCACGCACGAGGTCGACAGCGCCCAGGGCAACGTCACGACCATGACGCACCACGTGCTCGTCGTGAAGCCGAAGGACAAGGCGCCGGTCACGGCCGCCATCGCCGCCCGCAAGGGCCGCACCATCATCTTCGTCCGCACCCAGCTGGGCGCCGACCGCATCGCCGAGCAGCTCATCGAGTCCGGCGTGAAGGCCGACGCGCTGCACGGCGGCATGACGCAGGGCGCCCGTACCCGCGTCCTCGCGGACTTCAAGGACGGCTACGTCAACGCGCTCGTCGCGACCGACGTCGCCGCCCGCGGCATCCACGTCGACGGCATCGACCTGGTCCTCAACGTGGACCCGGCCGGCGACCACAAGGACTACCTGCACCGCTCGGGCCGTACCGCCCGCGCCGGCAAGTCCGGTGTCGTCGTGTCGCTGGCGCTCCCGCACCAGCGCCGCCAGATCTTCCGCCTGATGGAGGACGCGGGCGTCGACGCCTCGCGCCACATCGTCCAGGGCGCCGGCGCGTTCGAGCCCGAGGTCGCCGAGATCACCGGTGCGCGTTCGCTCACCGAGGTCCAGGCCGACTCCGCGAACAACGCCGCCAAGCAGGCCGAGCGCGAGGTCGCCGACCTCACGAAGCAGCTGGAGCGCCTGACCCGCCGCGCCGCGGAGCTGCGCGAGGAGGCCGACCGCCTCGTCGCCCGTTCCGCCCGTGAGCGCGGTGAGGACCCGGAGGCCGCCGTCGCCGAGGTCGTCGAGGCCGCCGAGGCCGAGGTCGCGGCTGCCGTCGCCGCCGTCGCCGAGCCCGTCGCCCAGGAGCGCACCTTCGAGCGTCGCGACGACCGCGGCAACTTCGAGCGCCGCGACAACCGCCGTGACGACCGCGGTGACCGTGGTGGCGACCGTGGCGGCTTCCGCCGTGATGACCGTCCGTCGGGTGGTTTCCGTTCCGGTGGTGACCGTCGTGATGACAACCGTGGTGGCGGCTTCCGTCGCGACGACCGTCCGTCCGGTGGTTTCAACCGTGATGACCGTGGTGGCGACCGTGGCGGCTTCCGCCGCGATGACCGTCCGTCGGGTGGTTTCCGTTCCGGTGGTGACCGTCGTGATGACAACCGTGGTGGCGGCTTCCGTCGCGACGACCGTCCGTCCGGTGGTTTC